>CAMBPO010000013.1 GCA_945869725.1 Klebsiella pneumoniae
ATCCCCAATCAACACAATCCGGCCCTGCCATCCACTTTTGCGCAAGTGCACTGCCAGCTGTGAACCGGCATGACTGGCACCTACTACGACTGCTGTGGGCAGTTCCTGCAAGGGCAAATCAATCATGCGAGTCTCCGTATTTATCAGGGGAATGTAGAAGTGTCAGGCAACTGCCAATTGATAGGGCCTATGCCATGCTCGATCAGATAACGGTTGGCGCTGGAAAAATGTTTGTTGCCAAAAAAACCTCTGTGGGCTGACAAAGGCGATGGATGAGGAGACTCCAGCACCAGATGTCGATGCCGGTCAATGATGGCACCTTTTTTCTGGGCGTAACTGCCCCACAGCATAAACACCAAATGCTCACGCTGCTCGTTCAACAAACTGACAATACGATCTGTAAACAGCTCCCAGCCTTTGCTCTGATGCGAGCCTGCTTGTGCATGCTCAACCGTGAGCACCGCATTGAGCAACAATACGCCCTGTTGAGCCCACGCCAGCAAACAGCCATTCTTTGACGGGACTATGCCAAGATCCCTCTCAATTTCTTTAAAAACATTCTGCAGGGAGGGAGGTTTTGGCACACCGGCTGATACCGAAAAACATAACCCGTGTGCCTGGCCGGGACCGTGATACGGATCTTGCCCGAGGATAACAACTTTGACGTTTTCAAATGTAGTTTGATCCAGCGCGTTAAAAATTTGTGCGCCTGGCGGGTAGATCATGCGGCCATCCTGCTTTTGTTGCAGCAAAAAGGCCCGCAGTTTTTTCATGTAGTCCTGTTCAAACTCTGCCGCCAATAACGTTTTCCAGGAGTCATGCAGACGCACATCGCGCATGTTTAATCCCGGGTGGGTCGCATGTGCGGAAACAACAGAACGTCCTTGATTGAGGGAGCATCGGTAAACAGCATCACCAGACGATCAACACCGATACCCTCTCCTGCGGTGGGTGGCAAACCATATTCGAGTGCAGTGATGTAGTCTGCGTCAAAATGCATTGCCTCGTCGTCACCGGCGTCCTTTTGTGCAACCTGTTCATGAAAGCGCGCAGCCTGATCTTCAGCATCATTTAATTCTGAGAAACCGTTGGCCAATTCACGCCCGCCTATCATCAACTCAAAGCGGTCAGTCACATCAGGATTGCTGTCACTGCGACGCGCCAGCGGTGAAATCTCCGTGGGATACTCGGTGATAAATGTTGGCTGCAGCAGATGATGTTCCACGGCTACGTCAAATATCTCCATGAGGATACGGCCCAGTCCCCAGGAAGCTTCAACTTTCACGCCATGTTTGCCAGCCAGTTCAGTGGCTGCTTCACGTGTCTGTAATTGCTCAAGGGTGACACCAGGGCAGTAACGCACAATCGAATCTCTCACACTCAGACGGGTAAACGGCTGCGCAAAGTCGATTTCCAGCCCCTGATACACAATGGTTGTTGTACCCAGCACTTCCATGGCGATCTGCCGAAACATGGCCTCAGTGAAGTCCATCAGATCATGATAATCCGCATACGCCTGATAGAACTCAACCATAGTGAACTCAGGATTGTGCCGCGTGGACAGTCCTTCGTTACGGAAATTGCGGTTAATCTCGAACACTTTTTCAAAACCACCCACAACCAGACGCTTCAAATACAACTCGGGTGCGATACGCAGATACATAGCCTGATCCAACGCATTGTGATGGGTCACAAATGGCTTGGCACTCGCACCACCCGGGATCACATGCATCATGGGTGTTTCCACTTCCATAAAACCCTGGGCCTGGAAGTACTGACGCATACTGTTGACAATTTTTGAGCGCAGAATAAAGGTGCGACGTGACGCCTCATTGGCGATGAGATCAACATAACGCTGACGATAACGCACTTCGGTATCAGACAGGCCTTTCCACTTATCTGGCAGCGGGCGCAGCGCTTTGGTCAACAGACGCAGGGACTCAACATTCACGGTCAACTCGCCTTTACCTGTGCGAAACACTTCGCCGTGAACACCGACGATGTCACCCAGATCCAGTGCTTTGATTTCGTCCATGACCTCGGCTGTCAGGGCTTTGTGATTGACATAAAGCTGCAGGGCTTCCGTGCTGTCCTGTATCACCAGAAAGGGGCCACGCTCACGAATCAGACGGCCGGCAACTTTGACCTTGCGCGCCAACTTTTCCAGATCTTCCCGGCTGGTATCAGCATACTCGGTATGAATATCCTGAGCGTGTGTATCTCTGCGAAAATCATTCGGGAATGCATTGCGCTTCTGCTGAATGGCATGCAGCTTTTCCCGACGCTGGGCAATCAGTTTGTTCTCTTCGTGGGCTGACAGTGCGTGCTGATCTGCGCCGTGCGTATTTGCCTGATCTGAAGTTGTCTGAGTCATCTGCGGTTACAATCCCATTTTTAGGCTGGCTTCAATAAATCGGTCAAGGTCCCCGTCTAACACAGAACCCGTGTTGGTATTCTCCACGTTGGTACGCAGGTCTTTGATGCGCGACTGATCGAGCACATAGGAGCGAATCTGGCTGCCCCAGCCGATATCAGACTTTTCTGCCTCCACCGCCTGCGCCTCTTGCCTGCGTTTAAACTCCTCAAGCTCGTACAATTTGGCCTTTAACTGTTTGATGGCCTGATCTTTGTTTTTGTGTTGTGAACGCTGATTCTGGCACTGCACCACAATGCCCGTCGGCAAGTGTGTCAGACGAATTGCCGAATCTGTTGTGTTTACGTGCTGACCGCCGGCGCCACTGGAGCGGAAGGTATCAACCCTGACCTGGGACATATCCAGATCAATCTCGATATCGTCATCAATTTCCGGCGACACAAACACCGAGGAAAATGATGTGTGACGTCGATTGCCAGAGTCAAACGGAGATTTTCTTACCAGCCTGTGCACACCTGTCTCCGTGCGCAACCAGCCAAACGCATACTCACCCGTAAACAAAATTGTGGTGTTTTTGATACCGGCTACATCGCCTGAGGTCACATCCACCACTTCAACCTGAAAGCCTTTGGCCTCACCCCACCGAAGATACATACGCATCAGCATTTGCGCCCAATCCTGCGCTTCGGTACCACCAGAGCCTGCCTGAATATCCAGATAGGCACTGTTGGGATCCATTTTTCCGGAGAACATGCGGCGGAACTCAAGTTCCTTCAGTGCAGATTCCAAAGCATCAAGCTCGGTGCTGACTTCAGCCAACAACTCTTCATCATCTTCATCCTGCGCCAATTGCAACAGATCGCGGCAATCATTTAATCCGCTGTTCATGCGCTCAATGGTTTTAACAACACGTTCAAGGTTGACACGCTCGCGTCCCAACTCCTGCGCAACCTCTGGTTTGTCCCAGATTGCCGACTCGCCAAGCTCCATTTCTACTTCTGTCAGTCGCTCCTTTTTGGTGTCGTAGTCAAAGATACCCCCTGAGCGTGTCAGTGCGCTCTGCGAAGTCTTTGATTTTCAGCAAGAAGGGATTGATTTCCATGGAAGTTCCTGAAAGATGGCGTCACCAGAAATTTAAGTCGCGCATTTTACACCAGCACGCCATTGTTTTCACAGGCAAAATGTCAGCAGGTTACCGACAGGTGAATAGGTTACAATTCGATCGCTTACCGGAAAGCACCTCACAAGCCTGTTGTACTCCTGAACATGAACGTTGAATCACATAAAACTACTGAGCTTGAGCAGGCAGATTTGCTCTGGCAAGACGATGGTGCCCCCTACTCCAGGCGCTACAACGACGTTTATTTTTCACGCAACGGCGGGCTGGCAGAAACACACTATGTATTTTTGGAAGGCAACCAATTACAGCAACGCTGGCGCGACCTCGATGCAACTGAATTACCTGGGGTATTCACCATCTGTGAGCTGGGCTTTGGCACAGGCCTCAACTTTCTGAGTTGTCTGCGCCTCTGGCAGCAAACGGCCTGTAAACACCTGAGACTGCACTTCATCAGCTGCGAGAAGCATCCGCTTGGCGTGGATGAAATGCGCAAAGCCTTGTTGCAATGGCCTGAGCTGTCAGCATTGAGCGAGAAGTTTTTACCAAACTACCCGGATCACAGCCAGGGTTACCACCGCATACCCTTGTTGATCAGCAATGACCAACAAACAATAAACACGGTGTGGTTAGAACTTTATTTTGGTGACGCCCTTGAGCTGCTGACTCAACAATCCAGCCCCGAAGCAAGGATTGACGCATGGTTTCTGGACGGCTTCAGCCCCACTCATAATCCGGCATTGTGGAGCGATGATATTCTCAACATTATTGCCCGGCTCAGCCGGTCTGGCAGCACACTGAGCAGCTACAGCGTCACCGGCCGTGTGGTGCGTCATCTGAAATCGCTGGGATTCGTGGTTGAGAAGCGCAAAGGTTTCGGCCCGAAGCGCCACATGCTCTTTGCACATATGCAGCAGCCATCTGTGACCGCCAGCCAAACTCAAACCATAGCGCGCACGGCAGTGGTGATTGGTGCGGGGTTAGCGGGTGCAACTGTAGCACGCAGCCTTGCCCAACGCGGGTTGAAAGTGACCGTTCTTGAACAGTCATCAGAGATTGCCAGTGGCGCATCGGGTAACAAACAAGCCATTGTGCAGATGCGACTGAACAAACAAGCTGATGCGCATTGGCAGTTTCATGTGCATAGTTATCTGTATGCATTGCGCTTTTATGCACACCTTGATGCGGAAGCCAGTTCAGCAGCGAATTGGCATCACTGCGGGGTGCTGACGCTCAACAGCGCTTACACCAATACCCGAGAGGCGGCTGACAGTGAAGTTCTGGGCCTCGCCTACGCCCACTATCCGAATCAGTTATTGCAGGCGATCAATGCACAACAAGCCAGCAAGCTGACCGGTTTACCACTACAGGAAGACGGGCTTTGGCAGCCTGGTGGTGGCTGGATAAATCCAAAACACTGCAGTATCCAGTGCCTGACACATCCCTTGATCACCGTAAAGACCAGCACACAGGTCAACAGACTCGAGTTTATTGATGGTTCATGGTCAGTTCTTGGCAGAACTTTGACAGACCAGAGCTTGGCGAGCAGTGATGGCGAATCCCATGACGTAGAGCTGATCCGGGCGGATGTGGTGGTCATCGCAAATAGTTACGCAGCACGCGCCTTTGAGCAAACCGCCGAAGTCCCGGTATCTCCTCTGCGTGGCCAGGTCAGTCATCTCAAAGAAAACAGCATTAGTACCGGGCTGAGGCAGGTGATCTGCAGCCAACGCTACATCGCACCGGCAAATTTCGAGGGCGTCCACTGTGTTGGAGCCAGCTATGTCAAACACAGCGTGGATACAGCAGAAACAGCACACGAGCATGAAGAAAATTTTGAAAAACTTGGTGAGATCACGGCAATGCTGGGTTTTACAGACCAGCACCCGGACGTCGGCCGTGCCGCAATTCGAGGCGCATCGCGCGACTACATGCCGATAGGTGGCTGTGTGCCAGCTACAGTATTACCCGAAGGCTGTTATGGCGGCGCTTTGCACTCTCAACCTCACGATAGCGCAGAGGAAAACACGCAGCCCGCTATCACGGCGCTATCAGGTCTATATGTGAGTACCGGGCACGGCTCTCACGGCAGTGTGAGCTGTCCTGTCATTGCCGAGCACATTGCCGCGCTCATTTGTCATGAACCCAGCCCACTTCCCGAACCTTTGATGGAGTTAATCGACCCGGCAAGGTTTATCCGCCGACAGCGTCGACGGCAAAGCCCTCGCCGCTGACTCAGTTAAAGAAAGCTCGTAAAGCGCGTGACAACAACCAGCTGTCATCACTGCCGGCCAACTCCCTAATGGAATGCATGCCAAAAGTTGGTACACCAATATCAATAGTCTCTACACCTAAACCGGATGCAGTAATAGGGCCGATGGTACTTCCGCATGCCATGTCGCTGCGCACCACAAACGCCTGCGATGGAATACCCGTTTGCTCACACAGCGCTCGAAACATGGCGGTGCTGTGACTGTTGGTGGCGTATCGCTGATTAGCATTTATCTTGATTACCGGACCGCGGTTCAGTATCGGCCCATGATTACCATCATGTTTTTCAGGGAAATTCGGGTGAATACCATGGGCATTGTCGATAGACAAAAATAATGAACGGCGGATCAAACGCTCCATCGCTTCCGATGGTTCACCAGCCCCGAACTGGGCACTGATGCGCGACAGCACTGAGCGTAAAAACGGCCCCTGAGCACCACAGGCTGAAGAGCTGCCCACTTCCTCATGATCATTACAGACCATGAGCGAAAACTTGTCAGGTTGCTGACGATGAGCATCTAGAATGGCATCAAGGCTGATATAACAACTCAGCAGATTATCCAGTCGCGCCGATGCAATAAATTCTTCATTCAGGCCCACCAGCGCCGGTGCCTGAGTATCGTAAAAGTACAGTTCATGACCGAGGACTTTTAGCATATCAGTGATGCCTTGCTGTGCCTTCAGAGCTTGCCGCACAAAGTCATCAAAATCAAAACGTCCTGTTGAAGGCGCTAGCGCCACCAGCGGCGGCAACTCTTTCTGTGGATTGATGTTGCGATTCTGGTTAACTTCACGATCCAGATGAATAGCAAGGCTAGGCACAATCGCAATCGGGCGGCGCCAGTCAAGCAGTGCCGATTGCATCTCGCCATTGCCAGACAAATACTCGACGCGACCGGCTAATGACAAATCACGGTCGAACCAGGGTGCCAACAACGCACCACCATAGACTTCGACCGCAAACTGCACGGCCCATGAAGACTGCATCACTGCATTGGGTTTGAGCTTTAAGCAGGGACTGTCAGTGTGAGCACCTGACATACAAACACCACTGTCAGCCGGGTCACCCTGACCCGTTCTGAAAGCGATGATTGACGAACCATTACGCTGCACCACATAGGAGCGCCCCGGCCTCAATTGCCAGGCAGCTCCTTCATCCAGTAGCTCAAACCCGGCATCCTCAAGATGAGCCTGCATGGTTTGCACTGCATGAAAGGGTGTCGGAGACTGCTGCAGAAAGGCCAGCAATCCCTGATTAAAGTCTCGCTTGTCCACTTATTGAGGATTCACTTCAAGCAGTTCGACATCAAAGATCAGCGTAGAGAATGGTGGAATCGGACCAGAACCGCCCTCACCATAACCAAGGCTAAAGGGGATAAAGAAACGCCATTTGTCGCCGGCCTTCATCAGTTGCAAACCTTCAGTCCAGCCCGGAATGACCTGATTCAACATAAACTGGGCAGGCTCACCACGTTCAATCGAGCTGTCAAACACTTCGCCATTAACAAAGCGCCCTTCGTAATGCGCCAGCACAGAGTCTTCAGCGACTGGCGATGTGCCGGATGCGTCACCTGACTCAAGCACCTCATACTGCAGTCCGGAAGCGGTAGTCACTACGCCGGCGCGTTGACCGTTTTCTAACAGAAATGCTTCGCTCTCTGCACGAGCTTCATCGGCGGCCGCCTGCTGCTGATCCATCAACTGCTGCTGAAATGTTGTCAGCGCTGCCATCATCTGTTCTTCAGTCATTTTGGACTGATCCAGCACCACATCACGCAAGCCGGCCATAAATGCTTCCAGATCAATCTGCTCGGTCAATCCCTGCATAACCAGATTCTGGCCAATATTCACACCAACGCTGTAACTGATCTGATTGCGCTCAACAGTAAGATCGATATCCTGAGCTTGTGACTGCGTGCCAAACATCAGCAGCGATACCGCCAGGCCAAGGCCTGTGGCTCTAAATTTATTCATAATTTTTTCCTGTAAGGATCATGGGTTCTTTAACGGTATGCAGTCTAAACCGACTACATACGTATTTCCAGTGCAGCAAATAGCCAACGTCTTGTACTGGCAAGATTTCCAGGCGGCGCTTCCAGCAAACAGGGGCATTACAGTATGCTGCACGCTTAAAGTGAGGAGCGCTTTTATGTTGAATTTTGTTTGGATGTCCCGGCGCAACCTCGGAATGGCTGCTCTGGCGTTTACAGTGCTTCTGTCGTTCACCGGCTGCGGGCGAAAATTTTCAGTCAGTGTCAATGAACAGATGCTTTACGATCCACGACCTAGCAGCGCGCTAGTTGTAGTTGCTGATGCCGGGCTGCAAAGCTGCATAAATGTCCTGGTGCGAGATCGACAGATCACGGAAGTCTCTCAAATTCAGGTATTAGCTTGCCCGATGCTGGAGATAAGATCACTGACGGGTATAGACCAACTTATTAATCTGCGCTTTCTCGATCTGGCCGGTAATGAACTGGTCAACCTTGACGGACTGGCAAACGCCAGAAGCCTTAGTTCGGTCAATACGCCGGATAATCGCTTGCAGGACATCTCGGCTATTCTGCAGATTCCTACCCTCAGCAGCGCGGTAATGACGGGCAATCTATTGATTCCCTGCAGCCAGCTGGCTCAATTACAGTCAAAACTGGCTAATAACCTGTTGGCGCCTGACAGCTGCGTACCTTGAGCGGATCACGTTGCTGAACTATTTATCTGCAGGCACACCGCTGTGAAACCTAAATTCGGTATCCGGTGATTCAATCAAACGCTTCTCTACAAGCATAAACTCCTGCAAACGCGCCTCCGTGTTATCTTTGCTATACATGGCCGCCAATAAAAGATAGTCCTGGTAGTGACGGGATTCAGAACGCAGCAGACTTTGATAAAATTTCCCTAACTCCTCATCAAGCAATGGCGCCAGCTGCAGAAAACGCTCACAAGAGCGCGCCTCTACAATCGCACCGACAAGCAGACTGTCAATCAACCCACCTTGATGGTCTGTGCGCATCAACTCACGCAGCCCTGCTGCATAGCGCGATGCACCAATGCGCTCGTAGGTAATGCCGCGCTGCTCCATCAGCGCCACCACCTGCTCAAAATGTAATAATTCTTCTCTGGCCAGTTTAGACATTTTGGTCAGTAATTGGGTATGCCCGACGTGTCGATACATCAGAGTCATCGCGTTGGATGCGGCTTTTTTTTCACAATTGGCGTGATCAATAAGCAACAAACGCTGATTTTGTAACGCCCAGTCCAACCAGGCTTGCGGTGTCGGGCACGGCAGAAATTGTTCAAGCTCTTTTAGTGCAGTGGCACTGATTGTTCTGCTCATAATCAGTCATATCGCTCTCGAGATTATTCAACTTCCCGATCAGGGTCGCTTTGACGTGCCTGCTCGAGTCGATCCGGTATTTGTTTTTTACTGGCGCGTGCGCCCAATTCCCGCAGAGTCTCAGCACGACTGATCAGATTGCCGCGCCCCAGTTGCAGCTTGTTCATGGCTGCATCGTAACTGCGCCGGGTGGTGTCAATTTTTTTGCCCAGCTCATCCATATCCTCGGCAAAGTTCACAAATTTATCGTACATCGCACCGGCCTTGTTGGCGATATCCTGAGCATTACGGCTTTGATTTTCGTAGCGCCAGATATTCTGAATGGTGCGTAAGGTCGCCAACAGCGTAGAGGGTCCTACCAAGACAATCTGATGTTCGAACGCCGAGTTAAACAGACCCGGCTCCTTTTGAAGAGCCAGCGAAAACGCGGGCTCAACAGGCACGAATAACAACACAAAATCCAGCGAGTTTAATTGCGGCAGATTCTGATAACGCTTTTCACTGAGTTGTTTGATGTGCGACTTCAGCGAAAGAACGTGTTGTTGTAACGACGATAGCCGCTCCTCTTCTGTCTCAGCAGAACAGTAGCGTTCGTACGCCGTAAGTGACACTTTGGAATCAACAATGACCTGCCGGTTGTCAGGCAAATAAATCAGCACATCGGGCTGGCTTCGAATCATACGGCCGTCATCAGTCGCGTGTGGCTGCGACGCCATCAAGGTGCGCTGGGTTTCATATTCGCGACCTTCGGTCAGGCCGGAGGCGTCGAGAATGGAACTGAGAATAAACTCGCCCCAGTTACCTTGGACCTTGTTATCCCCTTTGAGCGCCCGCGTCAGATTTAATGCATCCTCACTTAAGCGTGAGTTCAGGGTTTGCAAGTTGCGAAGTTCTTTCTCCAGTGAAAAACGCTCGCGCGCTTCGCGACTATAGGTTTCTTCAACTTTTTTCTCAAAGCTGGCAATTTTTTCTTGCAGGGGCTGGAGGATATTGCCCAATCCAAGCTGATTGGTTTCAGCCAGTTTGACGGATTTTTCATCGAGGATATCAGAAGCCATGGCGCGGAATTGCTGCCTAAGCTCTTCCCTGGCCGCCTGCAAGGATTGGAACTTGTCTTCAGCATGCGCAAGCTCCTGCTCACGCTGTGTTGCGATTTGCACCAGCTTTTCGCGCAGCGCCTGAATTTCTGCAGCTTTGCTGACGAAGGCCCGACGGGTAATTAGCCAGTTCAGAAATGCACCGGTTACCGCCGCCAGAGTCAGCATCAACACCAACATCAGCGTTGGCACTGGCAGCAGGGAATCCATCTTAGATCAAGTTATCGTTAACGGTGCGAATCAGCAGGTCCTGTTCATAGGGAGCGGATTCACCACTGAGGGTTTCTGCTTGAACTCTGATGACTTGATCAGCTTCCGTCAGCCTGATTATAAAGTCGATCCTGGTTGGTTCATCGTTACCACGACCAAAGAGACGCCCAAAGAATCCCGGCGGTTCACTGCTTTCGGCGCCGGTAAACGCTACGTTGATACGACGTTCGTCGCGGACAGAGTCGAGGATCTCAATATTGGCGTTATTGATCGCCTGGGTCAATTGACTCCATGCTCGATCAAAATCCAGTCTCAGCTCCAACTGGGTCTCACTTGCATTTGCGTCTATAAGACGAGCTTTTCCTTGCAACTGTATGCTGCCTGCCAGCATAGAAACCGATGATGCTCGATAGATATCTGTGCGATCAGCCAGGTAAAGTGAAACAGATGCCAATATGGCACTCTCACGCTCCAGATTTTGCGATTCTACAGGCCATGTTATCGGCATACTTTCAGGCGTTTCACCGGTATCACTGATGTGCCGAACATAGATCTCCGAGTTCCCTGCGTGCAAGCCTGGTTCAAGTTGCACGCGATACTTATGACGCAAATTCGTCCCGGACTGCGGAAGCCATATTGTCTCAAGCACGCCCTGCTCCGGGTTCTCCATGGCCAGCACTACATTTTCTGCTGACCAGTAGTCTCTCAGAGTTGGCCAAACCTGACCGGCAGTTGCGCCGATCACTATCCAGGCTCGATCACCAAAACGCTGGACAACAACACCTTCCCGGATACGGGTATCGATTGGTTTGGGCGCCGGTGGTGTGACATAGATGGCGCGATCACCCGGTGTTAGCTCCGGGATGTGATACAACTCATCGATGGTAAAGCTGTCAAGTTCTGACGGGATCTGCATGGGCGGAGTAATGCGGGCCTCAAGATACTCACCCTCACGGTCCCTAAGCCATCCATCGTCACCACCAATCCCCAACCAGGAACAAGCCGTCATTGAACCGGCCATCATCATCAACAGTGAAAATCGCAAGGCATTACGCGTCATAGCTAACATCAATTGTGCAACCTGTTATGTACAAACGTCAGATCATTGCAGACCGGCATGCCTGATAGCTTCACGCACGGGAATTTTATACGCTTCATTTAAGGGTACCAGCGGCAAGCGGATACCCGACTCAATAAAACCAAGCTCATGCAGTGCCCACTTGACCGGCACGGGATTGCTCTCCAAAAACAAAGCATGATGCAACCCTGCCAGCCTAGCATTAAGCAAACTCGCCTTTTCTTTCTCACCCGACAACGCAAGACAACAAACCTCATGCATTTGAGCGGGAGCTACGTTAGCGGTAACTGAAATGTTACCCTTTGCGCCGGCGAGGATAAGATCAAGCGCAGTAGCGTCATCACCACTGTATACAGCAATTCTGTCTGCGCACAGGTTGATAATGTGCCGTCCTCGATCAAGGTCGCCGGTGGCCTCCTTGATACCAACAATATTTTTGATATTGGCAAGGCGGGAAACTGTTTCTGGCAGCAAATCTACGCCCGTGCGACCAGGTACGTTGTACAGAATCTGTGGAATATCTACTTCTTCAGCAATCTTCTTGAAATGCTGGAAGAGCCCCTCCTGGCTAGGCTTGTTGTAATACGGGGTCACCAGCAAACAGGCATCTGCGCCCGAATCACGAGCAGCTTTGGTATAAAAAATTGCTTCTGCCGTGGAGTTGGAGCCTGTCCCAGCGATCACCGGGATGCGTCTGTCGATAACCTTCACGCAACGCTCAATCACCGCGCAATGTTCTTCAAGTGTCAGCGTGGGTGACTCACCCGTTGTACCAACCACAACCACTGCATCAGTACCACTTTTGACATGCCACTCCAGAAGCCTGTCGAATGCCTGATAGTCAATATCGCCATTTGGCAACATCGGGGTAACAATGGCAACTATACTGCCCTGTATCATTGAGAACCTCATCATTCCCGGGAAACATTCAGGCTGCAGACTCTAACACAGAGCTGCCTGTATGGAAAAACCTGTTATGGATAATCTCGCTTCAGCCCTTTCTTATCCAATAACAGAACGTTTCCGCACATTTTTCGAATGCCAATATCTGGTGTCTGCTCTGACTGACAAAGGACTTAAAATCCCGCTCGGACGCAGGATCTGTTGCGATTACTTTTAGCACCTGCGTGCTGGCAAGCCCATTCAACGCCAGCTTGGCCTTAAGCAATGGCATTGGGCACTGCAGCCCGCTGACATCAAGTTCTTGATCTTCTGATATTTTCATAAGAAGCATTTTAACAAGCAAAACAAAGAATTGCCTAGCGCAGATATCAATGATCACAGCGCGTCTTGAAGCCCCAGAGTTTGACTGGAATTATTTGTGATAATATCGGTCTAACTATCCAGTAGCGTTGTTGTTACCTGATGAGTATGCGCAAAATCAAACAGATTAGCAGGATCACGGTTGGAGTTTTGTTACTAGCCCAACTTCCGGTTGCCCTTGCCCAACCCCAGCTGCCCACGCTGGGGGATCGGATTTCCGGCATCTTCTCTTTAGAGGAGGAGTACCGGCTTGGCCGTGATTTCCTGAGATCTGTTCGACGTAGCACGCCCACCATTAACGATCCGCTACTTAATGATTATGTTGTGAATTTCACACACAATCTTGCGGTCCACAGCGACCTGCAGGATTTCCGGCTGGCCTTCATTCTGATCGACAGCTCTGTTCTCAATGCATTTGCCGCCCCTGGTGGAATTATTGGCGTTAACGGCGGATTGTTTCTGAATGCTGGGACTGAAGGTGAGTTTGCTTCGGTCATGGCGCATGAACTAGCGCACGTCAGCCAAAGGCATTTCGCCAGAAGCGTTGAGGATGCCGAACGGCGAAGGATTCCAGAACTTGCAACGCTGTTAGCCAGCGTTGTGCTGATGGGAGCCGGCAGTAGTGCGGGCCCGGCAGCCGTGATGGCAGCCCAGGGAAGATCAATTGAAAATCAGCTCAGATTCTCGCGTCAGAACGAGGCGGAAGCCGATCGTATTGGTCTGCGTACCATGGTCAACGCTGGATACGATCCGACTGATATGGCCAGATTGTTTGAACGGCTGATGGATATCAGTCGCTTTACCAGTCGGCCACCAGAGTTTCTTCTCAGTCACCCGGTTACCGAGTCAAGGGTCTCTGACGCACGAAGCCGTGCCAATCGCTACCCGGCAAGACAGATTGATAACGGTATTGAGTATCACCTGATGCGCGCAAGGCTTCAGGTACATTACGAGGATGATAAATCCAGTGCGATCGAAAATTTCACTCGCGCAGTAGCCTCTAGCCGCACGGATAACGAACAAAACTCCAATCGATATGGTTTAGCTTTGGCCTACCTGGCCAATCAGCAATTCTCGCCTGCTCATGATGAGCTGAATAAACTGCTGTCTGGTGATCCCAATCGCATCACCTATGTTGCGACGCGCGCTGATATCTTGATCGCGGATGGTCAATCGCAAGCCGCGTTGGATTATCTCGAACGCCATTTGCTGATCAACCCCGGAAACCATCCATTAGTGATGGCCAGAGCAAAAGCGCTTATCGGACTTCAGGACTATCAGGCAGCAGTAGCGGTGCTCGAACGTCATGCTGTTTCACGACCTGAGGATCATGATTTGTGGTATCTGATAGCAGAAACCCAAGGGCAGGCGGGCGACATCAGCAAGGTACATCAGGCGCGTGCGGAGTACTTTATTCTGGTCGGGGATTTCCGAAGCGCACGTGAGCAATTGAACTATGCATTGCGGATAGAAAACGGTGTCGAAAACAACGTGCCATTAGTCAGTCGATTGCGTCAGCGCGTCAGCGATGTTGAAGCTCTCCAGCAGCGACAAACCGAAGGCTCATAATACTGCTGCCCCCTCAGGCTTTTCCTTTCACCTGCATACGATGCTGCGCTGCAAAGTCGAGCATCCGCTGCAAGGGAATCATGGCTTTTTTTGCAAGTGCCGGCTCTACCGTGATTCGGTTACTCCCGTCCCGGAGAGACTGGTACATTGCCTGCAATGAATTCATCCCCATCCAGGGACAACTGGCACAACTTCGGCAGGAAGCATCGTTGCCAGCCGTTGGCGCAACAATAAAGGTCTTCTCCGGCGCAAGCTGCTGCATTTTGTAGAAAATGCCCTGATCAGTGGCAACAATAAAAGTATCTTCCGGCAACTCACACGCGGCCTTAATCAACTGACTGGTCGAGCCCACCACGTCTGCAATCTCCAGTACTGATGATGGGGACTCCGGATGCGCTAACACTTTGGCATTTGGATAGATTGCTTTCATATCCAGCAATCCTTTAGCCTTGAATTCCTCATGGACAATACACGCTGAGTCCCAAAGCAACATATCCGCGCCGGTCTTATCCTGAATATATCTGCCCAAATGTTTATCCGGAGCCCAGAGAATTTTCTCTCCTCTGGCTTTCAGATGCTCAACAATTTCCAGAGCGATACTAGAGGTCACCACCCAATCTGCTCGCGCTTTTACGGCAGCGGACGTATTTGCGTAAACCACAACGGTTCGATCAGGATGCTGGTCACAAAAGGCTGAAAATTTTTCGATAGGACATGCGATATCCAGTGAACAGGTAGCTTCGAGGTCGGGCATCAACACCGTTTTATTCGGGCTCAGAATGCACGCGGTCTCGCCCATAAACCGCACACCCGCGACCACCAGCATGTCGCCTTCACAATCACGACCAAATCTGGCCATTTCCAGTGAATCCGCAACCAGGCCGCCGGTTTCCTCAGCCAGTGATTGCAATTCCGGATCAGTGTAATAGTGCGCCACCAACACTGCCTTTTTTTCTTTTAATAGTGCCGCTATGTCACGGCGATATTGCTGTTGCTCTGCCTCACCCGTGATATTTTTAACTGGAACGCTGGCCAGATAATTACGAACCAGCAAAGTATCAGACGCCAATCTATCGCTGGTGGAATCTGGAAAATTGGGGGCTTGTTCGCTCATCAGGATACCCGCTCAACACATTACTCAATGCCGCGATAATACCACAGCACTCAGCTGGCGACAGGCAAAACAAAATTTGCGGGCAACTGCATCCAAAACAGGCTCGGGATGCATCTGGCTAATGTATTGAAAGCTTTTTTTGATATTGAATCCAACTTTTTTTATATAGAGGCGTAACGTATGACTGAAGAACTGATTCCGATAGTAGCGTTAATTGTTACAGGGTGCTGTGTATTGATTCCATCTTATCTTCGATACCTTACCGGGGTAAAAAAAATGGAAACACTGGTAAAACTTGCAGAGAATGGCACCGATATCAAAGCTGACACACTAAGCCTGCTCAGCCGTGAAACTGGCCCGGTAACTGACTTCAGACGAGGCGTGATCTTTATCGCTATCGGCATTCCGGTAACTGCCAGCCTGTTGATCGTCGAACGATATGAATTGGCTGTTTTACTGGGTGGAGTCCCTTTGTGCGTGGGCGCAGCCTTTCTGTTGGTAATCCGCTACGGACGTCAGGCAGGTACTAAATAAGCCTGAGCACTGGCTTAATCGCAAGCTGGGGATTTTTTATGGGCAGAAAAAATCAAGACCAGCAAATGAATTTTGCAGAATCAGATTTGATTTACAGGGTTCTGCTTAGAAATGACAACAAAGCATTTGGCGAACTGGTCAGTATGCACCAGAGTCACGTCAGGGGCTTTTTGCGTCGCCTGTGTAAAACTGATTCGATTGCAGATGATCTTGCTCAGGATACCTTTGTAATCGCCTTCCGGCAGCTCGCGAAGTTTAAGGGCAGCGGTAGTTTTGAAGGATGGCTGCTGCGCATCGCATATCGATGCTTTCTGCAGAATTATCGCCAACAAAAACAACTAAAAAGATTTTATGAGTTCCTCACTCAGCAACAATCAAATGATGCAGATATTTTTATGAACAAGCCCGAGGACAAGCTTGATCTGGAGCGCGGACTGGCTAAGCTTGAACCCATTCAGGCTGCTGCAATTACATTAAACCTCAGCATGGGTTATTCACATGCCGAAGTATCACTCATTCTTGAAATCCCACTGGGTACTGCCAAGTCGCATATAACCAGAGGTATGGAGAGCCTGCGGCAATTAATGTCTGACTCTCACAAAGAGAAAACAGCATGTCACTGAAAACAAATGAACCTCTCGAGATAATGATGAGTGCAACCCCACTCCCGGTGCTTGAAGATTTGGGGTTTACAAAAAGTGTGCTGACCCGAACGCGGCGACTGACGTGGCAACGTCTTGGGCTCAACGCAACCGTATGGGCCTGCACTTTATTGTCATTTTTGGCCGTCATTCCTTGGCGTAATTTTTTGGCTGAAATGCAGCAACTGATGACGCCAGCGCTGTATCGTCTGGATCAATTGACTAATGTCGTTGTAATAGAGGAATGGTTGCAAGGAGGTATCATCCAGCAATTCACCAACAACCAGGCAATGCTGCTCACTGTTCTGATAATGACTTTGTTTGCGGGCTTAACGGCTGACTTGGTGACAGAGGAATAGTCTCGAAGCTCACAAACAGCAGAGCTTTAATCTATTTTGATCTTAAGATTTGATTGCAGAAAAGATATGGTGGGGCGTGATGGATTCGAACCATCGACCAATTGGTTAAAAGCCAACTGCTCTACCGCTGAGCTAACGCCCCATCAAGTACGATTCTTTTTTAGAGCTGTAGCCCCGCAAAAGAGAGTGCGCATCATACTATGAGACTAAAAAAACTCAAGTAATTTGTGATCAGTTAACAGTTTTTTCTACCACTCGGAGATGGTTTCAAGTTAACAAATGTGGGGGGAAATACTGAGTCGGATCAACAATTCCGGCGTCAGCAAAACCCTTTTTTCGCAATCTGCAACTATCACAATAGCCACATGCTCGGCCCTCTTCGTCAGCCTGATAACAAGAAACAGTCCGTGAATAATCAACACCAAGACCTGTACCCATAGAAATGATTTGTGCCTTGGTCATTCTGATCAGCGGCGTACGGATACGTATAGGATGACCTTCAACGCCGGCTTTTGTTGCGAGGTTAGCCATTTTTTCAAACGCTTCAATATACTCTGGTCGGCAATCGGGGTATCCGGAATAGTCCAGCGCATTGACCCCTATAAAAATAGCATCTGCCTGCAGGACTTCAGCCCAGGCCAATGCATAAGATAAAAACACGGTATTGCGCGCTGGTACATAAGTCACAGGAATCTGATTCAACACCACACCATCTATTGGGACATCAACCGAGTGATCTGTTAATGCTGATCCTCCCAGTCGGCCAATCCCCAAAGGTATGATCAGGTGGCTGGCAGCAGCAAAGTAACGGGTCAACTGCCCTGCAGCGGTTAACTCACTGGATGAGCGCTGTCCATAATCAAAACTCAGCGCATAACACTGATAACCTTCAGACTTGGCAATCGCAAGACACGTCGCTGAATCGAGACCGCCTGAAACAAGTAACACAGCTTTTTTTTGTACAGCACTCACTACAAAGCTCCCGACAGCTAATGACCTGGTTTGTTACCCCAGATTATTTTGTGCAACTGCACCTGCATTCGAACCTGGATTCGATCCTGAATTATCCACTCCGCCAACTCTTCATACTTAACTTGTGCGAATGAAGGCGAAAATAATACTTCACCTACACGAGACAACAAATCGTATTGATCAACCTTTGCCTTGGACCATTCATAATCATTTCGATCGCAAATAACAAACTTGACCTCATCTTTGGTTCTCAACTTGCTTACATTTGACTCGAGATTTCGATCGCACTCCCCAGAACCCGGTGTCTTCATATCCATGATGACCTTAACGCGCTCGTCAACACCGGCGATATCCATCGCGCCACTGGTTTCTAAAGAGACCTTTAAACCTTGGTCACACAACATTTTCAAAAGTACAAGACAGCCGGGCTGAGCCAGTGGCTCACCGCCCGTTACACAAACGCGACGCGCCCTAGCATTACTTAACTCTGCAAGAATAGCTGCCAGTTGAATTTGGCGGCCCTCATGAAAAGCGTACTCGGTGTCGCAGTATCCGCAGCGTAACGGACATCCAGTCAATCGAATGAAACTCGTCGGCAAGCCAACTGTACTGCTTTCGCCTTGTAGCGAGTGAAAAATCTCGTTAATTCTAAGACTCAGGTCTGTTCCCATAGCAATTAGCTTCACAGAATTCAGTGTGAAATTTCAAAAGTGTGTATAAAAAAGAGAGGCTCGCAGATGTCTTGGCGACACATAGACGAATTTACAGGGGTGGCATATCTGAATACCCCATGCATGCCACTTGTTTTGTCGAAAGTCAGTTTATAGACCGCAGATATATGTCAGCAAGGTTAGCTGCTGAGGTATTAGGAAAACGTGTAACAACATCTTGCAGCATCAATGTGGCATTGGTGTTATCGCCCAACCGATGATAAACCGCTCCCAACGAATACATGGCGTCTTCAATCTTCCGACCATCAGGATACTCAGTCAGAATCGTTTCGAAAGCTGTCTTCGCCTCGTTGAACATTGACAGGTTGACGTAAGCCTGGCCTTGCCAGTAGTAGGCATTGGTTACAAAACGTCCATCTGGGTACTCAGTGAGGTATTGACTGAACTGGTCAATCGAAACCTGATATTGCTGCTCCTGAAGTAAAGAATCCAAAGCCAGCTCATATAGCTGTTGCTCTGTCAGAATACCGGTCTGATTGGGAGCTATACCAGAAATTGCGGGTATCACTGTCCCTGGAACTTCAGAAGAAACAGGAGATTGCGCGGTTAAGGTTGCGGCAGCGACTGATCCCCCGCCAGACACAACAGCAGCGCTTGTTAAAGCCGAGCCGGTTGCCGGAGAAATAGGTTGTGAATCCGTATTGACAGGAGCTAAATTTAAACTGGTCGCTGCTGATGATGGGGAAGAAGGGGCCGAATCCATTTCCTGATAAATTGAACTGAGTCTTGAATCCAGATCTGTATATCTATCCAGAGAGTCTTGCTGCAATCGATTTATTTGGTTGGCTTGTTCCTCAACCATTCCACGCAATGTTTCCATTTCACCGCGCAGAGCAGTGAATTGATCAAGCAATAGTAAGAGAGCGTCATTATTTGCAGCACCGGCCTGCGAAGCGACAATGATTGGCCCAATTCCGGCTTGCCCCATTGCAGAAACTGACCCTGCAGAAGAAGCAAAGGCAGTCGTGTTAAACACGACTGCCAATACTACTCCAGCAAACTTCGACTGGAAACGATTCATGCAATTAACCCGCAGGTTGAACTTCTACACGTCGATTCTGACGGTATGCATCTTCTGCTTGGCCATTTACAGATGGACGCTCTTCACCATAGCTCACTGTTTCCAGCTGGCCGCGTGACGCGCCATTTACGATCAGGAAATCGCGTATGCTGTTAGCACGACGCTCACCCAGAGCAAGGTTGTACTCACGAGTGCCACGCTCATCAGCGTGCCCTTCCAGACGTACACTTCGGTTCGGGTTAGCAGCCAAATTACGAGCGTGAACAATCAATGTCTCACGATCGGAAGGCTGGAATTCAGCGACGTCAAAGTCAAAGTAGAATACTGTAGTATTCAGCGCTGCCTGTTCACGACGCTGCTGCTCCTGACGCTCTCGCTCCAGTCGCTCTTGTTCCAGTCGAGCAGCACGAGCGGCATCAGACTCACCGGCAGTCTGAGCAACAGGAGCCATCTCTTCTGTGTCACTGGTTGAACTGCAAGCAGCCAGACCAATAATAGTCAAAACCAGTACAGCTGATTTAAATACGTTATTAATTTGCATTCCCACCTTAGCGTCCTCCGAAAGACAACCTATAAAAAAACTATGCCCTAATTTAAGTACGGAGACCAAGAAGGTTCACGTACATCGCCCTGTGTAGATGGTAAACGGAATTTGACGCGGCCGTCAATGGAAACGGCATCTAATACGCCCCTTCCACCTGCGGTTGTGCCGAACATGATCATACTTCCGTTTGGTGCCACGCTGGGAGATTCATCAAGTGCGGTCTCTGTGAGCTTGATTACCCTCGAGGTCTGAACATTCAGAATGGCAATGCCATAACTGTTATCCTGGCGGGTTTCACGTCTCACATGCACCAGGTTCACTCCGTCAGGAAGAAACTGGGCCTTCGCACAATAAAAACAATCAAACGTCATGCGCTCCGGCAATCCGCCAGTGGCATCGACTTTATAAATCTGCGGCTGACCCGTCCGGTCAGAGGTAAAAACAACGCTGTTACTGTCGAGCGTCCACGCCGGCTCAGTCTCAGCACGCGGATGATCTGTCAATTGGCGCAGCTCGTTAGTGGCCAGATCGAGCACATAGATATCTGGACTTCCATCTTTTGACAACACCATCGCCAGTTTACTAGCATCCGGAGACCATACAGGTGAACTATTGATGCCAGGGAAATTTGTGACCTGGCGCCGCTGCCCTGTCGAGAGATCCTGAATGTAAATACGTGGTAAATCAGTCTCAAACGAAACATAAGCAATCTGACCGCCATCAGGCGACCACGCAGGAGACATTATGGGCTCTCTGGACTCCAGCAGTATTTGAGCGCGACGACCATCATAATCCGCATAGTGCAGCTTGAAAATTGTACTGCCTATCGGGCCTTCAGCAGAAACATACATAATTTTTGTGGAGAATGCACCTCGTCGCCCGGTAATCTCCTGGTAAACAACATCACTGATTTCGTGAGCAATATCACGCAATTGAGTCATACTGCCGGTAAGAACCTCTCCGAGAACCTTACGCTCACGATTGATATCAAAAAACTCCCATTGCACCTGCACCATCTGGCCGCCAGGCACTTGGCTGACCTTGCCAACCACCAAATATTGTTGTGCAAGTATGCGCCAGTCTCTGTAATGAACTTCGCGTTCTTCCGATGGCAGGCTCAGCATATTGGTACGCGACAATGCCCTGAACTCACCTACCTGCTCAAGATTGCTGGAAATAATCTGCGCGATATCTTCTTCCAGAAGATTTGCGCCATCCCAGGCAAAAGGCACAACAGCTACCGGAATAGGGTTATCTACACCCCGAGTAATCTCGATATTTAACTCCGCGGCCGACAACCTTAGAGAAAATATCAGCGCCAGTACTAAATAGATCAGGCTGCTCTTTTTCAATTCAGTAAGTCCTCTGGTCTGAACGTTAACAATAAAGAACGGAAGCTCCGTTCAAACATTCGCGGCGGCATTCCCTGTAGTTCAGAAAACCGGCCAACGGCTCGTACAGCGGTTTCAGCCGCTCTATCGAAGGCCGCATCTCCACTGGATCGGACAATCTCAACATCAAGCACGTCACCCGTTGGCACCAATCTGATTCTCAAAACGGCTGTCATGTCATTTCTGGCACTGGGCGGGCGAGACCAGTTACGCTGCACAAGGTCATGAATGACGGCTGTATAAGCCATAATTATTTCCGACTCCGTTTCCGCCTGGTCCCGCGCTGAAGCTTCGGCAACTGCCTCAGCGACTGCGTCTGCTTGACGCTCCTGTTCCTGCCTCTGCTCCTCCTGCTGCTGCCTCTGTATTTCCTGCTGACGTGCAACTTCCTGCTGGCGCGCTTTTTCTTGCTCGCGCTGTTGCTCCGCCTCCTGCTGTTCACGCTGTTGGCGCAACACAGCCTGACGCTGCTGCTCCTGCTGCGCTGCCTCAGCACGCACCGCTTGTTCTTTTATCGCCTGCTCCTGTCTTGCCTGCTCTTGTCGAGCCTGTTCTTGGCGCTGATTCTCTTGCGTGACCTGCTCTTCACGCTGACGCTGCTGGTCAGCACGTTGCTGTTGAACCTGCTGATTACGCGCCTGTGGGTTCTCTTCAACCAGCAGGGCCTTCACCGCAGGCGGTCTCACAACTTCGAGCACTTCCGAATCAGCACGTCCTATGATCAAAAAAGACCCAAGGATCAAACCGTGGATCAGCAAAGCCAGCATTATCGAAAACGGGTACCCATTAAATGCCGTCACGCTATCTATTCCAGTGGTTTCGTAACCAGATTCGGGCTGTTTACACCCGCGATACGTAATGCTTCCATTAAGCTGATAAAGGGGCCATAACTGGCGCTGGCATCACCCTCAACAAAAATCTGTATTGTAGGATTCACCTGCACAATACTGGCCACCTGCTGGCCAATGAGCTCAAGAGGCACAGCTGATCGCTCTTCCTGCTCAGTGACACCCAGGCTAATAAAATATTCATTATCCGCAGTAAGCTCTATGACAAGCGTTTCTGCATTTTCATCCAGATCTAGGGGCTCAGAGCTTGCCTGAGGAAGATCCACACGCAGACCCTGCGTAAGCAAGGGAGCAGTCACCATAAAAACAATCAGCAATACCAGCATGACATCAAGGTAGGGCACTACGTTGATCTCAGAAACCGGTTTACGCTTCTTCCTGACTATCTCCATGATTCTCAAAGCCTTGATCGTTGAGAGTTTTCAACTGACTGATACCGCGAGCGACTTCCGTCAAACTTTCGTAGCAGGAGCGCTTGCAACCTGTCTGTGCAAAATACCGGCAAACTCTTCGGTAAAAGTAATGTAATTACCGGCGATCACGTCCACCTTTGTCGAGTAACGGTTATATGCTACGACTGCGGGTATCGCTGCAAACAAGCCCATCGCCGTTGCGATCAGAGCCTCGGCGATACCTGGCGCTACGACCTGCAGCGTAGCCTGGCTCTGCCCGGCAAGACTGATAAATGAATTCATGATACCGATGACCGTTCCAAACAACCCTATGTAGGGTGTAACTGAACCAACGGTTGCCAAGAAGGGCAAATGCTTCTCAAGTTTTTCCTCTTCTCGTGAATACGCTACACGCATAGCACGCTGAGCACCCGCCATGACGCCATCGGAATTCACGCCACCTTGCTGACGCAAACGCATGAATTCCTTGAAGCCCGCTCTGAAAATATTTTCCATACCACCCGTGGGTTTGTTGGCCTTTTGCTGATCACTACCTT
This sequence comes from Klebsiella pneumoniae, assembly GCA_945869725.1. Classification (GTDB taxonomy): domain Bacteria; phylum Pseudomonadota; class Gammaproteobacteria; order Pseudomonadales; family Pseudohongiellaceae; genus Pseudohongiella. The sequence continues at coordinate 23,415 of CAMBPO010000013.1, forward strand.
CACGGTACAACTGGCTCAAGTCCATGCCAGACCAGAACCGCTTTTCGAAACCACTCATTCCTTGCTCAGCGCTGTTTAACACCAGCCAGCGCTGAACAATCATCACCCAGGAAATAATGGAGGCCAGCAACAAGATCAACATGACCAGTTGCACAACTATTGTTGCCTCAAGAATTAACGACCAAACGTTTATAGAGCCGCTATGCACCAAAGAATTCCTTTAACCGGTTACATGTCCAAAAACTGGCGACATTATAAGCTTAATTAAATACTTATAACACTCCGGCCAGTGGCTTGAGGCTGATTAAATATGGCGAAATCATGATAATTGGGTGATATGCGAAGGCTCAGCCCAAAGTAGGGGCAACCAAACCGAATTGAAGATAGGCGTGAGGTGTCACCATCCGCCCCCGCGGGGTACGCATAATAAAACCTTGTTGAATCAGATAAGGCTCAAGTACGTCTTCGATGGTATCTCTTTCTTCGCTGATTGCCGCTGCGAGACTGTCAACACCGACTGGCCCACCACCGAACTTTTCGATCATGGTGAGCAATAATCTTCTGTCCATGTGATCGAATCCGTTGTTATCGATACTGAGCATATCCAGAGCTTTTTCAGCTATCTCAAGCGTAATGGAACCGTCATGCCTGACTTCGCTGAAGTCGCGTACCCGGCGCAATAATCGGTTGGCAATGCGCGGCGTCCCTCGTGAACGGCGCGCTATCTCAAAAGCACCTTGTTGGTCTATGGTGCAACCCAGAATCCGGGCAGAGCGAATGACGATTTCACAGAGTTGTTCGGCAGTGTAGAACTCCAGTCGTTGAATAATCCCGAATCTGTCCCGTAGCGGAGACGTCAACAGACCTGCCCGTGTTGTTGCGCCTACCAGCGTGAAAGGTGGCAACTCCAGTTTTATGGAACGCGCGCCGGGCCCTTCGCCGATCATGATATCCAGTTGGTAGTCTTCCATTGCCGGATACAGTATTTCTTCGATAGCCGGGCTCAGGCGATGAATTTCGTCAATAAAGAGCACATCTCCGTGCTCAAGGTTAGTCAGCAATGCCGCCAGATCGCCGGCTTTTTCCAGCACGGGACCTGAAGTGGTTTTGATCGCCACATTCATTTCGTTGGCAATTATATTCGCCAGCGTGGTTTTCCCCAGACCCGGAGGACCAAAAATCAGTGTGTGATCAAGAGGCTCCGAACGTTGTCTGGCTGCACTGATAAAGATATCCATCTGATTTTTGACGTCAGTCTGACCTATGTAGTCTTTCAGACTCAAGGGACGGATAGCCCTGTCAACTGACTGCTCCAGCGGAGCAAGTCCGGGCGAGACAAGACGTTCGTCTGCAGCGCGATCAAAATCTGACATGTCTGATGTGCTTCCCATTTAGACCATGGCTCTGAGTGCAAGCCGGATAATGTCCTCACTGCGCTCAATGCCTGGCTTGTCCTTCATCACCCGGACAACCATCCTCGCGGCGTCCTGCGGCTTGTAACCCAACGCTATCAGCGCGGTTTCGGCATCCTCACTCAACTGACTGTTGCCTGATTCTTTTTGCACAGTAGATCCGCTAATTGCAGGCACCGCCTCCCAGGCAGACAGGCGGTCGCGCATGTCCAGCACCAGACGCTCTGCGGTCTTTTTGCCTATGCCGGGAATTTTGGTCAGAGCATTCAGATCGTTGGTTTGCACCAGCCGCACAAACTCAGCAGCAGGAACCCCTGACAAAATTGCCAAGGCTACTTTTGGACCTATCCCTGTGACCTTGATCAGCGCCCTGAACAGCGCACGCTCAGGCTCTTCCAGAAAGCCAAACAACTGATGGGCATCCTCGCGCACGGCCATATGCGTAAACAGCACCACACCCTGACCGATAGGAGGCAACTGGTAAAACGTACTCATCGGGGCTAACAATTCGTAACCAACCCCGTTGACATCCAATAACAGGTCGGGCGCCTTCTTTTCGAGCAATACTCCTTTTAATCGACCTATCAACGTATGCTCCTGCAATGATCGCCTTGTAAATTCAGAGATACCATCATGTCTTGTAACGGTGCCCGCCGAAGCTGCGCGCGGCGGCAATGCGCACCATACTTTGGCGACTATTGGCATGGCAAATGGCGATTGCCAATGCGTCAGCAGCATCTGACTGTAGCGTGCCCTGCAATCCAAGCAACACCTTGATCATATGCTGCACCTGCAACTTGTCAGCCGCACCAGAACCCGTCACTGCCTGCTTCACCGTGCGTGGGGTGTATTCAGCCACTGGAAGGTCAAACTGCAGGCAGGCGACCATCGCAGCGCCGCGTGCCTGGCCTAACTTCAGTGCGGAAGACACACTTTTACCAACAAACACCTCCTCAATAGCGCACTCTTGCGGGCTATACTGCTTGATGATGTTGGTCAAGGCAAAAAAGATATCGCGCAGGCGCTGCGGATGCTCAACCGGTAGTGGCCGGATACATCCACAATCGACATAAGTCAGTTTATTTCCGACTGACTCAATGATGCCGTAGCCGGTTGCGCGCGAGCCAGGGTCAATACCCAGAATCAGAGTCACCCACACCTCACACACTTAAGCGGACAGTATAAACCGGCAAACCAGATCGACTTGCCGGTTGGATTGATATCACTCAGCCTGTGCTGGTGCAGCAACTGTCGGCGCTGCCGCCTTTTCTCGCAGACGAATACTAAGCTCACGCAGCTGCTTGGCGGAAACCGGTCCGGGCGCATCAGTCAACGGACACGCTGCAGACTGAGTTTTCGGGAAAGCCATCACATCACGAATCGACGTTGTACCCGTCATCAACATGATCAGCCGGTCCAGCCCGAAAGCCAGACCGCCATGCGGCGGAGCACCGGAAGCCAACGCATTGAGGAGGAATCCAAATTTTTCCTGAGCTTCCTCTTCGCCTATTCCAAGCAGCTCGAATACAACCTGCTGCATATCAGGGCGGTGGATACGAATTGAACCGCCACCTAATTCTGTGCCATTCAACACCATGTCGTAAGCACGCGACAAGGCTTTATCTGGGTTATCACGCAGGTCCTCAGGCGAACACGACGGCGCCGTAAAGGGATGGTGCAGCGAGTTAAGATTACCCTCTTTATCGCGCTCGAACATCGGGAAGTCAATTACCCACAACGGCGCCCATCCAGAGCGTGTAATACCAAGATCCGCGCCAACTTTAAGGCGCAACGCGCCAATGGCTTCACATACCGGGCCAAACTTGTCTGCACCAAAGAAAATGATATCGCCTGTGGCGGCCTGAACCCTGGCCAGCACAGCGTTGACAACGTCTTCAGGCATAAACTTGATAATCGGCGACTGCAGCCCTTCAAGCCCTGCAGCGATATCGTTGACCTTGATCCAGGCGAGACCTTTGGCACCGTAAATGCCTACAAATTTTGTGTAATCATCAATTTCCTTGCGTGTCAGTGATGCACCGCCAGGAACACGCAGCGCAATCACCCGACTGTCAGCGTCATTGGCTGGCCCGGAGAACACCTTGAAATCGACGTTTTTCATCAGATCGGCGATATCGGTAAATTCCAGATTGTTCCGCAGATCCGGCTTATCGGACCCAAAACGACGCATCGCTTCGGTCCAGGTCATGCGCGGAAAATTTCCCAGATCCACATCCAGATGCTTCAGGAAGATACCGCGGATCATGCGCTCCATGATGCCCATGATGCCTTCTTCGTCAAGAAAGGACGTCTCGATGTCGATCTGAGTAAACTCAGGCTGCCGGTCGGCACGCAGGTCTTCATCACGGAAGCACTTGGCAATCTGATAGTAACGATCAATACCCGCCACCATCAGCAATTGCTTAAAGAGCTGAGGCGACTGCGGCAACGCAAAAAACTGGCCGGGATGTGTGCGGCTGGGCACAAGATAATCACGGGCTCCTTCTGGCGTTGCCCGGGTCAGAATGGGGGTTTCGATATCCAGAAAGCCGTTCTCATCGAGGAAGTTCCGGATCGAATTGCTGACTTTTGAGCGAAAGCGCAGCCGGTCAATCATCTCTGGGCGACGCAGATCGATATAACGGTGACGCAGGCGGATATCCTCTCCCACCGTCGCGTGTTCATCCAACTGAAAAGGCGGAGTCTTGGCTTGTGACAGTATTTCCAGGGTGTGCGCCAACACTTCGATAGCACCACTACGCATATCCGGATTAGTTGTTCCTTGTGGGCGCGAACGCACAAGCCCTGTAACTCGCACCACAAATTCACTGCGCAGCGTCTCTGCCAGGTTAAAGCTGTCCGCACGATCCGGATCAAACACAATCTGACACAGCCCTTCGCGGTCGCGCAGATCCACGAATATCACGCCGCCATGGTCACGTCGACGATGCACCCAACCACACAGGCTGACAGTTTCGCCGTTGAGCTGTTCGTTCAAATCTCCGCAATAATGGCTGCGCATACGCTTTCCTGTTTCTCTTTCTGAATTGTCTGATGGTTAATTTCTATCGCCCGGCGCCACCGGGTCAAGCTGTGGCGGAACTGCTTGCTGTCTTGCTGGTTTCTGTCTTGCCGGTTTCTGTCTTGCTGGTTTCTGTCTTGCTACCTTCAGTCTTGTTCGTTTCGGTCTTTGCAGATTCTACGTCCTGTGTACCATGACGCTTGTTTGTGGTCTTGAAATCTGTTTCATACCAACCTGCTCCTTTAAGCCGAAAGCTGGGAGCAGATATCTGCTTTGCTAATGCCAGCTTGTGACAGGCAGGACACTCAGTCAGCGGAGCATCGCTGAATCTCTGTATTGCTTCTAGCTGATGCCCACAATCTTTGCATTGATACTCATAAATCGGCATATAGAAACCCTAGTTTCGAGCATATGTGCAACTGCAACGGACTGACTATACAGCATGCACACTCCCGAAGAGTTGCCGCCAAATCAAAGGCGCAGATTATAACTCAAGAAATCATCCATCAGCACCTGTATTGCGGCTTTTGCTGAGACTCATTTGAACACTTGCGACGATATGCTCAATCCATTATAAATGGCGTCAAGTATGGCGTTTTTAAGCGCGATTTCTTCATGCTTCTTTTTTATCACTCTACTTTGTTACAGGATCCGGCATGGCAGCGTCCAAACCTTTAGTCAAAAAAACGACAGCAATAACTGAAAAATATACAAAAACCGCCATTCTCACTGAGATTGCGACAAATACCGACCTCACCAGAAAACAGGTCGATGCAGTTCTCAACGAATTGGGTGGCATTATTGAGCGCCACCTCAAAAAACGCGGTGTGGGAGAATTCACCTTGCCTGGCTTGCTGAAGATCAAGGCTGTTAAAAAACCAGCGCAGCCGGCACGAAAAAATGTTCCCAATCCGTTCAAACCCGGCGAAGTGATGGATATCGCCAAAAAGCCCGCCAGTACGCGAGTCAAGATATTGCCGTTAAAGAAGTTGAAAGATTTCGCCCAGTAATTAGGGTCTCGGCCCCCTGGGGCAGCAGTCGAAGACGCTGCCCCGTATCTTTGCAACACTGCGTCTGGCTACAACCTTCAAACGTAGACCCCGGTGCCAGTAGGCCCGGCATTAACATCTACCATCCATTCAAACCTCAGAAACACCGGATTCCGCATGCGCACCAGTCAATACCTCATTGCAACCCTCAGAGAAACACCTGCCGATGCCGAAGTTATCAGCCACCAGTTGATGCTGAGGGCAGGACTGATCAGAAAACTGGCCAGCGGCATGTACACCTGGTTACCCGCCGGATTGCGTGTATTGCACAAAGTCACCGCAATTGTCCGGGAAGAAATGAACCGCTCAGGCGCACTTGAAGTGTCCATGCCGGTCGTTCAATCAGCCGAGCTCTGGCAGGAATCAGGGCGCTGGGACAAGATGGGCCCGGAACTGCTGAGGTTTGTCGATCGTCATGAACGCCCCTTCTGCCTGGGCCCCACCCATGAAGAAGTGATCACCGACCTGATTCGCAATGAGTTCAATAGCTATAAGCAATTGCCTGCCAACTTCTATCAGATACAGATGAAGTTCAGAGACGAGCGTCGACCCCGTTTTGGGATCATGCGTGCGCGTGAGTTTCTGATGAAGGACGCATACTCTTTTCACATCAATCAGGCATCACTGGAACAGACGTATCAGCTGATGTATCAAACTTACAGCAGCATATTCAGCCGCCTCGGCCTGGATTTCCGTGCTGTGTTGGCAGATACCGGCAATATTGGCGGCAGTACCTCTCACGAGTTCCACGTACTGGCAGACTCCGGTGAGGATGACATTGTTTTCAACTCAACTGGCAGCTACTCCGCCAACATTGAGCTCGCTGACGGGCTTATCAGGGATCTCGATGATGGCAGCGCTGATATGCTGCAAAGCCGGGAGATAGATACTGCTCAGTCTCACACGATCGAGGCGCTGACTAGCCTGCTTGACCTGCCGGCAACACAATTGATCAAAACCCTGATTGTGAAAGCCGTGCAAAGCGATACCAATCCTCACGGGCTGATGGCGCTGGTCTTAAGGGGAGACCAGGAACTTAATGACATCAAGGCAGAAAAACTGTCCGGTATTGTTTCTCCTCTGACCTTTGCCACCGACGAAGAAATTGAAAACGTGATTGGCTGCAAACCCGGCTGCCTTGGCCCCAATCATCTTGATTTTCCGGTGGTTGTTGATCGCAGTGCCGAAAAAATGCGCAACTTCATTTGTGGCGCAAACAAGTCCTCCACTCATCTGGCGGACGCCAATTGGGGCAAGGATTGTCGCTTCGACATCGTTGCAGATATCCGCAAAGTTAAAGAAGGCGATCTGAGTCCCGATGGCCAGGGTGAACTGCTGATCAAACGCGGCATCGAGGTAGGCCATATCTTCCAGCTTGGCACCAAGTACAGCCAGGCCATGAATGCCTCAGTGTTGGACGAAAACGGACGCTCTGTGCTGATGACCATGGGTTGCTATGGCATTGGCGTGACTCGAATTGTGGCAGCGGCTATAGAGCAGAATAATGATGCTAACGGGATTATATGGCCGGATGCCATAGCACCCTTCCAGGTGGCAATAATCCCGCTGAACGCACATAAATCCCCCCGAGTCACTGAGATCAGCGAGCAACTGATGACAGACCTTGAAAAAGCTGGATTTGAGGTGCTACTTGATGACAGGGATAAAAAGACCAGTCCGGGCGTAAAATTTGCGGACATGGAACTGATGGGGATCCCTCACCGGATTGTGGTATCGGATCGCGGTCTCGAAAACAATGAACTGGAGTACAAATCAAGGCGAGCGGAAAATGCAGAAACAGTACCTCTGGCATCTGTACTGGAGTTTTTGAGTGCTCGCATTGCCACGTGAACTGGTAATCATCGGATCACAGCCACTGAAACCCTGCGTAAAGGGAGGCTTATGTCCATCAGGTCGGTGCATAATCTGTTAAGTGCCCTGGAAAGTAGACGCTGACGCGAACCGGACAATGAACTTGCGCAGCGGCGGCGCTCAGGCCTGCGCGGCTTACACATTACCTTTGCTGTCCTCAGAGATATCATGGAAGGGCAGTTGCTTCAGCAAACACCAGTTTTCGCAAACTGCTGGAACCAGAGCAACTTTCGTTAAAATGAACTGCATTGTTAACCCTATTTTTCAGGAATAATCAGATGGCCAACACAACTCCCTATATCCTAGTGCTGTACTACAGCAGGCAAGGAGCAACTGCCGCCATGGCGCAACTGATTGCGCGTGGTGTGGAGCAGTCCGGCGATATTGAGGCGCGACTGAGAACGGTACCGTCAGTTTCTCCCGATCACCAACCCTCTATTCCAGCGGTCCCCCCGACAGGTGCAGTGTATTGTTCTGAAGCCGATCTCAGAGAGTGCGCAGGTCTTGCCATGGGCAGCCCTACCCGCTTCGGCAACATGGCATCGGCATTAAAATATTTTCTCGACAATACGGGTGCACTCTGGGCAACAGGGGCATTAATCAATAAACCAGCAGCCTTGTTTACTTCAACATCCAGTATGCATGGCGGGCAGGAAAGCACTTTGTTAAGCATGAGTTTGCCGCTTTTGCATCACGGCATGCTGATTTGCGGGCTGCCCTACAGCGAGCAGGCACTGATGCGCACACAAACCGGCGGCACGCCTTATGGGGCCAGCCACCTGGCTGGCATCAACAGCGACTTGCCACTCAGCAGCGACGAGCAGCATCTGTGTATTGCTCTTGGCAAACGACTGGGGTACCTGGCACTTAAACTGGGAAAGGAATCAACACAATGACACAAACATGGACACCCGTACCTGCATCAGTGCAACGCGCACGAATGGCATCATTAATCAGCTATTTTGGGCTAATCGGTCTTTTTACCGGCAACGCGATTGTAAATTTTATCGGCGGAATGCCGGCTGGCGTAGCAATATTCTTATGGTTATTCGCCGTTCTGCCATTAAGTATTTTTTTGCCAGGTCTGCGCCGCAACAATAATCTGCGAACTTACGCATGGTTGTGTTTTCTCGTACTGATGTACTTTCTGAATGCGGTCACCATCGCGTTTACAGCGGGCACTTTGTTCTACGGGGTTGTTTACAGCGTGTTATGTGTCACGATCTTTTGCTCGATGGTGATCTACATCAGGCGCGCCAAAAAGCATCTGGGGATGTCTCTTCTCAGGTAACCTTGCAAACTACCAGCCCATCACTGACTTCAGCAAAGGAATGGTGACTTTGCGCTGAGAGGACAAAGATTGTTTGTCCAGCAAGGTCAGCACCTTCAGCAATTGCGTCATGCTGCGCTCGCTGCGGGAGACCAGGTATCGCGCCACGTCATCTGATAACTCAAAACCCCGGCAATCAGCGCGCAGTTTAAGAGCAACAGCTTTCTCATCATCACTGATCATTTGCAGATGAAATTGCGCAGCAGACTGCATTCTTGAGGTCAGATCGGGCAGTTTGAATCCGAGTTGCTGAGGCGGGGCATGTGCGCCGATCAGCAATGGCGTTTGATACTCTGACATCCGGTTGTAGAAGTTAAACAAAGCCAACTCCCAGTCCGGCTGTCCGGCCAGTTCATCTACCGAATCGAGACAAACCAACCCCATGGTTTCAAGTCCCGACAGAACATCAGGGTGCAGCGCCGCATTGCGCGAGAAGTCCAGATAAAAGGCTCTGAGCCCCAATAACTCAGCATCGTGACAAACTGCCTGAAGCAGGTGTGAACAACCAACAGAACTCTCGCCCCACAACCAGATGAATTCATCCAGCACGGTTCCGCTGTGAGCCGCAGCTGATGGCTGTTTGACCCATCGCTGCAGAGCATTTTCCAGAGTCCGCACTATCCGGCTATTGTGTGATTCAGCACTGCCGCGGTAAAAATTTCTGAAGGTGGCGTCATCATCCAGGCTCAGCCTAAAGGTTAACTGTTGCGCTAAAACCTGACGCTGCGATTCAATCATTACCGCGTCCAACGGTAATGCAGAAGCTCACCTACCTGTTGACCCGGCTCAAAGTTAACCGGCTCCAGATCGCGCCCAAGACTGATAAAGTCAGTAAGAGTCTGCCCGGTACCCACCAGTTTCAGATTTAACTCCAAACTATCAGCACGCAGCGCACTGACAGTAACCTGGCGGACAACTGATAGGCTTTCCAGATACTGTAACAGGCGGGTGTGATTTTGCAGATCACTGATGCCGTCAACGCGCATCAGCACCTGATCCTCACGCTCAAACTCGCTGGCGACAAGGCCAAAATAGCCAGCCAACGTGACCGCAGCCCGATCAAGCGGGACTTCCATATACGATGCCTGATCATTGCTGATGTGATCAAAAATCTGGACCTCATCGCGGAACATAAACTGCCAGAAGCCAACAATGTCTCCGGCTGCGGTGATCAGTATACGTCCGGCAAGCACACTGTCAGCCGCATATCGGTTGGCCGCCCGGCGCAGTGCATCTGCATCCAGAGCCCAGGCCCGGTCAACACTCACTATCTGTCTGTCTTCGAGATCCAGCAGAGGAATTAACACCGGCACGGCTCTGTTGTCCGAAAAAAGCCTGACCTGATCCAGCAGTTCATGCTCGGCGCTGGATCCAAGCATGGTCCGCCGACCGCTGGCATCCTGCACTGTAACCCACAACAGCACGCTCGCGCGGTTGACATCCCAAACTGGTATGTTGGCACTCTCAAGCAGGTTATCGATCAGCGACTGGTCAAAACGCACATCAAGCTGCCCAGCCTGCTGTGACGTTGTACCACCTGACCTGAAGCTGACCTCTGCAACAAAACGATCTGAACTGTTCAACTCAGACGCTATCTGGGGATGTTCGAGCCAGCGGGTCTCGCCCGTAACTTTGGTCACTACGCTGGCAAAGGCATCGCGATAAGCACGACGGCGTTCCTGATCTGACTGATTGGCAACCGCTATCTCCTCCTGATACAAACCCTGCACAGGCAGCGCCTGCAACTGAGCAACAGGCACTGTGGTGATCAGCAGCAAAAGCAGAGTTCGTAAAACCCCGATACCCAGTGAAAAGAGGCTCAGCCCTGCGAAAAACTTGATGTGAAGTTGATTTTTCATGACCTCAATCATACCCGATCACCCTTTTGTTTTACATTATTGCCTGACGAAGAGACCTTCAGCTGCTAAAATGCCGGCCTTCACTCCACGGGACCCTGCTCGCAACACTAGAGCGCTGACTAAATGACCAAGGCCATGACCTCTAAAGCTGACTCTTCAGGCAATACCCCTTCGCAAACAACCGGGCTCAGTTACAAAGATGCTGGTGTGGATATTGATGCTGGCGATGCGCTGGTTGAAAAAATCAAATCAGTCACACAGTCAACGCGACGCAAAGAAGTGCTGTCAGGTCTCGGCGGTTTTGGTGCCTTGTGCGAGATACCCGAAGGCTATAAAAAACCAGTGTTGGTCTCCGCAACCGACGGCGTAGGCACCAAACTTAAGCTCGCGATTGACATGGGTAAACACGACACAATTGGCATAGATCTGGTTGCCATGTGCGTAAATGATCTGATTGTTTGTGGCGCCGAACCTCTGTTTTTTTTGGATTACTACGCAACGGGCGGTCTGAATGTGGATGTTGCCACCGAGGTTGTTACCGGTATTGGTGAAGGGTGTCGGCAGGCAGGTTGCTCATTGATCGGCGGCGAAACCGCCGAAATGCCGGGGATGTACCAGAAAGGCGACTATGATCTTGCCGGTTTTGCCGTAGGGGTCGTTGAAAAGGACCGTATTATTGAAAATGATCTGGTGAATCCAGGTGATGTGTTGATTGGTCTTGCATCTTCGGGTCCACACTCAAATGGTTACTCACTGATCCGCAAAGTGATCGAAGTCAGCCGTGCGCACCTGAGTGATGCTTTTGGCAGCAGCACGCTTGGAGCAACATTGCTGGCCCCAACCGAGATTTACGTGAAGGCGATGCGGGCTCTAATGGCCGAGATTCCGGTGCACGGCATGGCTCATATTACCGGTGGCGGCATCGTTGAGAACCTGCCGCGTGTGATGCCTGATTTTACCAGCGCGATCATAGACTCTGATGCGTGGGTCAGGCCTGCCATCTTTGATTGGCTGCAACTCAAAGGTAACATTGCGCCCAGAGAGATGCTGCGCACATTTAACTGCGGTATCGGCATGATTGTCTGTGTGGCTGCCGGCAATGCGGCTCGCGCGCTGGAGATACTGCAACCAATGACACTCGGTGCCGTGGTGATTGGCAGCATTAAAATCAGCGAGAAGCAAACTCCTGATGTCATTGTGACAGGCAAACTGGCATGACCTCAGGGACGACAGCACATCCCGCTTGCCGGGTTGTTGTGCTGATCTCTGGCAACGGCAGCAATCTGCAGGCGCTGCTCGATTACCCGGATAAAAACTATCAGATCTGCCGCGTCGTCAGTAATCGGGCAGATGCCTTCGGTCTGCAGCGTGCACGTAACGCCCGCATTGGAATCGATGTACTCGATCACAAAGAGTTCACCACTCGCGAGACTTTTGATGACGAGTTAATGCGCATAATCGACTCCCATCAACCTGACCTGGTTGTGCTGGCAGGGTTTATGCGTATCCTCAGTTCAGGTTTTGTGCAGCATTACACTGGCAGACTGTTGAACATTCACCCCTCCTTATTGCCAATGTACAAGGGGACAAACACCCACCAACGTGTGCTGGAAGCAGGCGATCGCTTCCATGGGGTCAGTGTGCATTTTGTGACGGAGGAATTGGACGGCGGTCCGGTCGTGGCGCAAGTAACAATACCTGTGCTCAGCAATGATGACAAAGACTCACTGGCACAGCGTGTTGCTACACAAGAGCACAGGATATACCCTGAGGTGGTATCGTGGTTTTCAGCCGGCAGGCTTCGAATTCTCCATGGCGCCGCCTGCCTTGACCAAGTCGTTTTGCCTGCTCAGGGAGTGCAAGTCAACATCAACGGGACACATGCTCATGCCCACATCAACAAGCCAAACCAATAGCCGATCTAGCCGGCTGCCATTTAGTATTCTGATTGTGCTGTCCACACTGTTTTGGGCTGTTGCGGCAGCACTCGCCGCCGATCAACCACTGGCGCCTTTGCCGTATGCCGCAAGTTATGAAGCCCGCGCCATGGGCATGCGTACCTCTGCTTATCGCACGCTGGAATTGGCCGACAACAATCGCTTCCGCCTCAATCATGGACTGTCAGTCACTGCCCTGGGCGCCAATCTGATCACTGTCAATGAGAGCACGGAATTTGTGTGGCAGGCCCAAGGTGCTGTGCCCTTGCAGTATCACTATCAACAAAGCGGTGTTCGCCGGCGTGATGAACAGGTTGCATTTGACTGGCAACAGTTAAGTGCTGCGATGAATCGAGATGGCCGCGAACAAACCCAGACGCTTGAATCCGGCATGCAGGACAATCTCAGTTTTTCAGCACAGATGAGTGCTGATCTCCTCAATCAACCCGACCTCAGAACAACCGACACCCTTTTGACTTATCAGATTCTTGATGCACGACGCCTCGAGCATCACGAGTACCGGGTGGCCGGAGAGGAGCGCATCAGCACCGCTGCAGGCGAACTGGATACCATCAAACTGGAACGTGTGCGTGACAGCGACAGCGGCAGATCAACAGTGGTCTGGCTGTCAACGCAGCATCAGTTCATCCTTGCAAAGCTTCTACAGGTGGAAAGCAACGGCTCAGAGATGGAACTGACACTGGAAAGTATCGAATGGACAGGCAGCAGTAGTGCCCCGTAAGCATTTAGCCGTGTTGATATGGTTTTTCTCAATGCCACGTAAAAACCTTCGTTATGTCGCAGATCGCAGGATTAAGCACTGAAACCATTGAGTGTCTTGCCGGGCTTGGCTAGAATCGGGCTAATCAAATAAGGAGAAGAAGCTATGTTCAGTAGACCCTCATTCACCACTAACATGACCCTGCTAGGTCTGGGCTTGGCAGCCTCTGCTGTCATTTCTTTCAGTGCCCTTGCTCAGGACGATTACACCGTGCCACGTACCTGGGATGGCGTGCCTGACCTGCAGGGTGTCTGGCGTAATGCCACGGTAACTCCGCTTGAACGTCCTGAAGAACTGGGTACAAAAAGAGCCTACACGCGCGAGGAAGCAGCCGTACTCGAGCGCGCCGCGCAACAGGAAGTAGAAGAAGATAACGAACCTCTGGATCCGAACCGCCCGCCCCCACCGGCAACATCGCTGCCGCCCGTTGGCAACTACGATCTGTTCTGGACTGACAGAGGCATGTTCATGCCCAGCATCAACGGCGAATTCCGCACCTCCATTATCATAGAGCCCGAAAACGGTCGCTTCCCCGCGTACAAACCAGAGTTCCTGGCAAAACGGGCAGAGGAAAGAGCCAACGGCCCTGATCCCTTTGATGGCCCTGAAGGCCGAGGTGTAGGCGAGCGTTGCCTGCTGTCATTCGGGTCAAACTCCGGCCCACCCATGCTGCCAGTGATGTACAACAGCCACTATGAGATATTCCAGTCACCAGGTTATGTCGTGATTCTGGCAGAGATGGTGAACGACGCCCGCATTATCAGAATTGTGGATGAGCATGCGCCCACGGCAGCAGTCATGGAAAAGTGGATGGGGGACTCTATCGGCCGCTGGGAAGGTGACACACTGGTCGTGGAGACGCGACATTTTAATCCTGACCAGAATTTCCGTGGCGCGTCTGACAACATGACCGTTATCGAAAAATTCCGCCGCGATAACGAACACAAGATCATTTACAGCTTCACCGTAGAAGATCCTACCGTGTTTGAATCAAGCTTTACGGGAGAACTGGCACTGACCTCATTTGATGAGCCGATCTACGAATACGCCTGCCACGAAGGAAACTACGCGCTGGCTGGCACGTTGGCAGGCGCCAGACTGGCAGAGGAAGAAGCTCGTCAGGCAGCTGCCGCGCAACAGTAAAACCCTGTCCAAAGAAAAAGGGATGATCGTTATGATCATCCCTTTTTTTTGTACTGATTTTTTGCACTAGGGTGCTGGGGCAAGTCCAAGATGACAGATCGCTATCAATCGATTTGTTGCTCAGCTTCAACGTGAAGGGATAACCTGACTAAGGGTCTTGTACCAAAGTCTTTTCAAGCAGATCCTTCAGGCGCGGCAGATCAGCCGGCACATCAACATCCCAGCGCAGCGCAAGCTCTTGCCAATTGATACCTGAGGCAATGAGCCTGGCGCGGGTCTGCTGCAGCACCCTTTCGCTTCCCCAATCAATGTTCAGGAATACTTGTTGGGGCACGTGATGGCTGACACCCAATAAAACGTAACCGCCATCCTCCGCCGGACCCAAAACCACATCGGCACCCGCCTTCAGCCGCATAATCGCATCCAGCAGATAATCTGTATCCAGCGACACACAATCAGCACCCACCACCAAAACATAGGGTGCTCGTTGCAAGGCCTGATTCAAGGCAAAACTCATGCGCTCACCCAGATCGTCACCTTGCTGCACAAACATCTGATTAGGCGCACACAAACGGCTAAACCAGCGTTCTTCACCTGACTCTGACATCCATAACTCGATGGGCCAGCGTGCGCTCTCACTGATACGTTGCCAGGTCAGCTGAATCAATTTTTTATGCAGCGCAAGAGCTCCTTCAGAACCCAGCTCGGAAATGAAGCGCGTTTTGACCCGCCCGGCAACCGGTGCCTTGGCAAAAAACAACACGCGCACGTCCGCAAAAAACTGTTGCTCGCTCATCCGGATGACCTGTCAACGGCGTCTTTATGCCGGTAGTAGCGCCGGTGCAAACGTTCAGGATCAACGCCCAGCACATAGGCCAGTCTCATCCACCACATCAACACAACTGAGCGCACTATGCCGTGCTTTTCCCAGCGCCGGCTGGAACTGTGTACCCGTTCATGCAGGCAAAGTGGTTGACCGGTCCGGGCACGCAAAACCTTTGATAAGCGCACATCTTCCATTAACGGGATGTCCGCAAACCCGCCTGCCTGCTCAAAAATATCCCGACGCACAAACATCGCCTGATCGCCTGTTGCAATGCCGGTGAGGCGTGATCGCAGATTCATCATGGTCTCGATGACACGGAACGCTGGATGAGTTCCAGTCAGACGCACATCAAATCGCCCCCATGTGTACCCGCTCCCAGCCGTCAGCGCTTGTAACAAAAACTGTGGGGAAATCGTAGGCAGCAAGGTATCAATATGCAGAAACATCAATACCTCTCCTCTGGCAATCCGAGCGCCTGCGTTCATTTGCCGGGCCCGGCCAGCCGTTGTTGTCATCAGATGATCAACCAGACCCGTGCACGTTGTGATGCTGTCATCGATGCTGCCGCCATCAACAACAATGACCTCGTGACCTTCACGCCGCCAATGCTGCAACAACGGCAGATTAGCCTTGAGGGCCGCGGACTCATTAAGGACCGGGATAATGATGCTGAGAGTATTCACCGGCAAAGCGTACCTTCCGGATCATCCACTGTAAACTCCAAAAATTTCTAGCCACAAGGCTGGTACAAGTGAATTTAAAGGAGGATAATTCGCCGCCATTGTCGCCAGCAGATCAAAAGTCTCGCATTATGCAACAAAGTGGCCCCGATGCCGTTCTCTTTACGAAAGACAGCGCGTAATACCCATTTAAGACACTCATGAATTCTGAAAATTTTTATATCGTCGCCACAGATCCTGACACACCGACTTTACAGGTGAATATTTCCGGCCCGTATTTGACTCAGAAAGCTGCCCAAGCTGATATGCAGGCAGCAATCGACGAAGCAGCCGAACTCGATCCTTGTGCACGAACCTATCATTACAGCATCTGCAAACTGGCATGCCATAAACCCGGCGTGATTCAGCACATGGCCTGTCACGCAGCGCGCTGATCCGGCACCGCAGAAATCCTGCCTCGCACCCATTAAGTTTTCACTGCTATAATCGCGCCCGCTATCAAATCGCCAGACCCAACACCATTCTGCTCCGGTGGCACAGCTGGATAGCGCGGTCCCCTCCTAAGGGACAGGTCGCAGGTTCGAATCCTGCCCGGGGCACCAAATCAGTAGTTTAGACCTTCCAGTACGTTCCGATAAATCCTATAAATCCCCGTATTTACTGGGCTATACGCACAGCAATGTCCAGTAATGCCTTGCACCATCTGACAGTAGTAGTAACAACCTTAGCTACACAGGCCATCAGGCTGCGAGGAATGTTACTATGCCGCGTGTTACTAAACCGCTGACGGGTTTTACCCCGATTGCACCAATACTTTAGAGAAGCCTATGGATCACCACAACATCTAATTGAAATCAAAAATCGCATCACTCGGTGAACTGATAATTACCGGTCAGCAGACCTGTTGCGAGTATGTGCCCTTCCATAGCCTGCAGCAGATTCTGCTTGTTGTAGCCGTCGGGCAGATTCAGTTCGTAGTCCAGTGCATAGAGGCGGAAATTGTAGGTATGCACCTTACCGTCGGCAGGAGGCCGGGGGCCGAAATAGCCTGTGCGTCTTGTGCCGTTGGCGCCATTGATCATGCCCTCAAGACCGGGGTATGCCACGATGGCATCTGGAGAAAGCCCCTCCGGCAAGCCGCTGGCGCTGACCGGAATGTTGTAGGCGACCCAGTGCACGAAGGCGGGCATCCCGAAAACAGGGTCATCCAGAATGAGTGCCAGCTGACGAGTGCCCTCTGGAAGATTGCGCCAGGACAAGTCCGGAGACACATTCTCGCCATAGGCTGAGTAGCGCAGCGGCATGTCTTCATTATGGGCGAAGGCCTTGCTGCTGATGAGAATTGTCTCAGGGGCGTTGGCGGCCAGTGCGGGCGCGTGACTGATCAACAGCAGAGCAATGCTTGTGAAGATGCAGAACGCAGAGCGCAATTTTCTCATTTTGATATCTCCGTTATGTAACAGGCCGACCCTTAGTATCGCTGTTTCAGTCGGTCACCTCCAGTCCTCGCGCTATTCGGGCGTTTCCTTTTTCATGATTGCTGGTAAGGTAGCACCATGATGTCTGCCGGGTGGCAGCACATCGCGACACAGAGATCGCGAGGATCGCATGGACAACAACAAGAAGAATTGCATTGCACAAAACCAATCTCGGGAAGGTGGCGGACTCTCCCGCAGGGACCTGCTAAAGGGTGCCGGACTGACAGGCGCAGCGCTCATTGCCGCCGGCAGTGGGGCCGCGATTGCGCAGACGCCATCCCTGCAGGCAGCGGCGTCTCGCATTCCGGTTGCTGAAGCCTTCGAGACGCTGACGTCTGCTGAGAGCGCCGCATTGGACGCCTTTGCATCGCGCATCATACCCAGTGATGACGGCACGCCCGGTGCCCGTGAAGCCCGCGCCGTTCATTTTATAGACCGTGGGTTGACAGGCGCCATGGCTGCCTCGCGGGAACAATATGCAGTCGGGCTTGCGGCTCTGGACAGTCTTGCCATGGAGCGGGGAGGCGTTGCCTTCTGCTTTCTTTCCGCCGCTGAACAGGACGCCATCATCGAGGCCATGACCCAGAACGCCATTGCCGCCTATCCAATGCTGAATGCCGGCTTCTTCAATACCGTTCGGACGCACACCATAGAAGGGACTTTCAGCGATCCTTATTACGGGGGCAATCGTGACTTTGTGGGGTGGGCGTTGCTCGGTTATCCCGGGGTGAGGATCGCCTCGAGCGCAGACGATGTGAGTCAGGGCAGTGCCCTGGCACCCAGCCGCCAGTCAGCCTATGACATGCCGGCCTACACCAAGGACCCGGTCGCGGGCGTTCAGTCTGGAGGAGCAAGCCATGGCCACTGAAATGCCAAGGACAGACGTGGTAGTGATCGGCTTGGGAGCGGTAGGCGGAGTGGCCGTGCTGCCGCTCGTCAATGCAGGATTGAATGTCATCGGGCTGGAGGCGGGGGGCTGGATGGGCACCCGCGACTTTGCCCCTGACGAAATTCGCAACAACATCCGCGACTGGCCCCAGGCAGTGCCCAAGGCCAAGAATGAGATCCCCACTTCTCGCGCCAACATCAACTTCGAGGCGGTGCAGGGCGGCGGCCATCCGATGATGAACGGTGTCGGCGGAACATCGCTGCATTATTGGGCGCAGAGCTGGAGACTCAATCCCTGGGACTTCAAGACGGTCAGTGAAACCACGCGACGCTATGGCGTGAATCGCATTCCGGAAGATTCCACAGTCGAAGACTGGCCGTTCTCCTACGATGATCTCGAGCCCTTCTATGATCGCGTGGAATATGCCCTTGGTGTGTCAGGCAACGCGGGCAACATACAGGGCAATTTGCACGCCGTTGGCAATCAGTTCGAGGGTCCCAGATCGCGAGCCTATCCCATGCCGGGACTGCGCAGTTCAGGATTCACCGACATGATGGGCGACGCCGCTCGCACGCTGGGCTGGCACCCTTTCCAGGGGCCGGCGGCCATCAATTCGGAAGTTTATGGAGATAGACCTGGCTGCTTCTATCATGGTTTCTGCGACAGAGGCGGTTGTCACGTGGCTGCCAAGAGTTCGACGGCGGTGACCACCATTCCGGAAGCGCTCAAGTCTGGCCGCCTGAAAGTTGTCACACATGCGCGGGTGCTTAAGATCGTGAACAATGCCGACGGCCGGGTCACTGGAGTGGAGTATCTGAGCGGTAATCAGGTGATGTTCCAGCCTGCCGATGCAGTGCTGCTGGCCAGTCACACCTACGAGAACTCGCGCCTGCTTCTGCTTTCCAGATCAAAGGAATTTCCAGAGGGCCTTGCCAACAACAGCGGTCAGGTGGGGCAGCATTACCTCAGCCATCATCAGGGAGCACCGGTAATCGCCCTGTTCCCCAGAAACCTAAACAACTGGTACGGATTGCCAGCGCAGGGCGTCGCCATAGACGAATGGGCGGATGACAATTTCGACCATGGAGATCTGGATTTTATTGGTGGTGGCAATCTTTGGGCCCACACAGATCGCAAACCCATCTCCGCAGCAAAGATGCCCACCTTTGACCTGGTGCCGAACTGGGGGCCAAAGTGGAAGGCTTTCATCAGCGAGAATGCGGACAGGACCAATGCGTCCTACATTCAGAAGACAACGCTGCCCTACCATGGCAACTATCTGGACCTAGACCCGCTCGTCAAGGACCGTCTGGGCCTGCCAGTCATCCGTATAACGGCGGAGTATCGCCAGAATGAGTTGCGGATTGCAGCGTTCACGCAGGACAGGATGGAAGAGTGGTACCGCGCAGCGGGGGCTGTGCAGATCATTCGTGCCCCACTGGGCACTGCAATGGGGACTTCAACGCACGCTTACGGTGGAACCCGGATGGGCGATGATCCGAACACCAACGTGACCGATCGTTATGGGTTTACCCATGAAGCCCCCAACCTGGGCATTCTGGGAGCGTCCGTGATGGGGACAAGCGGGTCGAGGAATCCCACGCTCACTGCACAAGCGCTGGCCTGGCGCACCGCCGAACACCTTGTGGCGAACTGGGAGAGTATTGCGGGATAGAAAGCAAACAGGTCCCGGAAACTTGGTCGAAGTGTCCAGCGATTGGCCGCGGGGTGGTGAGCAGAGCTACCATAGTGCAAGCCAAGGCGGTGACAGAACTCGATTGAGTCCGGGTCGCCGGCGTGCTCGCCACAGATACCGAGTTTGAGGTCAGGACGCGACTTGCGGACATTCTCCACCGCAAACTGGACTTACCTCAGCACCGTGTCGATATCCTTCCAGTCCAGCATGGGTCAGGCAATCTCGTGGTCAGTAGGCGTCCAGTCCTTCGGTAAACTCAATATAGACCCCCGTGGGGTCCGTGATGAAAGCAATCTTCAGGCCGATGGCCGGCACATCGCGATAGGCGACATCGAAGGCAATGCCTTTTTCTTCTAGAAGCTTGCAGAATGCTTCCAGATTTTCTACCTCGAAGCCGATGTGGTCGATGGAGCGGCCCTGGGTGGGGAGCCGTTCCTCCTGGGAACCGTTGAAGCTCAGGTTCATGCCGGGGACATTGGTGGTCGTGGCTATCGAACCGCGGGAGCGCACTTCCAGACCCAGCAGCTGCGTGTACCACTGCAGCAGCTCTTCGTGTTTAGGGGTGAAGAAGTGGATGTGGTAGGGCACAACTTCAAGGGCCAGTGCCTGATCCTCCTGCAATTCGACATACACGTCGTCCGGCATCATGACATAGGCGTTGGGCTGGCCTTCCGCACCGATGAATTCGCGTCCTACCCACAGGCCGTCTGCCCGCCACTTTTCGAGAAAGCTGGCGAGATTGCGGACTTTGAACCCGAAGTGGTCCATCACTGTGCCCTGAGACCCTCCCGTGGGCTCCCGGCCGCTGAGCAGGATGGCCATGTTGGGCATGCGGATGGCGGTCAGCGTACCTTTCTGCACGACTGTCCCGCCGAAGTGCTTCACCCACAGAGATTTGTGCAGTTCCATGTCGGTGACGTTCAGGTGCACGTGGCCATACGTCAGACCTGCCTCGTTGGGCACGGCGAGCTGGGCATGGGCATTGACTGCGCTGAGTACCAGCAGGATCACAAGAGAAAATATGCGCATGAGGAGGTCCTTGTTGTTATGGCAGGAGCACTGCGCAGGGATGCTAGCATCGCTTCAACACAATCACTATTTATTGAGCCGCCCTTAAGCGATAGCCCGATTCGTTGTATTCAATTGAGCTTGGAAAATTCAGCGGCTCAATACGTGAATGACCAACATAGATCGCTTCCTCGCCTGTTCGCCTGCCGTTGTACTGACGCATGAATGCTGGCTCAACTTCCCGCGCTGGCAATTGCCCCGATAAGGCCATTTGAAGTACTCCGGCTACCTCTTGCGGATTATCTCGCTGGGGATAGTGGCCTGCGGTAGGCAGAATCCAAAAGCTGCTAGGGGCGACGCGCTCGTTTAAATAGTTATTCCACACATGATTTGCGATGCGGATCGGGTTGATGTCATCAGTCAGCCCCCATAACAGGGCCACCGGAATCGGGCTGCGTGGCAAGTTCTGCAGCCATCGCGTTTCGTTGGCCTGACGTTCCAGCTGATATCGGCCCACATACAGCAAGGCGGCAATTCCATCGTTGAAAGCGGAAATATCAGAAAGCGCCACAGCCTCAGCATCTCCATTAGTTAGCCGGGCTTGTGCTGAACGCGCTGCAATCAGTCGTGGACCCGCTTGCGCGTCGAGTAGCGCTGTCTGGAAAGGCACCAGTGTTGCGAGGGGCAGAAACATACCGCTATTGGATATAAAGTGATAATTGATCTGATAGCCTCGGTCCGGATTGTCAAGATAGTTGCTTAGAAGAGCCAACCCTATGCTAACGCCGCGATCATGTGTGTAAAGCGCAAAATCATCAAATTCAACAACTTCCCTGACGAAGTGCTCAACAATGAGTGCGTTTTCAGTGAGCATGTAGTTAAAATCGTTCAGGGGCTTATCAGAGAATCCTGACCCTGGGAAATCAAGTGTAGCAATGTAATAGTCATTCTCGAGTAGCGGAATCAACTTATAGTAGTCAAAGCTTGAGTTTGGGAAGCCATGAATCAAGAGTAATTTGGGCTTGCTGTTGTCGCCCCACGTTCGATAAAAGATATTCACTTTGGCAGCGTCATTGTCCGCTGTGGTAGACGTCCATTCAAAATATTGCCCGGCTTCGTACCAATCGCGCGCAAGGTCTGAGTAGAAAATGAAATCATCATCCTGCGCAAACGATAGTTGAGAGATATAAAATGAAACGAGCAAGGTGATACCCGTACGTATGCTTTTCATCTGAAACCGACTCCCATCAAATTGGAACGCTAAATTTTTATGATCAGAGGGTAGTGCATAAAACCCGGCGGATTCAACTATGAAGTGCATAACTCTCCCGAGATAGGAAAAGTGGCCAGTTACCTGTAGGCTCTTATCTTTTTCTCCGGCAAGAGATATGTGAAATGGGTTGCTACAAGCAACTGACCTAGGAGCAACGATGCAAGATTGAAGTGTTAAAGAAAAGCGGTTTCAGTCAGCAACGTATTTCAGATTCAATTGGGTTGAATCAGTAATCGATTTCAAGGGAGCTGGCACGCAACACAGGGCAGCGTGGTTATCGTCATCGCCAAGCGCACATAAAATACTGTGAGCGACGACAACAGGCGATCAGACCGAGCAAAATGACTGCTGCGATTATTTAGCTGATTGATGCCAAGGTGCGCCAATACTGGAGTCCTGAGCAGATAAGTGGTTGGCTCAAACTTGAGTATGGTAAGGATCTCAGCGATGAAAGTATTTATTTAAGAATATGGGCGGATAAACGCGTAGGTGGCGACTTGTATTTGTTCCTGAGAGCGAGGCTTGAACGAGAACACCCATGGCCTGATAAGGCAAAGTTTTCCGAAAAAAACTGATCCGAGTAAAGTGACTGACAAAGCAGTCAGACATGCAATTAATAGTTTGAACAAGCGACCAAGGAAACTTCTTGGATACAAGACTCCCGCTTGAGTAATGAAAGAAAAATTGGCGGCCCTAGTGGCTTAACTGGTTATGCACTTCGGAATTGAATCCAAGTTGTTAATTTACAATCAGCTGTGGCAATAACAAAAATCCTGCCCGGGCACCAAATACAAACAGTTCACCTGACAAAATGGCTCAGTTTTATTAAGGAATTTGGTAGATGATGAAAATAGTAATTGTCTTGTTCGTCATGCTGATTGGCCCAGCGCATGTTCAACTCGCCGCACAATCAACGACGACCACCCCTCTGCAGCACCAATTTACTTACTCCATCGTGGAGTCAGATTCTGACCTCACAGCATTAGTGGCAGACATAAAGAATCTGGTAGTGACCTCAACGCTGCTGGCAGATGCCAAACCGTTTGCGCTCTGGAGCCCGGTGGACAAGCCCGACGATGCCCCATTTGTAGGACTCAATTCGAATCAGGTCATTCTGATGCTGGCCTGGGATCGACCAGCCGCTGATCTGGTATCCAGCCTGGAAACCGTGTTACGCAGCCTCAGCGGTGTCAGCGATGTGTCCACCCGATTGTATACCCCGCTTTATCTGACTGACGGCCTCAACGTTCCTACCGACTCAGGTTTTTATGTGCACCGCGACGAGTTTTACAAGGCGGAGAATGTCGATGACGCGTTTCGTCTCAGCCGCGAGGCCTGGGTTACCTTTGAACCCGCTTTTGGGGTCAAGGTTGTTGGTCTATTTCGGGAAATTCCGCAACGAGACGGCGTCGCCCGACTGAATCGAATCTTCTGGTATCCAGACTTTGCAGGCTGGCAGAACAGCCGGAATTTTGAGATTGACCCAGAGTCCCAGCGACGTTTTCAGGAGCGCCGTCAATATCAGGTTGAAGGTTCCGGTATTGCGTTTGCCACCGACCGGGTGCCTCTGCCATAAATAGAACGATAGGACGCAATCATTCCTGTTACTAGATAATTTTGGGCTTGGCTCTTTACCATCTGGAGCGTCATTGCGATCATCACGCAAATCCGATGCGCCGTAACCAAAGTCTGCGAAACTTCGAGGATATTCCGCGGTTACCCAATGCTTACTACCGCATGTATCTGCTGGCCTATGTGCCGTGGCTATGGTACCGGGAAATGGACAAGCGCCTGTTGGCACTGCCGCACATCAGGGGTGACCGGAGCAGAGTCAATATAGAGCCATCCAAGCGCTGAATGTTTTTAAGTGTTATGACGCTTTGTCCAGCGCCTCCAACTTTGCGTAGATGGCCTCGGCCTCTTCCTGCAACGTTGAGTACGCGCGGATATCGCCGTTGCGCTGTGCCTGCATGGCCTCGGTCAGTTTATTTTCATAGGCTTTTTGAAGTTCTTGCTGAGGATTGCGCTTAAAAAAATTAAACATGTGTGGGGGTTCGCTAAGGCAGCTTGAGGGGGGATTCAGTTAGTTACACGGGTGCTTACGACTGAGATCCATAGGCGGATGACAAGCCTGTGACCTGACAACAGCACGCGAACCTGAACCATTCATGTGTTCAGGCCCGCGGTCATCTGACAGCACTGTGTTTGTCAGGCATCAGCTCTTGTTGTTCTGCTTTTCCTTTTTGGCAGCCTTTTTCTCCTTAGGCGTCAGCAGCGGTTTTTTCTTGGTTTCTTTGACACTTTTCTGTTCTTTGGCCATGGTCAGAATCTCCTGTTAACGTCTCCAAATGAATACCAGACCAGAGTGGTTACCAAGGTGCAGGCAGCGTCGGTGACGACCTTGCCCGCACTAGGTAACGGATCACATCAGGCCTGGTCAAATCTATCTGCATTCATGACTTTATTCCATGCCGCGACAAAATCTTTTACAAATTTTTGTTTTGCGTCAGCCTGCGCATAGACCTCTGCGATGGCACGCAGTTGTGAGTTGGACCCAAACACCAGATCCACTCGTGTCCCTGTCCACTTCACCGCACCGCTTTTGCGATCACGACCCTCAAATACATAGGCGTCTGCATCAACCGGCTTCCAGACAGTGTTGAGATCAACCAGATTCACAAAGAAGTCGTTGGTCAGCTTGCCCAGTGATTTGGTAAATACCCCGTGTTGCGCGTGTTGATAGTTGGCACCGAGCACCCGCAAGCCTCCTACCAGCACTGACATTTCCGGCGCACTCAATTGCAGCAGCTGAGCTTTATCGATCAGCATTTCTTCGTCTGGCACCGTAAACGCCGCACGTCGGTAGTTGCGGAAACCGTCGGCCTCTGGCTTGAGCGGCGCAAACGACTCCACATCCGTCAGTTCCTGAGTCGTATCGGTGCGGCCCGGCGCAAACGGCACGCTAACCGGCTGCCCGGCGTCCGCAGCCGCTTTTTCAACGGCCGCACATCCACCCAATACAATCAGATCAGCCAAGGATACTTTTTTGCCAGTTTGGGCATGGTTGAAGGCACGCTGGATGGACTCCAGCACTGCCAACACCTTAGCCAGTTGCTTGGGCTGATTCACATCCCAATCTTTCTGCGGGGCAAGACGGATCCGCGCACCATTAGCACCACCACGCTTGTCAGATCCACGGAACGTGGACGCCGACGACCAGGCTGTGTACACAAGCTCAGATACCGACAGACCTGAGGCCAGTATTTTGCTTTTTAAATCTGCAATGTCCGCGGTATTAATTAACTCATGGTCAACAGCGGGTAGCGGATCCTGCCAGATCAGATTTTCTGCGGGGACTTCCGGGCCCAGGTAACGCGCTTTGGGACCCATGTCGCGGTGAGTCAGTTTGAACCAGGCACGCGCAAACGCATCGGCAAATTCATCAGGATTCTTGTGGAAGTGCTGTGAAATTTTGCGGTACTCAGGGTCCTCACGCATGGCCATATCAGCCGTGGTCATCATGATGCCCACGCGGATGGATGGGTCTTCAGCGTCAGGCGC
>CAMBPO010000014.1 GCA_945869725.1 Klebsiella pneumoniae
CCGGCATCCTTCACTAATAAAAATCTGCAGCCATCCTTAGCCCCAGCTTTCTGTTCGCCTTTTGAATTCAGCTAACCACCCTGTGTGTCAGATTTGGATGCAATCAAACAACACTTCAGGGCAAAGACGTTAGTTAACCGTTAATCAACTGGCCTGAAATGCCCTTCGGGCGCCCCTGCAACTAAGCTTGTTCTCTGTCGTTTAACCCTTCGTCTTAAAACAACAGTGAGCTCGCAAGTGAAGCCGATTTCTAATCCGTCGCCCGTAATGCCTTGTCCATTAGCCAGGTCTTGCACTGTCTCGCCGCTGAGCGCATGCCTGACCAGCCTTCTTGGGGTATTGGCATCAACAACCGTACTGGCACAGACTGCCGCGCCTCAGCTAACGTCTCTTGAGCTAACCTCTCTTGAGTTAAAACCAGCCGAGACAATCCCTCCTGCCGTTGAAGAAGTGTTAGTTACTGAACGCAGCCTGGAAAAAACCCTTCCGCTTGAACTCGCCCGCTACGGCGCAGATCTGGAAATTGTTACCGAGCAGGTCACTAACCGGCACGGGTTTGTTGACGTGGCTCAGGCGCTGGAGATGCTGGTGCCGGGGCTGCACCTGACAAGCCAGGCGGGAGCATTCAGTTACGTCAACGTGCAGATGCAGGGCTCACGCCCCAGTGATGTCCTTTGGACCGTAGATGGCATTCGCATCAACAACCGTCTTTACAACAGCACCAGTCCCGCAGACACGCTGCCTTCAGGCATGATCGAGCGCACGGAGGTATTAAAGGGCAGTCACGGCCTGATGTACGGTACACAGGCGATTGCGGGTGTGGTTAATGTTGTGACGCGTGGATTTTCGGATACCACGGACGGGTCCGTGACAGTGGGTGCCGGCAGCCATGGCGCCTACCGGGCCAACGGCTATCTGCGGGGGTCTGTTGGTGAACACAAGCTGGTTGGCTGGTTATCGCGCGACTCCAGTGACGGCTATGAGATCTATGACGTCTATCAGCCAAACGCTGTCAATCGCGAACGCGGATACGACGTGGACAGTGTTGGACTTAAATACGGATTCGACTTCAGCCCTGAACTAAGTCTGAGCCTGACCGGCATGCACACCGACGCACGGCTCGACTATCCCAACGTCAGCAATGTCTCGGTCAATGACCGTACAGAAGACATACTCAGCGCCAAACTGGACTATCTCCCCAGTGAGCGCGCGAGTTTTTATGCCAAGGCGTATGTTCATGACTGGGACACAGACTATTACACACCACCAAACCCTTCAGCCTACTGGGGCTATCGGGACAAAGGCGTCTCCGCCGCGATGGCCATCGCCGACGATCGCTGGTTTGAGTACCACCTCGGGTACGATTTCCAGACCTATAAGGGACAGGATCAGGTACTGCTGATAGCCGGACAAGAGGAGAAAGTGCACGCACTGTTCACGCAGATACGCAGCCAGGACACACTCTCGCAACGCGCCCGCTTTGCCGCCGGGCTTCGATATAACAACACCGATGGCACCGACTCAACCGTGTGGAACGTCTCGGGCGTTTACGATCTTACCGACCGGCTGTTTATACAGGGCATGGTGGCGACGTCTTTTATGCTGCCCAGCGCTGAGAATCTGTATCGCATCCATTGCCCTACCGGCGTCAACTGCACCCACGGCAACCCAAATCTGGCCCCTGAGCAGAGCCTAGCAGTGAATCTGTCGCTCGGTGGACAACTCACGTTTGGGCAACGGATGCTGGAGTGGCAACTCAATAGCTGGGATCGCACCGTGGACAATCTGATCACCACCGCACCAATACCTGTCGCGCAACTGGGTGCATTCCCAGCGGGTTTTACGCGGACGTTTATCAATATTGCTGACAAAACGGATGTCACCGGCACTGAACTGCTGCTGAGCGGCGCTTTGTCTGATGCGATGACGTTTGATGTCAGCTACACCTACAGCAAGGAACTGGCGCGTGGGACTCGCACCCAGATCATGGACAGGCCCCGCCGCCAGTACCGCGGTGCGCTGAGTTATCAGTCAACACGATGGCCCGTCGGTGCCAATGTCGCGGTTAAGTTCACCGGCGAGAAAACCGCCAATGTCACCGGCTTTGGCCTGCAGGCGTATGCTGACAACTACGTCGTCGACGCGGGTGTGCATGTTTACCTGGATCAGGACCGTGCACACCGAGTCACGCTACGCCTGGAGAATCTGCTGGATGAAACCTATGCCACCGCGGTCAACTCTGCCGTGCTGGCCGGCACAGCCAATCAGCGGTTCCTGTGGCAACGCCTTGCGCCGCCGCGCACTGTGCATCTGAATTACAGTTACAACTTCTGACATGCGCTACCTACTGCTGCTACATCGCTACCTGGCAGTTGCCGTTGGTGTCTTGATGACACTGTGGTGCCTGTCAGGGTTTGTCATGATGTACCAGAGTTTCCCCGAGCTATCGCCTGCCCAGCGGCTTGCCGGCCTGCAAACGCTGGATCTGGATTCCTGCTGCACGCCGGGGGATCTGCGGCCGCACGATGACACACCGGTCGGGAACTTCCGCATTGAAATGCTGCTTGGCGAGCCTGTGTTACGGCTTGCCTCGTCTGCCGGTACGCAGGAGGTGATCCGCCTGCACAGTGGTTCTGCGCTGCCGGAGCTGACGCAGGCTCAGGTGTTGGAGGTGGCTGCTCAGTATGCGCGAGGAAACGGGATTACCGGTATACCCGCCGCTTTGGGGACAACCGACGGTGATCAATGGACATTGCTGGATGCTCGCCGCAACGCCCCTGCATGGCACGTTGCCCTGAACGATCCACGTGGCACGCAGATCTACATCAATGGGCGCACGGGCGAGGTTTTTCAGCAAAGTAATCGCCGGGAACGGGTCATGTCCTGGTTCGGTGCCATTCCCCACTGGATTTATTTCAGCCAGCTGCGGATGAGCCCGGCCGTGTGGACTAACGTGGTTATCTGGACGTCCGTGCTGGGAAGTTTTCTTGCGGCCACCGGGCTGTATATCGGGATTTCACGCGTAGGCTGGCGGCAACTGCAACGCTCGTCGGCAAACTCCGCTGCGCTCATGTCGCTCTCGCCCTATCAAGGCTGGTGGTACTGGCATCACATGGCTGGGCTGGTCTTTGGTGTGTTGACACTGACCTGGGTTTTCAGTGGCTTGCTCACCATGAACCCGTGGGGCTGGCTCAGTGGCTCAAGTCCGGAAATACGCAGGTACCAAAGCGACCTGGGCGGCATCACTCGCTGGGCAGATCTGCGGCAGCTGCTGACTGCGCTCAGCAACAACGAGGCATCGGTCACACAGCAGCCGGGACTCGTACAGCTGACTCCTCAGCCGTTTTTGCAGCAGGCTTTTTTCCTGGGTCACTCTGCTGATTCAGCCACCGTGCGCTACGACGCAACGGGGAACAGCGCGCTACTGAACAGTGATCAGATCCGCGCCGGCGTGAGTAATTTGGGGGT
Organism: Klebsiella pneumoniae; assembly: GCA_945869725.1. Taxonomy (GTDB): domain Bacteria; phylum Pseudomonadota; class Gammaproteobacteria; order Pseudomonadales; family Pseudohongiellaceae; genus Pseudohongiella. Next base: position 3,469 of record CAMBPO010000014.1, read on the forward strand.
CCCTCTGACAAGTGTTGAGCTGCTGTTCCGTGAAGACAGCTATTACTTCGGCCACAAACGCACGGTAGAGCTTCCTGTTGTGCGGGTTTTGACTGCCGATGCAGACGCCACACGCCTGTACATCAATCCGCAGACGGGGCAGGTGAGAGCTATCGGCAGCACTGGTCGCCTGTCACGCTGGGTGCGCACCGGACTGCATGACCTTGATTTTCCGGTGATCCGAAACCGCCCGTGGTGGGATTTGTTGGTCATTGTGCTGTTAAGTGGTGTCACCGCCGTGTGCATCACCGGAACCTGGATGGCGCTGCGTCGCGTGCGGCGGGACTTTTGCACGGGCTTTCGCACGGCCTTTCGCCGCAGCCCCTCCTCACGACTTCATCACAAACCACACGCTAATCACAACCCACGACCTCATCACAAACCAGAGCAGGGAAACCGGACATGAACTCATTACACTCTTTACAAAATTTATCCCTTTTACCCTTTAACCGTTGTGTAAACCGTTCACGGGCATTGTTGATGCTGATGTCAGCCGGAATGCTGCTGCAGTGCACTGCCGACGAACCGGCCACACCAACGGCGGTGAACGGCTGGATAGAGTTTCCACTGAGCGAGCATACGTATTCAGCCAGCAACACGCCCTTTTTGCACGGGCACTACGCGATACCCGTTCCTGCCGGTGAGGCGCTGGAATACAAGCTCAGACTCAATGAGGGAGATACCATTGTGTATCAGTGGAGCGTTGAGATGATGCTGGCCGGACTGCTGGACGTGGAGTTTCACGGCCACACCGACCGCGAACCCGGCGCAGACGGCCTGCTGATGTTTTACAACATCCATCGAAATGGCCAGGAAAGCGGAACCCTGACCGCGCCTTTTTCGGGCATACACGGCTGGTACCTCAACAATAAGTCCGCTGAGGACATTGTTGTTCACCTTGAGGTGGCGGGTTTTTACACCGTAGAACCCTGAGCAGGCGTTGATGCGGCCAGGCGGTCGGATATGCTGTCGCTGTTAATCACGCACCCAGCTGTTCTGCGACGACAGTGCACGCACGTGCAGCAATCTGGCGTCAAAGTTTGTTCTGTCGATACCAAACACTTCGAAGAGACTTTCAAAACCGGCACTGGCTGACTGCTCGGCAGAAGCACTCGGCAGTCCGGGCACCAGCGCAGGATTCGCCAGCGCGGCGGCCGCATGCATGAGTCCTGCATCGCGAGTACCGCTGATCAGCACAAACTGGTTGCCGCTGCCAGCGGTCCACGTTGCCAGCAAACCCAGATCACGAAAAGGCTCGCCCTTCTCAGGCAGGCCGGCGGTACTGGTGTACAACTGGCCGGTAGCGCGGTCGTAGATCTCATCGAAGGTATTGCCCGGTAACAGGCTTGAAGTGGTGAAAAACAAGTTGTTTAGCTTGTCCAGGCCGCTGATGTACCCGATGTAGACAATGTGATTATCGCGAAGATCCGCCGTTGTCACCCGCGACATCATCTTGACCTGATAGTGTTTGCCTGTCGCATTGACCAGTGGCGCCACCGTCATCAAGGCGCTGGCGCTGCCCTCTGGCATGTAGGTCATGTCCAGATCCCGAAAGTAGTTCTGCAGTTCGGTATCCTGCATAAACAGATTATTCAGGTCGTCACGGGAGTTGATATAAAAATCCCGCACCATACGCGTGATTGCGCCGCGCTCGTCAAGCTCACCAAAAATATAATAGTCACCCATCACCAGCAGGATAGGGATGTCGTCGTCCGCGATGGTTTGCCAGATGGCGTGATCCAGCGCGGCGTCCAGATGTCTGGCAAACGCTGGCGGCTGATGCTGCGACCACTGCAGCAGGTTCAGCCCCGCAAGCACAACAACAAGGGCAGCCAGCATGCCGGTCAGCCACCGCCGGTGCCAATCAAAGGTTGGAGCTGACAGCGGCAACTGCTGGCGGTCAACGGCGATAATTGTGTACTGTCCCTTGGGGATTTGCAGCTGCAGGGCCGGCGCGGGGTCACAGCCCTGATAGTATTTATCGAGACGACTGCGCAGTTGATGGATGTAGACGCGCACCGCGGAATCGCGGGACACGTCAAACGAGCTGTCTCTGCCAAGCACATCAACCGCAACATCAAATTCTTTGGGTTGCCTGGATTCAAGCGCGCAGTTAATCAGGTAGTCCAGCAGCTGTAAGTAAACGACGGATTTGCCCAGCGCGCCACTGGCCACAATCTGCTCGCGGGCATCACGTATCGATTGTGCGCTGCAGTTGGTCAGCAGTTGGATGGCGTTAGTCTTCTCGTCGCTGACAGGCTTCATAGGGGTTGGGTGTCCCAGATATCATCATAACGCGCGCGCAGAACCTTCTTGTCGATTTTTCCCGTTGCCGTCAGCGGCACACTGGCGAAGATCACCTTGTCCGGCTTCCACCACTTCACGATGTGCGGCGCCAGAAAGGTCTGCACTGCTTCCTCGGTGAGCTCGACGTCGTCATGGCATTCGATCACCAGTAGAGGCCGCTCTTCCCATTTGGGGTGCGGGACGCCGATCACCGCGGCGATTTTTACGCCTGGGCAGCCAACCGCGACGTTTTCCAGGTCGATGGAGGAAATCCATTCTCCGCCCGACTTGATCACATCCTTCTTGCGGTCGGTGATGCGCATAAAGCCGGCTGCGTCGATCGTGGCGATGTCACCGGTGTCGAACCAGCCGTCTGCGTTCGTGGCGTCGCTGTCCTTGCGGAAATAGCGGCGGATGGTCCACGGCCCTCGCACCAGCAGCGCGCCAGAGTTCTTGTCGTCCCACGGCAGGTCGCGGCCATCTTCGCCCACGATCTTGAGCTCGATGCCAAACTGCAGGCGGCCCTGCCGTGTCCAGATGGCTTCGTCCATCGCCTCTTCGCCGGCTTCGGCCAGCTCCGGCGTTGGTGTCGCGATCACGCCCAGCGGACAAGTCTCGGTCATGCCCCAGATCTGTAGTACGCGAACACCGTACTTTTTCTTGAAACCCTCCGCCATCGCGCGCGGCACTGCCGACCCGCCGATGACAACACGCTGCAAACTGCCGGTTGTCTCACCGGTCTTTTCGAGATGCGCGAGATACAGGGTCCAGATTGTTGGCACGCCACCGGAGAACGTCACGCCCTCGCTGACAATGAGTTCCTGCAGGCTTGCGCCGTCCATCTTGTCGCACGGGAACACCAGCTTGCAGCCATTGATCGGCGCCGCAAACGGCAGGCCCCACGCTGTTGCGTGATACAGCGAAGAGCAGGGCATCACCACATCAAAGGCATCAAATCCAAACGCACTCGCCAGCCCCGATGCCATTGCGTGCAACACGACCGCGCGATGCGAATACAGTACGCCCTTCGGATCGCCCGTGGTACCCGATGTGTAACACAGAAACGCGCCCAGATTTTCCTCGACTACCGGCCAGTTAAATTCCGCGCGCTCCTTGTCGAGCAGGCTCTCATACCCCAATGCACCAACGGTGCCGGGCGTCAGACGCGCATCGTCCGATAACATCACATAGGTTTTGATGGTGCTCAGGTAGGGTGCGATGCGCTCGACCACGGCAAGGAAGTTGCGGTCGAACAGCAGTACCGAGCTTTCGGCGTGATTGATGGTGTAGATGATCTGATCGTCGTACAGCCGCGGGTTGGCTGTGTGCAGCACCGCGCCAATCCCCGGCACCGCATAAAACAGTTCGAAATGCCGGTGCGTATTCCAGGCGAGACTGGATACCCGATCGCCCTGCGCAACGCCCAGCCGCGTCAGCGCGTTGGCAGCCTGCCCCGACCGCTTCAGCGCGCCGGCATACGTGTATCGCCACATGGGTTCGTCGACGAGGCGCGTGACGATCTCGCGCCGTGCATGCGCGCTCGCCGCGAACTTTAGGATATCGATGATCTGCAGCGGCGGTGTCTGCATCAGGCCTGCGGTCATGGTGGCTCCCAGTGTTTTATTGTTGTGACAGGCTAGCGCTTAATTTCCGCCAGTGGCTACACCCCGACTTCACTGATACTTCTGCATGAAGGAATAGTTACTCGGGCTTGCGAAACTTTAATGTCATCCTGTCGCTTTCACCGATGGCTAAATATATTTCACGATCCACATTCCTCAGCCGAAGATCTGGCGGCAGCGTCCAGACACCCTGCGGATAGTCTTTGGTATCTTTCGGGTTGGCATTGATCTCGGATGATTCAACAAACTCGAATCCGGCTCCGACTGCAAGCTCCTTGACATAGTCTTCGGTCACGTAGCCGGTGGTTTGCATCACGTCCATACTGGACCCCTGTGGAGCCCTGTGCTCAACGACACCCAGGATGCCGCCGGGTTTTAATGCCTCGTAAAAAGCCTCAAAGTATTCAGCCTCAAGGCCGGCCATAATCCAGTTGTGAACGTTTCGAAAAGTCAGGGCCATGTCGGCGCCTTCAGCGGGTCCGATGACCGTCTCATTTGGAGGCAACAGGTGGCGTATTATCGCCTTGCCATACATGTCCGGCCGTTCCAGCAACTTTGCTTCAAAATTCTCAAGCGCCGTTCGATGGTAACCAGTAGCCGAGTTAGGTGAAAAATGGGCACCATAGTATCGGCCCTGATTCCGCATATAAGGGGCGAGCACTTCCGTGTACCAACCGCCAGAGGGCCCAATCTCGATCAGGGTCATGTCAGGACGTAAACCAAAAAATCCCAGCGTCTCAATGGGGTGCCGGAATTGATTGCGCGCTATGTTAGCTGCGCTGCGATGGTCACCGGTTATTAATTGCTCCAGAGTCAGCTGCGCTTCGTCATGATGATCCGCAAAAGCTAGTTGACTGAGCAGCAGTCCAAAACTCAGCGGAAGGACAATAAGCAGGGATTTAGACAACTTCATTGCAGGTTCTCTAGTAGGAATTTCGAAGTCTATAAGTCTTGCATACTAAGGCGGTGCTTGACCATCACTGGCTAATCAGGACATTGAAGCAGGCAAAGTATGCCAGCCAGGACAATGCTGCATATGTGCTGGATCAATTGCTCATTGTGGTGGACTGCTCGGCATAGCCGTTGTCTTTATTGTGAAAACACATTCACTTCAATACGAATCTCGTTGGGCAGTGCCACGGTATCTGACCACCAACCCGTGCCGACTTCAAAATCCAGACGATTGACCGTCACCTCGCTGGTCAGGTTAAAGCGCGGACGACCGTCCTGCATCTCCATACCCAGGGTAAAGGGAAAGCTGATCGGGTGCGTTTTATCGCGGATAGTCAGTTGACCATCTGCGACAAAAGCACTGCCCGATTCGAGGCGACACTGGGTGGCCTGGAAGGTGGCCGTCGGGAACTCTGCTGCATTAAACATATCAACATCCAGCAGGTATTCCTTCACTTCGGAGGTGTCGACGTAGATTTCAGCTATGGGGATGCTGACATTGATGGCACAGGCGCCAGGGTTCGCGGCGTCGATGTCGAACGTTGCATCCACATTCCTGAACTCACCCTGACCGGGCACATCTTCGTAAGCGTAATGGAAGATCACGCGGGAGTCGCCGGGTGAGAGTGTCCACGTGGCGGCTTGCGCTGATACGCCGACAAATGCGGCAAGTGAAAGCAGTGCTGTGAATGAGCGCAGTGTTCGCATGATAGAGTGACTCCGGGTTTAAATTTGAGTAAGGTATAGCGCTTGATGTTTGTCGGCATTTTAATGTGTTTGACCCGATACTACGAGTCGCTTGTTGTGAACATTTAAAAGGAGAAATTAGAGATGATACGTCGTACTGTTTTTATGCTTGCTGGCACGGGTTTATTGCTGGCTGCAACCGCTGTCAGCGCGCAGGAACGCACCTACACCGCAGCCCAGCATGACTATCGGGTTGTTCCTGTCGCTGATGGATTGGTGCAACCATGGTCGATGGCCTGGCTGCCGAATGGCGACATGCTGGTCACAGAAAAGCCCGGTCGCCTGCGCATAGTCCGTGATGGCAACCTCTTGCCTGAACCTGTTTCCGGTGTACCTGAGGTGTTTTACCAAGGTCAGGGTGGCCTGTTTGAGGTACTGCCTCATCCGGATTTTGCGACCAATCAGACTATTTATCTGAGTTTCGCCAAGCCTGTTGGCGACAATTCAACAACGGCCATCATCCGCGCGCGTCTTGAGAATGGCAACCTCAGCGACGTGACTGAGATTTTTGCTGCTGATGCCAGCGGCCGCAGCCATTACGGCGGAAAGCTGGTGTTTGATGCGGACGGCTATCTGTTCCTCTCGCTGGGCGACCGTCAGGCGCCTTCAACGGGTGATCTGGCCGCGCATCCTGCACAGGACCTGAGCAATCATCACGGTGTGATCGTGCGCCTGAATGAAGACGGCACGGTGCCCAACGACAATCCGTTTGTGGGTCAAGATGGCGCCCTGCCAGAGATATGGAGCTATGGCCACCGCAGTCCGCAGGGGATGGCAATTCACCCGCAAACCGGTGACCTGTGGATGACCGAGCATGGCCCACAGGGCGGCGATGAACTCAACCTGGTCAAGCCGGGTGCCAACTATGGATGGCCCGTTGTCGGTTATGGTGTTAACTATGGAACCAGCTCACCGATACATGAGCGTCAGACGATGACAGATATGGAGTCACCCACGCGCTTCTGGGTGCCGTCAATTGCAGCGTCGGGGCTCTTTATCTACAGCGGTGACAAGTTTCCGCAGTGGCAGGGTGATATTTTTGTGGGCGGGCTCGCAGGTCAGCTGATTTCCAAACTGGAGATGAGTGAAGACTTCCGCAGCGTTGTCCGTGAGGAAGAACTCCTTTACGGCATGGGCCGTGTCCGAGACATCCGCGAAGGACCTGATGGTTACATCTATGCCGCTATGGAAGATCGTCAGGGTGCACCAACAGCAATTGTAAGGATGGAACCGCTGTAATCGTTGTGGCCGGGGTGAGCTATCGGCTCACCCCGGCTGCACAATCATTCCTCAAACCCCACAAAGGTGGCAGCCTCGTCCACCGTCTTGCGTTTTGAAACCACAGCATTGGCCGGAAAGGTCTCATCCGGCCAGCCCATCGCCACACAGGTCTGTATCACCTGATCATCCGGGATACCGGCCTGTTCGCGCACCACCGGGCTTTGCATGATGCCCTGACTGTTGATCACGCAGCCAAGGCCGCGTGACCAAGCAGCATTGACCAGGCAGTTAACAACGCCGCCGCAGTCGAAAGGCGCAATGTCGCTGCCCTGAATGGACTTGTCATAGGTGATCACGATGGAGACGGGGGCATCAAACTGGCGAAAGCCACGCAGCACCCAGTCCTGGCGTTTTTCTTTGTCTTCACGGGCGATACCCATAGCGCCAAACAGTTGTTTGGCAATCTCGATCTGCCGCTCGCGGTGCACACCCTCGTAACCAGGCCCCAAGCGGAACTCGCGGCTGTCAGGCACACCGGCAAGATTGCGTTCAACGTTACCGGCGCGGATGCGATCGAGCACCTCACCCGCAACCACATAAAAATTCCAGGGCTGTGTGTTCAGCGAGGTCGGCGCGCGCATCGCCAGTTCCAGTATCTCGCGGATCAGCGACTGCGGCACCGGCTTTTTCAGATACCCACGAATACTGCGTCGGCCCAAAACTACGTTATCAAATTCCACTGCGATCTCCCTGCCGGGTTTAGTCCCCGGATATTTTTAGTAGTTAGCCGCCAGCCTCACTCCAGCTCCAACTGCTGCGGCAACAACTGGTTCTGGCTGGCAAAAAACTGGTAAATGCTCTGCTGGGAGCGGATGTTACGCTTGTTGCCACGATTGACGTAAGCGTTGCTTTGGGTGGCATCCACAAGCCTGGCCTTCATATTGTCGCGCCACTGAATATCCAGCGTTGTCAGCACCGTTTGTTTAATACGGGCATTCAGAATCGGCACACCCACTTCCACGCGCTGGTCGATATTGCGGGTCATCCAGTCGGCCGATGATATGTACACATCGGTGTCACCACCGTTGTGAAACACATACACGCGGGCATGTTCCAGAAAGCGGTCAAGAATGCTGATGATCTTGATATTCTGGCTCTTGCCTGCAATGCCGGGCACCAGCGAGCACATGCCACGGATAATCATCCTGATCTTCACGCCGGCCTGACTGGCTTTGTACAGTAATTGCACAATTTCCTCATCCACCAGGTTATTGACTTTAAGAAAGATCTCGGCCTTGCGACCACTGACAGCAAAGTCGATTTCGCGCTGGATCAGCTTCTTTAATTTGGGCCGACTCCAGGTCGGAGACACAATCAGATGCTTGAACACAAATGGCCGATAGGAGTATTGAATGAACTCAAACACCTGCTCAATTTCGGCGGTAATCTCCGGGTGGCAGGTGAACAAACTCATGTCGGAATAAATACGGGCAGTTTTTTCGTTGAAGTTGCCACTGCCGATATGGCCGTAGCGCACCGCTTCACCTTTCTCAATGCGGGTGATCAGGCAAATCTTTGAGTGGATTTTCAAGGTGGTCTGACCAAAGATGACTTCGATGCCGGCATCGGTCATTTTTCTGGCCCAGCTGATGTTGTTCTCTTCATCAAAGCGCGCTTTCAGCTCAAGCACCACGGTGACATTTTTGCCATTACGCACGGCGTCCAGCAGGGCGTGGATCACCCTTGACTGGCGCGCGACACGGTACAGGGAAATCCTGATATGGGTGACCTTGGGATCAAACGACGCCTGGCGTACCCACTCGGTAAAATAACCAAAGCTGTGGTAGGGGTAGTACAACAGAATGTCGCTGTGACGGATGGCGTCAAAGGTGGTCGGGTGCTGGTCAAAATCCGGGCTGGGCAACGGCGGCAGGGGCGGGAATTCCATGTGCTGTCGGCCAAGATTAGGGAACCCAATAAAGTCTTTAAAATTGCGGTAGCGGGTGCCGGCAATCAGCGTATCCATGGAGCTGGTACCCAGCTGCCGGGTGAGTACCGTCAACATTTGCTCCGGCATGGCAGCGTCATAGACCAGACGGGTCGGCTCTGACTTGAGTCGTTGCTGAATGCCCTTGGACATCTTGTCGATCAGGCTTTGATCCAGGGTATCGCTGATGTTGTATTCGGCATCCCGCGTCAGTTTCAGTGAAAAGGCACAAATGCTGTCAAAATCGAAAAAGCCCTGAAACAGATCAGCAACACAGAAGGTGATCATGTCGTCCAGCAGCAGAATCTGGCGGCGGTAGTGACCATTTTTTTTGCGGGTGTTCAACTGCAGGGGCAGTTCAATAAAGCGCGACACCTCATTGGTCGGCACCTGCACAATGGCGTATTCGGGTTGATGAACCCCTGACATTTCCACCATCAGATAGGTGGTGTTGTCATCCAGGATCTTCGCCAGCGACGCATCCGCCTGGGACAAGATTATCGGCGAAATGTGTTTTTTGACTTCGGCATTAAAGTAATTGCGCACCCATTCCGATTGCAGCTCAGTCAACTTGCTGTCATCGATCAACTCGATATTGTGTTTGCGCAGTTCGAGCTGAATATCCAGATAGATCTTGTGGAACTGCTGGCCCAGCATGAGTACCTGATGCTGAATCTCGGCCAGCAGTTGCTCGGTATCCTCATGCTCATCAGACTGATACTTTTTCAGCAGGATGCGCCGTTTTACATCGGCGACGCGCACCCTGAAAAATTCGTCCATGTTATTGGAATAGATGCCCAGAAAGCGCAGCCTCTCGATGGGCGGGTTGCGGATGTCGGCAGCTTCCTGCAACACGCGGCCATTAAACGCCAGCCAGCTTAGTTCCCGCGGAAACACCGGGTAGTTGTGGGACGATGCGTGGGTGAAAGAGAGTTCCATATTTTTTACCTACTGGCTGCGACATGCGAACAAACCTATGTCAGTTTCATGACAGGGCAAAGACATAAACTGCTTGCTGGTGCTTTTTATGTCGGACAACCGATCAGGGAACCAAGCACATACGTGCCTGTGAAGATTATCAAGGGTGCAAACAATACACCATCATGCAGTCGACCGTTGGTTTACGAATCTGTACACTCGAAAAAAACAAATCAGGAAATTCACCTTGAAGCCATGGTACTCCGCACGTCGGTCCGCTATTCCAATGCTGGTCGCCCTGTCTGCCGTTGTTTTTGCGGCCTCGCAGCTCCCTGCTGCCTCTGAACTCGCTGCCCAAAACTCACTCTCCGTTAGTCGCAATGAATTCGGCCAGCCCGACATGCAGGGCTACTGGAGCTTTGCGTCACTAACGCCTTTGCAGCGCCCGGAAAACATAGCTGACAAAGCATTCATGACGCGTGAGGAGGCCACTGCTTTTGAACAAAGTGTGCTGAATAATCGGGCGGCCAGTTTTGAACGCGAACCCAATGGTCTGGACATTGGATACAACGATTTCTGGGATGAATGGGGTGATGGAGTGGGTGACAACCTACGCACGTCAATCATTGTCAGCCCCGCCAATGGCCGCATTCCCGCCTTAACTGAAGGTGCGGTTCTGCAGCGCAGCTCCCCCAGTGCCGATGTAATGAGTGAGCGCCCGGCGCGCTTTTTGTTGGGCGGTATCAGCAAAGACAATCCCGAGGACCGCGGCCTGTCCGAGCGCTGTCTGGTTGGTTTTAACACCGGCCCACCCATGCTGCCCAGCAAGTACAACAACAATATGCAGTTGTTGCAATTCAGCGATCACGTGGTGGTGGTGACGGAAATGATCCACGACGCGCGCATTGTTCCGCTGGATGGCCGCCCGCACCTGCACCCGGCTATTACCCAGTGGGCAGGCAATTCCAGGGGGCATTGGGAGGGCGATACGCTGGTGATAAACACCCGCCATTTCACCGACAAGATCGCCAGCCTGTCGCAGCCCTATGCGGCCTGGGGATCCGCCAAAGACATGCACCTTGAAGAGCGCTTCAGCATAAACGAGAACGGCTCACTGGTGTATGAATTTACCATCAACGATCCGGCAACCTTTGTTGAGCCCATCAAGGGCATCATGCACATGCGCCGGTCACCGGACCGCGTGTACGAATATGCCTGTCATGAGGGCAATTACGCCATGCCCGGCATTATGGCCGGCGCTCGCCGGGCTGATGCGTGAACCGGGCAGCGCTCCGCGCATAGCGGCAGAGCAATACTTTTATGCGCTTGGTTTTAGGCCCAACGTGGTGATGACATGATTACCACCGCTGGACTCAGCGTGCTGCAAGTTTATTGCAGTGGTCAGGTGGTTGTTACCGGCTTGGTGCTGGCCTCTGCTATCGCTGACATCGGAGCAAACTCAATGGCTCCGCGTTGTTTTTGCTTGGCAGCATACATAACATTCCCTGACCAGATTAACAGGTTGTTGTCTACACCTTTGCCGACAATTGCAAGCATCAGCGCGATGGAGAGACCAACCAACATCAGCACAAAAAACAGCGCTGTTATGTCAACTGCTGGCTTTTTGATGAGTGACTCTAATTTATGTCAATCGGATTGAGTCGTGTCAGGGACCATGCTCTATCTCGCCCCATGTCGCGGCAAAGCTAAAAAAAAGGGCAAGAGATTTTTTCTCTTGCCCTTTTTTCAGCGTGCTGCGGTATCAGTTTGCGCTGACTTCCGTACCTGACTTGACTTCTTTCCAGTAAACCTGGCCGAAGAACATCTCATCCCAGCTCTGCTGGCCCCAAGGAACAACACGTGATGGGTCTGGGTTAGCTTTGTTCTGCTCAGAGTTATCAAACGCACCGGTCACCACAATGCGGGTCCCTGCGGGCACAAACTTCGGCTCGGCCAGTTGATATTCCATCTGCCAGTTGTAGTTGTATTGAGCAACATTCAACAGACGCTCAACAGTACCATCCGGGTAATGTGCATCCCAGGTCATACGCTTGCCGCGGAAGTGCATGTGCGGCGTAAATGCCATGATTTCCGAATCATTCGGGACAGTGACAAACGCTGTCTGCTCAAAATCCGGGTCGTAGGCAGGGATGTCAGTCCAAGTTTGCGGGAATATACAGGCACAATCACCCTGACGGCGCTCGGTCGGAATCTGATCATCCGGGTAGAACCAAATACCAATTTCGCTTTCATCTACCGTTTCACGACCCGTCGTGGTGTAGTGAAGGTTCAATGCCAATTGCGTGCCAGCGCGCAGCACACCACCGGTATTGGGCTCTTCCACATGCGGATCAGCACCAGGAATATAAGGCGTGATGTAGGCCTGATCAGGATCACTGAAACGGGTAATCAAGCCCTGTGAAGGACGCTTGCCCGGCTCAATAAACGCGTTCAAGGTATGGTGCAACACTGTGCGATCACTGGGGACATACTGGCTGGCACGAACCCAACGATCACGGTCCAGGCCTTCCAACGGCACAACAACATCGATGTAGTCCAACACGCCTGTAGCAGGGATGCTTTGAGCCGGAATTTTGACGATTAGATCAGGCTCGCCAAACGCCCACTTATCCTGTGACCAGGTCAGTTCAGCCAGCGGGTCGGTATCACCATCTTTCACAGAACCGGCAGCGATCCACTGCAGTACTTTCTGCTGCTCATCGGGAGACAGGGTGTAATGGTTTCTGAACTCGCCAATGTGCGGGTCAATCTGACCTGGCGGCATACGCTTGGTCATCAGAACTTCGCGGATCATCGGTGACCAGCCCTGCGCCATGGCGTGGCTGTTCATTGCGAAGGGTGCAATACCACCATCGCGGTGACAGGTAGCGCAATTCTCGGCCAGCACCGGAGCAACGTCCTTACTGTAAGAAACGCCTGCTTGCAGCAGTTGGTCACGAGCGGAGTAAGTCACTGCAGTACCTTGCGCGGCAACCACTGCATTAGGAACGGCATTACCCGACGTTACAGCAGCCAGAGCATCAGCGAATGACTGATCGGCCGGACCGCGGTAAAGCACGCGGAATGACTTGGGGTCGTACAGGAACGCTTCACCGGTTTTATCAATCCCCAGTGCTTCGGAAACGATCTGCGCGTCGTCGATCAGAACCGGAATATCGATACCCAGACGCTCGGTTTCGGCTTTAACTGTTGCACGCTGCTCGCCCAGCGGATTGATCATCATGAAGACGATTTCCTGAGAGGCATACTGCTCTTTCATGGCATTGAAAGATTGCAGAGCGCTTTGAGTGGCTGTATCGCCACTGGCCTGAACCAGAAATGCGATCGCCTTGTTGTTGTCGTACCAGGCCATGTGATGGAACAGACCATCTTGATCCAGCAGTGCAAAGTCACCAACGCGCTCCTGAGCAACACCTTGAGCAGCACCCAGGGCAAATGCCAGCGCAGTCACGCTGGCAAGCACCGTTTTCCTGCCGTTAAACTGAAAATCTTTGAACAACTTACGCATAACTACCTCCAGCATTAAAGCCAGCAACAAATTTTATTTTTACAGCCTCAGGGAAATCACGCTTAATGGACTGCGTCAGCGTAACTGAACTCATTCATGGTTTTCCCCGGATGTGCGCCGAGGCTAACACTGAGCCTTTTAAAGCGCAATCAGTCATAAGTCATGCTACCGGCGGCACTTATCCGAGCAATACAACACCTGATCCCAGTTTTTTGCCCAGGATTTGCGCCAGGTCATCTCGCGCCCGCAGGTCTTGCACAACTTGCTGGGCAGGTGTTGTTTGTTACCTTTGAAGCCGGATTTAGCCAAGGGGTCTGTGCCAGATTTAGAGACCATGTGCCGATGTGATCACTGAACGGTTGCCGCGACAGTCTCTGTCGCAATGCCCTGCAGGAACAGTGTTATGTCCGAGGGGATGCGTCCGTAATAGTCATATTGCAAGCCTTCCAGGCTGCCACCGTACAGTGATAGATACACCACGCACGCAGCCAGGTAAGTACCATACAAGGAAGGATGAGAGCCATCAAATTCCATATGCAGCGCAAGCTCAGGTCGCCGTGTATAAGACAACTCAAACGCCAGCCCCACCGGAATAACACGAGCGCCGGTGGCCGCTGCGGCGTCGGCATAGGCTGCCGCGATTTCAGCCTGCTGACCATCCTCTACCCGCGCATGCGGCGCGACATAGGCCTGAGTCATAAACAGTGCTGTTTGTCCGCCATGGCGCTTGATCAGGCGATCAAAGTCGGCGACGGTTTCAACAAACGCCGCCCGCCGTCGCGCCGACAAGGGCTCAGCACTGCCACCTTGCAGCACCACCCACTCAAACGGCTCATCAACACCGATACGTCCAGGCGTCAGCAAGTGTTCGATAGGGTGATGGTCAAGCGAGGCGCCGCCAATCGTTGAGGACTTGTAATCCAGCTTGTCGAGCAATGCTGGCTGCAGTTCCTCAGCAATGCGTCCGACATGATTGTGCAAACTGTCGTTGTAGTAGAGATAACTGTTGCCAACAAACAGAATGCGCAGTGGTTGATCTGCCTGTACAGGCAGGCTTGCGATCAATAACAGCCAGACACAAAAACTGACGAACCACCGCGCATTACTCTTCATTGTTAACTCCTCATCAGAAACTTACGCGAACATCCAGATAAGCGTAGCGGCCATAGTCGGAATGCGCATCCGAGGAATAACCAAAGTAACGATCCGCCAATGGTGCACGCTCATCGGTCAGGTTTTTTATGCCCAGCCGCAGGCGTGTATTCCTGTCGAATATCTCGGTACGGTAATCAACCGTGGCATCGTAGGTCGTCATCGCCGGGATAATGTAGCGCGTGCCGTTATCCAGAGTCAGCGAGTCCTGATAGAACGAACCCAGCTGGTAGGCAGAGAGCCCAACGCCCCAGTCATCCAGACGCCACTGCAACTGCGCAGAATGTTTCTCATCCTGATTGCCATCCAGATTGAGCAGATTGGCAAAACCTGACACTGGAATGGACGCCGGTAATGCGCCACTGGCTTTGGCCGCCACAATTTCTCCTGCCAATCCGCCTGGCAGTTGATCATAATCGGTCAGGAAAGCACCGTTGTAGCTGAGGCTGAAATTACCAAAGCGCGTGTCGACATCATAATAAATACCCAAGTCAAAACCCTTGACTGTGCGGGTATCCAGATTGGTATATCTGTCAAACACCGTGGTTGCCACACCTGCCGGACAGATGCCTGCCCGGGCATAAACCGCCGCCGCTTCCGGAGTGACTGTCTGACGCTGAACGGCGGTGTTGAAGCTCTGCGCACAATTACCCGTGCCGGCCTGGAGGCGCCGCAGCAGATCCAGCGCCATGTGGTTCTCTTCACCAAACAGGCCAATCGTGCCTTCTTTTTCAATCGACCAGTAATCCAGGGTCACAGTCAGCTGATCATCCGGCGTAAACACAAAACCAATGGAGGTGTTGGTGGACTCCTCTGGTATCAGGAAGTTGCTGCCTTCGGCAACACGTTGCGTACTGTTTGTGCAATCGAGGATGTTCTGGAGAGGATCACCGCCACGCTCTGCTGCATACACACACGCCCAGTCAGTGCGGGTATTTTCACGGGCAACCAGACCTTCGTTTACCGTCACCAGATTAGGGACTCTGTAACCCTGTGACCAGGAACCACGAACCAGACCCCAACTGACCGGACGCCAGCCAAAGGCCACTTTACCCACCGTGGTGCTGCCCACATCAGAGAAGTCTTCGTAACGCGCTGCCACTTGCATATCCAGTGTCTGCAACACAGGAATCTGAAACTCGGCAGACGCAGAACTGACTGTACGAGACCCTGAGCTGTCTGACGAAGGACTGGAGTTGGCCACATCAGAGATAAAAGGGAAGGTTTTGCCATTCAGATCAGTGGCTCTTATTGTGCCATCGAGTCGCGGATCGCGATCATCAATAAAGGCTTCCCGACGCCACTCAAGACCAACAACAGCGCCGACATTGCCTGCCGGGAGTTCAAAGATGTTGGCATTGGAGCTCTTGATATCAAAGGTGCTCAGTGATGTCTCATTATCCCGGTACACATCCACCAGCGCACGTTCGATATTGGAATTAACCCCCATCGAGAAAGGATTATAGGCCGCAGCCGTTTTATCGTTCAGCGCTGCCTGCATCAGCACATTAGAGATACTGTTGCCACTCACGTCATAACTGGTGGCACGCGACCAGGATAACGCCGACTCCATGCTCCACTCGCCCATATTCCAGCGCAGCCCCTGCAAAATACGGTAGGTGTCATTATCCACGTCAACAATACGGGGCACCTCGTCAAAACGATAGTTATCTATCAGCAGCTGCAGCCCGGAACATGGCAACGTGGGACCTGCCAGAGAGTCTGGCAAGCGGTTTGGAGAACCACAGGGTCCTAAGGGGTTGTAGTAGTTGTCAGCCGCTACCGTGAATGGAAACACCGATGGGTAAGAAGCCTGACGCCGCATATTGCTGCTGGCATCGTAGGCCAACAGCTCGGTGAAACTTTCAACACCGTTTAAAAATTCGTGATTGATGTTAACAAACAGGCTGAGTCGCTCGAGCTCAGATGCAACGTCGCGTAAGTCATTGGAGTTGGAGCGGAAAATGGGTGTTGTGTCGGGGTTGGCGCACGCCGTGCTATTCAGCCGATAAGTACACTCCGCAGACCCGGCCGGAAAAACCTGAAACTCGCCGGCGCTGTCAACGATATTATTCCGCCGCAGGGCACTGGTAGCCGCCACGGCAGAAACCACGTCAAATTGCCCGCCCAGCGAGTTGGCACTGTCATTGCGCCATGCGCCGTTGCCGAACCAGGGTGAGTCTGATGGAACCAGTCGCGAAAGATCAGAGTTTGCCCAGCGATCGTCTTCCGAGGCACGCACCCGGTCACGTTCGTAGTAATTAAAAAAAGCGCCAACGTTGGTTCGTCCTTCGTTGAAGTTCTTGCCCCACTCTGCCGTGATCAACCGATCATTGCGGCTGACGTTCTCATAGTCGGTGAAACGGGTACGGATATTAAAACCTTCAAAATCATTTTTCAGTACGGTGTTAACAACACCTGCCACCGCGTCCGCACCGTAAATAGCCGACGCGCCATCTCGCAAAATTTCTACGCGCTCGATGCCCCAAACCGGCAGTATCTGTGAATTCACTGTATTGACAGGGATGAAGCTGCCACCGACTTCTTCAGTCTGATAACTGGCATTGTTGACCAATCGCCGGCCATTGAGCAGCACCAGGGTATTGCCGGTGCCGACGTTGCGCAGGTTAAAAGCGCCGACATCGCCGCGCGACGCGTTTACGCCGCCACTGATGCTTTCAGCCTCGTTAAAAAAGTTTTGCCCCATCTCCGGGATCATCTGCATCAGTTCATCACCGGAGACAGCACCCATCACTTCGATCTGATCAGCGTCCAACACAGTGACCGCCAGTGAATCGGTGATTGTTGCGCCCCGGATCTGAGAGCCGACAACGGTAATCTCTTCAATACCGGTGGGCTCCTGTGCGGGTTGTTGGGCTGCCGCCAGGCTGCTTGCCATGGAGCCGAGTGCTACCCCGATTGCTTTACTGAGTTTGTTCATGGCTTCCCCTGTTGATTTATCTTTATGTCGTAACTTTGCTTGCTGCCTGTGTTTTTTTTATTTTTAAATGCTGCTGTTGTGACTTGATATATAAGCAAAAACGGCCTTGTGAAGGCGCTCGAAGTTTTGCTTTTAAATGATGGAGCGGTCGTTATACCTCAGATTATTTGCAAAGCCAATGATTTCAGTGACACACCGCTATACAGTGCCAGCACAGACAATTAGACTCGCCGCTGGGCTTCAGGCATACACAACAGAGGATTTGCGCGTCATGAGTGCTTACAAAAAAGTCAGCAATTGGTTAACAATCGTTCTAACCATGCTCATGGTGAGCGGCCCGCCCGCAAATGCGCAGATTGATCAGCCTGTACTCAGTTGCGATTTTGGCGACGTTGTTTTTGATTTATCCTTTTCCAGCGCACGGCTGAACAGTTGCCAGCAGACTGGCGATGCCGTTTTTAGTGTGTCGACCGCACCCGAAAATGTCCCCATCAATCCAAGTCCGTGGTATGCATTCAAACTGTATTCTGAAACCCCTCAGGACATCACCGTCTACCTGCATTACCCGTTATCTCGTCATCGCTATCTGCCCAAAATCAGCAGCGATGGTGTGAACTGGCAACCCATCGCAGAGCAAGATTTGCAGGTGTTGTTCGATGAAAAAGCCATCAAGATGCGTCTGCGGGCCGGGCCCGAGGCGCTTTGGGTCGCCGCTCAGGAGATCGTTGATAACCGTTTTTATGACGAATTTACCAGCGAACTGGCCAATCTGGATTTTCTCGATCGGCAGATACTCGGGCTGAGCGCAGAAGGCCGCCCTATCTATACGCTCAGAACAACAACACCCGCACAGCGCTACGTCGTGATGATTGGCCGGCAACACCCCCCGGAAATCACCGGCGCGCTCGCGATGACGCAGTTTGTCGAACGGATAATGCGTGACGAGCCTCTGGCCAACGCCTTCAGAGCTCAGTATGGCTTGCTGATAACACCTAACATGAACCCAGACGGTGTTGAGCGTGGTTTCTGGCGCCATAACATGGGCGGCATCGATCTGAATCGCGATTGGGGTCCATTTACGCAACCCGAAACTCGCTTGATGCGCGATCAGCTCAATCGTTTTCTGGAACCCGGCATGCCAACGCTGAGTCTTTTTCTTGATTTCCACTCCACCAATCGCGACATTTTTTACACGCCCACCCTCGAAGTGACCCAACATCTGCCTGAGTTTACCGACCTGTGGTTATCTCAGGTGCAAGCGCGCATGCAGCAGATTTACCCTGATTACGAAGTGGAAGCAGTCCCCGGTTACGACGTGGAATCCGGGGTCTCCAAAAGCTGGATCAGTCAGATGTTTGGAGTACCCGCCATTACCGTTGAGATTGGAGATGACACTCCACGTGCCATGATTGACTCATTGGCCGTGATTGCAGCAGAGGAAATGATGACTCAGTTGCTGAGTCTTGAAAACTGAAAGCCCATGCAAGATTTGTATAAAATTTTTTGGTGACAATATGAATAAACACACCATGACGACCGCGCGTTTGTGTACTGCCCGTTTGTGTACTGCGCTTTTGTGTACTGTCGTTTCCTCAGGCAGCATTGCACAGCAACTCGAACAATACGATTACTGGGCGCCGCAGCGCGCCATGGTGCAGCGCGGTCAGCAGGCCGTGTTTATGTGCAACGGCCTGTTCACCAGCCACCGCACACTGGAGCAGGTGTTTAAACAAGAGCTGGCCTTCCTGCGCAGCCCCGTCGGCACGGCTGACGGTGGTGACTACCACGTCGACTGGGAACGCCGCGCTGTCGAAGTTGGGGCGCCCGATGCCGTCCCTGTTATGCGGGCCGTTTTTCGTGAAGGCATTGGCTGCATTGTGCTGGCGCCCGACCAGACACTGGCGGATATTGATGACCTGCCCGAACTGACGCTGCCTCTGCCGCCCGGCGATGCCGCTCAAATCCCCTGGCCCGATGGTGATCTGACAACACCGCAGGAATTGCCGTCAACAATCGATGCAAACGCCCTGCAAGCAGCGTCGGACTGGGCCTTTAATCGCCCGACCGCAGAACAGGACACACTGAGTCTACTTGTTGTCTACAAAGGTCAGATTATTCTGGAGCGTTACGCGCCAGGCATCGATATGACCACGCGCACGCGCACCTGGTCTACCGCCAAGAGTATTGCGTCCACACTGATTGGCATGTTGGTCGATCAGGGGCAATTGTCGCTTGACGAGCCTCTGGATTTTCAATGGCTGCCAACGCAGGGTTCGGCGGACGCAGACCCGCGCCGTAACATCACGCTGCGCCAT
The DNA here is from genome assembly GCA_945869725.1 of Klebsiella pneumoniae. Lineage (GTDB taxonomy): Bacteria > Pseudomonadota > Gammaproteobacteria > Pseudomonadales > Pseudohongiellaceae > Pseudohongiella. The sequence continues at coordinate 23,177 of CAMBPO010000014.1, forward strand.
GCACTGAACATGAGCAGCGGACTGGAAAGTATCGACAACGGCGGGATGGAATATGCGACCGGATCAGGTCTCTCCTATTGGGCTGGCGCCAGTTCTGTCAACGGCGCGCTGAACAGGGCGCTGATTCGGGAGCCGGGCTCTCACTGGGACTATGAGAATTACGACACCATTCTGGGTGTGTATGCGATGAAGCAGGCCTTGGGTGGCGAAAACACCTATGCCGAATTTCCCCGCAAAGCGCTGCTGGATCGGATTGGCATGCGCAATACGCTGGTGAGTACCGATCGTTTTGGCGACTTTGTGCTTAGCAGTCAGGTATACACCAATGCGCGGGACCTGGCACGCTTCGGGCTCCTGTATCTGAATGATGGCCAGTGGAACGGTGAACAGCTGATTTCAACAGACTGGATAGCCTTTTCACGCACACCAGCACCCGCAACGCTTGGCCAGGGCGGGCAATACGGTGGTCAGTGGTGGCTGGTGCCCGAGGGACGCACCGACATTCCCGCTGACGCTTACTCGACCAATGGCAACCGTGGCCAGTTTACCGTGGTGGTGCCCTCGCACGATCTGGTGATTGTGCGTCGCGGACTCGACTACGGCAGACAGGGTTTTAATCAGTGGGATCTGACCCGTGAGGTGCTGAAGGCCGTGAGCCCATAAAAAAAGCCGGCAACTTCTGAGAGTTGCCGGCCTTTTTTTGTCTTCAGCTTTTTTAATTCAATCAGTCAGTTAATCAACCAATCAGAACGCTGCCTTCAACGACAGGAACAACTGACGTGGTGCACCGGGCAACAAGGTCATCGCGGTACCGTTCACGTCGGAGTTGCCAAAACCACCACTGCCAACGGTAGAGATGTACTCTCTGTCGATCAGATTGGTGACATCCACCTGTGCGGTCAACTCTTTGAACATGCCCAGATCACCAAAGCGGTAACCGGCGCTGACGTTGATGATGGTTGAACTTTCCACGCTGCCCTGATTAAGGAAGGTGTACTCGCGCTCGCCGGTGTACTTCAGGTGTACTTTGGCAAACACACTCTCCATCTCATAACCCAGCTCAGAGTTGACCATCCACTCGGGTGAATCCACCACGGTCTTGCCGGCAGTATTCACACGTGTGGTGCCGGTGAAGTAATCGTCATCAATTTTGGACTGGTTGTAGCTGGCAGAGTTGTACCAGCTGATACTGTCAGTGAGGTTCCAGATAACACCGGTTTCCACACCACGGGACGTTACGCTGCCGACGTTAGCCAGTGCGTTGAAGGCACCAATAATGGTGGAACCCTGCTGAATCGCCAGCAGACGGTCATCAAAATTGACGTTGTAGGCGCTGACCACACCTTCAATACCGTCGACGCGGAAGCGCCAGCCGAGTTCGAATGTTGTTGAGGTTTCAGGTTCGATGGTGTCTTTGATGGCGTTAAAGCCGGCCTGTGTTGCGGAGAATGGCGACGTGCCTGTGGCTGATCCGATCAGCGCACGCACATTCTTGGAATACGCACCAAAGACTTCGCCCTGATTTCCCAGGTCGTAAACGAATCCGGCCTGCGGCAGGAAACCTTCGTCAGTGTCGATCTTGCCAGTTTTGTTGTCGCCAACAATAGTGCGCGCTGCAACATCGACCTGCACGCTCTTGAATCCGAATTCCAGACGCAGGGCATCAGTGGCCTGCCAGGTGTCCTTCACGTGAATTTGCGTGGTTTCAGTGTTAAAGGCGTACTCCCACTGAGTCAACAGCGGATTACGCTGAAACTCTAGGAAGTTGCGCGTTGGCGCCGCAGCAGAGGGCTCGCCGTAAAAACGTCGTGCCTGTTCGAAGTCATTGTCTTCAGTCCACAGACCGATGTTGAGGGTGTGCGCGCCAGCGGTCACATTCAGGTTGGAGATAATGCCACTACGGTCGATCTGGTATTCAGTGGTGCGGATCGTCAACGGCGCACCACCTGGCGTTGCCAGATACGGTGTGCCCCACTGTCCCTGACCTTCATTGTCGTGAAAATACGCGGTGGTTTTCCAGTCGATGTTCTCTGTGATTGGCAGATCCAAGGCGACGTAAGACAAGGTGTCCTTACGCAGACCGGACGCGTTCCAGTAGGCATCATCCAGGCTGTTCACGCCGCCGGTGAAGTTGCCACGTGCCGCAGCCACGGCACGATTCCAATCGGGGTAGTAGTTATCCCAGTCACTGCCCAGACGGCGGATCATGTCTTTGGACATATCCTGATAGTCATTCTCTGCACGATCAGAGTCGCTGTAATATGCTGTCACCAGGGCGTTGCCCAGTGTCTGTTCCAGCTTGAGATTAACGTAGTCCTGCTGTTGCGACCCGGCACCCTTCCATTTGTCGGAGTCCTGTGATGCTGCACTCACAAAAAAACGTGTGCCGGTACTGAGCTCACCGCTGTCTGCACGCAGAAACATCCGCTGCGCTGCGTCGCTGCCAAAGCTGACGTTGGTGCTGATACCAAACTCTTCATTCGGGCGTGCTGTTGTAAATTCCAGTGTGCCACCCAGGTTGCTGGTGGATGCAGTCGACAATGCGCCGGCACCTTGTGACAACGACACGCCGCCAATGTTTTCGGACATGACTGCGCGGCTGATGTGCAGACCGTTATGGTTGGCGTAGGACATATCGCCCAACGGCACTTCGTCCAGTGTGAAGCCCATCTGATTCTGGTTAAATCCGCGAACAACGATGCGCGTGGACCATTCATAAGCACCGTAAGGATCAGCAGACTGGAAGTTCACACCAGGCAGTTTTTCAATGGCTTTTAACGGGCTGGTGCCAGCGGCATACTGGTCCAGTTGAGTGGCTGTCAGGCTTTGTACCTGACGCACTTCACCCTGTCCAAACACACTGATTTCCTGAATTTCGGGCGCAGGCTGAGCGTGCGCCATGCCAACGCACAGGCCGTTGATCGCAACGACGCTGGCGGCAATGGCAAGTGACAGTCGGTTTGCAGCAGGCTTTTGTGGGAAGCGTACCGCGGGATTTATGTTGTTCATGGGTAGATCTCCGAAGATTGAGTAGGCTGCCGGCGCAATTGCGCAGCAACGCGCTCGTCGGCCCACACGAGTCATTGCTCATGTGGACGAACTGCTCAGCGAGTGTGCGACCACTATGTGTCAGTGGTTAGACGGGCGGGTGACAGTTTCAGGACAGTTTTGTGTCAGAGACTGAGACTGCGATAGGAGACTTGCTGGCTAGAACCAGCTTTCAAAACGGATGTCGTCACTGCCCTGCGGCAATGAAACAGCCATCCCGTCGCGCGCGACGCGCACCGGGCCGTCAAAGCGCGACGGTGCATCACGCAGAAACGCTGGCTCCAGAAAGCGACTAGGCAGCGTTGGTACCACGTGATTCAGAATCAGCGCGCTGGCATTGGCAAGCTGTGCAACATCGGCGGCCTCTTCGGGGGTGGTGTGATAGTCGAGCACGTCACGCATGATAGCGCCCAGATTGGGGTCGCCGCGGGCGATAACGTTTTCCTCGAGCACGCCCAGCATCTCGGGTTGCAGACCCTCCACCACCAGCAGATCGACCCCTCGTGCAAAGTCTTCAAATCCGAGGGTGCGCGACACAATCAGATCACCACTGAACACCACGGCGCGACCGGCGTATTCAAAACGGTAGGCCACTGCCGGATCGGCAGGCGCATGATCAACGCGCATCGCCGTGACCAACAAACCATCGGCGTCGTACACGGTCACCGCGCGCTCTTTGGCAGGCGCGGCGACACGTGGCGGCAGCTCAAAGGGCGAGGCCAGCAAACCGCCGCCGGCTGAGGGCACAATAGTCTCACCGTGATGCGCGGGCCTGAAAATCTGGTCGAGCGCATAGGCCTGATTAAAGCCGGCCACCACCTGTTCGACACCGGTGGCGCCAATCACTGTTAATGGCGTTTGATGAGCGCCATTGACCCATCGCTGCAAGGCGAGATTGCCCAGATCAGCGATATGATCGGAGTGGTAGTGGGTCAGAAACACCGCCTTGATTCTGCCCGGTGGCAAGCCCATCAATGCGATATTGGTGGTCGATCCGCTGCCCGAATCAATCACAAACAGGTTTTCCCCGGCCACTACTAGCGCACAGGATTCGGCGCGCGTCGCATCCGGTATCGGTGAACCCGTCCCGCAGAACGCTACATGCAGACCCGGCGCCAGCGTTGCCATCCGGTCCTGTTGCGCGCGTTCCGTGGCTAGGCGTTCAAACACCAGCTGCCCCAGTTGCGCTTGAAAAATGCGGGCAGACACCATCATCACCGCCAGCACCATCATCATCACGATCAGCACCCGCGCAACGGGTGAACTGCTGGTACGCGCTCTTAAACTCTGGGTCTTCTGTGTGGTACTCATCGCTTTACCTGCATCTTGATGGTTTGTTCGGTAGCTTTGTTGTAGGGCGGCAACATACCGCCGAGTTTGCCGATATTGAAGCCAGTCTGGCGGAACACACTCTTGGCATGACTGAAGGTACGGAACCCGTCCAATCCATGATAGGCGCCCATACCGCTGGGCCCGACGCCGCCAAATGGCAACTCTTCCTGCATGATGTGCATGATCACATCGTTGATGCACATGCCACCGGAGGTGGTGCGTGTCAGCACCGCCTGCTCTTCCTGTTTGTCGCTACCAAAATAGTAGGCGGCGAGCGGACGCGGGTGAGCATTGACGTAATGAATGGTGTCGCTAAAGTCTTTGTAGGTGCGGATAGGCAGCAAGGGGCCAAACAATTCTTCTTCCATCACCTGCAGGTCATCAGGTGGATTGATGATCAGCGTTGGCGGAATTTTACGGCGCTGTGCATGCGCTGCAAAATCTTCATTGGCAGGATTAATGGCAACCGTCCTGACACCGCGCTGTGCAGCTTCCTGCAGATATCCATGCAGCCGCGCATAGTGCCGGTCATTAACAATCGCAGTGTATTCCGGATTGTCGAGCATTGTGGGGTACATGGCACTGGTGGCTTTTTGTGCGGCGCTGATGACTGCATCAAGATGCTCTTCAGGCACCAGCAGATAATCCGGCGCCAGACATATCTGACCGGCATTCAGCGTTTTACCCAGCATGATGCGCTCAAGACTTTGTTCAATATTGGCCGTGCGCGACACAATCACCGGCGACTTGCCGCCCAGCTCCAGCGTCACCGGCACCAGATTGCGTGCGGCAGCGGCCATAATATGGCGGGCCACCGAGGTCGCCCCAGTAAACAGCAAATGGTCAAAGGGTAACGCACTGAAGGCCTGACCCACTTCCGGGCCGCCGGTAAACAACGCTACCTCGTTTTTATCCCAGGCGGCACTGACCATCTCACTCATCACCTCTGAGGTAGCCGGCGTAAACTCCGATGGCTTGATCATCACACGGTTGCCTGCCGCGAGGATTCCCGCCAAAGGACCAAAGGTTAGATTCACCGGAAAATTCCACGGAGAAATCACACCAACAACACCCAGCGGCTGATATTCAATGTGTGAGCGACCACCCAGCAGGTTAAAGGGAAAGGAGCTCGGGCGGCGTTGGGGTTTCATCCACTTGTGCAGGTGTTTACGTGCATGTTTCAGCGGTGTCAGTGACGCGGCAATATCCGTCAGCAGGGTTACCTCACGCGAGCGGCAACTGAAGTCAGTATTCAGTGCATCAACCAATTTGTGTTGATAGGTCAGCAATACATCAACGCCACGATCGATCCGATCAATGCGCGTGGCAGCGCTGACCGCGCCCTGCTGAAGATAGTCTTCACGCTGAGCATCGAGCGCGCTGCGCAACATGGCACCAATCTGTGCTGACTCGGTTACCGGATCACTATCCCCGCGGTTATCCACTGTGCTGGTCATCTTGGTTTACTCATTTTTTGATCATTCAGGATTTAATTATTTTGCAGACATTAATTGCCCAGTGCGCGCAATTCTTCATACACAATCGGCACAAAGTCGGCGGCGGTCCATGATGGCACCTGCCCCCAGCGCGCATCGTGAATCGCCAGGGGCGCGGCAGCGATGGTTTGTTCCAGCGTCAGCCCCTGTGCAACCAGCGCTGAAATACGCTCGCGGATATCGTAAAGCATGGCCAGCACTTCCTGCATACCTTCGCGATTGCTGACGCCACTGCCATGACCCGGAATCACTTTGGTGTCGGGGCCCGCCAGCTCAATCGCCAGTTCCATTGCTGCAATCATGCCCAGAAAACTGCCGCCGTTGTAGACATCAATAATGGGATACATATTGGTGCGGAACACGTCACCCAGATGCATGACATCGGAGCCGCGAAAGTGCACAAAACTGTCACCGTCTGTGTGTGCGGGTGGTGCAATAAACACGCGCACTTCCTCACCGTTCAGATGAAAACTGATGGCGTCGCTGTAGGTGATCACCGGCAGCGCACCCGCTGGCGGCTGCGGAAAAGTAATACCACCGCGCCGAGGTATCCGCAGCTCGGTGAGCATGCGCACGCGCACATCGTCGTGTGCCAGAATGGTCACACCATAGGCAGCCAGATTATTGTTGCCACCGATGTGATCCGGGTGCACGTGCGTGTTGACCACAAAACGTATTTCCGCATCACTGATGGAGCGCACCGCCGTCAGCAAATTTTCAGTGTCACGGTCATAACGGTCATCAATCAGCAGCACACCATCTGGCCCCGAGAACACACCGATATTGCCATCGGTGTCGGGCGCTTCCAGCATGTGCACATTGCCGGCAACATGCGTCACTTTAAAAAAATTGTCCGCGGACTGTGAAGACACAATGCCAGGGGTCAGCAGGCACACAGTGACTAGAAGTTTTTTGATGATGGGTGTCATGATCTCACTTAACCTCGTTGTTGATTAATTTTTATCCGTGTGCAAAATTGCACTCACTGATTTGTACCCATTGATCCATTTTCACAAGGAAATATTCATGAACTTCATACGCAGCAACATCAAGTGGATCATGCTCGCCGGTGGCGTACTGACCTGCACCATGGCGCTCGCGATCGTTGCGCCGCAACTGGCCCTGCAACGTACTTTTGGAGCATCGCTGGAAGGACCGTTGGCCGAGGTGGTGGTGCGTAGCTGGGGTATGCTGGTGACGCTGGTGGGTGCCATGCTGATTTATGCTGCCTACCGGCCAGTACATCGGCCGCTGGTATTGCTGGTCGCCGCTGTGAGCAAAGCTGCCCTGTTGCTGCTGATTGCCGGCCCGGGCCGCGATTTTGCTGCAACTGCCACGCCGGTTATCGTGGCTGATGGCCTGATGGTCGTGTTGTTTATTGTCTATCTGCTGAGCATCAAGGCCGGCCATCATGATGCGCCTTCCCAATCTTTCTGAATGAGGGTCTGAGCCAGGGCCGGAGCAAAAATCTGTAAATCAATCCACAAACAATCAGTAATGCCACCAAGGCAGCGATGGCAGCTGATAACAATGTCAGGCCATATTCCTCGATAATCTTCTGTGTCGACGCCTCAGCGATCATTTGTTGCCCCGAATATCCCGGGGGCATGGGCAACACGCCGACGTCAGCAGCGTAAGACTCGTAATCCTGCAGCATCCGGGCAACACGCTCCGGCTGCTCTGCGCTGAGGTCGCGGACTTCACCCGGATCACGCACCACATTGTGCAGCCGCCACACACCGTCGCCGTAGAAGTCTAGATTACGCACCAGCTTATAGTCACCCTTGAACACCGCCGATTGTCCTGACGCTTCCAGCGAAACCGCATCCTCTGGCCCATAGACTGCCGACTGCCGGCCTTGCAGCACATCAAACAGGCTGCGCCCGGTAAACGCCGGGCCAGTGGTCAGCGCCGGCGTGCCGGCCAGGTCGAGAAGCGTGGGGACGAGGTCTGTCATAAAACTGAAGGGGTGCAACACACCCGCAGCCGGGATACCGGGGCCAGACATGATCAAGGGCACTCGTGTGCCGCCTTCCGAGGCATGAAACTTGAACAATGACCCGGCAACGCCACCGGCCAACGCCCATTCCGGGCCAATCGACGCGTAGGTGCCGCGCTCGCCCAATGTGTCATTTGCCAGCGAATAACCTTCCATGCGCAACCAGAGCCGGAAGCGTGAATCCACAGTGGGATGATTGTGTTCCGGCCCGTTATCCGAGAGCACCACAAACACACTGTTGTCATACGCACCGGTGGCCTTCAGGTGATCAATCAGCCGCCCGAGGTGGAAATCCATGGCTTCCAGCATTCCGGCGTTGATCTGCATGCTGCGGATACTGCTTTCGCGCTCAGAGTCTGTGAGATCTTCCCATTTGCGCAGCACCTCGGGCACGGGTGCGAGCCCTGCATCTGCCGGGATCAGCCCGCGCGCGATCGCGGCTGCATGGCGGCGTTGGCGCTGAACTTCCCAACCTTCGTCGTAAACACCGTTGTAACGCTCGATGTATTCACGTGGCGCCTGCACGGGGATGTGAATCGCCTGAAAACCAATGTACGAAAAAAACGGCTGGTCCGGCGCACGCTGGTCAATGAATTCAATCATCTTATCGACCAGAAACTCGGACGAATAGAAATCGTCTGGCAAGGTGCCGCGCTGCCCGTCTTCAAACCAGTCGGCCTGATCATATTGCGGCAGGTACGAACGTTGTTCCCAGTTATCCGCGCCGGAGGCGTCGAGAATAAAGCTGCGATCAAAGCCACGGGCAACCGGCAGGCTTTCGGGCGAATGCCCAAGGTGCCACTTGCCGGTGACATAGCTGGCATACCCGGCCGCACGCAGATGCTCCGCCAATGTAGGCACATCACTGGCCAACTCGCCCCGGTATGAGGGGTGATCCGCCTGTTCGGGCGGGCGCAGGTGATCCAGTGTTGCGACACCCGCCCGGTGGCTGGGCACGCCGGTCATCAACATGGCACGCGAGGGCGCACAGGTGGGCGTGGTATGGAAATTACTGAACATCACACCGGACGCTGCCAGGCTATCAATGTGTGGTGTATTGATCTCGCTGCCATACGCGCCCAGATCGGTGAAACCGGCATCATCAATCAGGATCACCACAATATTAGGTTGCGCGGCCATCGCTGGCGCGGTCGCCAGCCACAGCGTTATCAGGCACAACAGCTTGGCTGCGCAGCTGAGCACGCCTCCGTCCCCATAAATACGCTTATGAATACGATTCACAACGCCTCCGTCCCCATGGATTGCCATGGATTGAATGTTTACGCATCGCGGGCACACCGGAAACCGACGTGCATTAATGAACTGTCAGGGGTGGAGTGGCTGCGTGATGACACGCGGTAACCGTGACAGACTGCGGCTTCGCACAAAAATGACCCGCCGCGCTGCACCTTGCTGCTGCCTTGCAAGGGTGCGTCGTTAGCTCCTTTGCGTCCGGCATAACTGCCGTGCCAGTCTGCCGTCCATTCCCAGACGTTGCCAGCCATGTCACTGAGTCCGGCCGGCGACAATCCGAAGTGGCCTACCGGTGAGGTGGTTGCAAAACCGTCGTCGAGGGTATTGATGATGGGGAACGTACCGTTCCAGGTATTGGCCTGCCAGATGCGGGCCGGGAAGTCACCTTCTTTAAGCAAGGTGTCGCCAAAGGCATAACTGACATCACCCTCGTGACCACTGCGCGCCGCAAACTCCCATTCCACTTCGCTGGGCAGGCGTTTGTCCTGTGCAGTGCAGTACGCCTGGGCATCATCCCAGGAGACCTGGGTGACGGGGTGATCTGCGGGCGCCGGTTCGCCGTCGGGCCCCAAGGGAGAGCGCCAGTTCGCTCCGGGCTGCAGGAACCAGCGCCCGGTACCAAACTGCATCACCGCGGCATCGCCGAATCGTTCGGCGGTGGTGACATGACCGGCTTGCTGCACAAACGCTGCAAATGCTGCAACGGTCACTGGCGTGCGATCCATCAGAAAGTCAGGCAACTGCACATGAAACACCGGCCGTTCATCGTCCAGGCCCTGTTCAGAGCCAATCACCGACTGACCACCGGGGATCAACACCATATCAGCTGGCAGATCATCGGCTGCCGCCGCTGCACCCAGAATCATGGCCGCCGCCATTGCGAAGCCCCTGATGATGAGGCCCCCAACCGGACGAGGATTTACAGCAAACAAGGCAGTCACGGGCGTTTCCTCGCTATAGGTCGCATGTTATTATCCAGAAGTATAATTATGGCATCAGGGATTGTCTACCACGCCAAAAATCATAACAGGGATATGGCCTTATGAAGATTAAACCGTGGTTACGGACCCGAGGCACTGCCCTTTTGACCAGCCGCGTTTACCGTCAACTGCGTCGCAGTACAGCGGCATTCGTCAGACGCATCAAAGGCCAAGCGCCCGTTGTGCACTATTTCCACCAAGTGGACGATCCCTATTCCGATCTTGCGGTCCGCGCCCTGCCACATCTTGTTGGTCAGTATCCAATCACCCTGGTGCCGCATCTGGTTCCTGCTCCTGATGCCGGTGCAGCGCCGGAGCCTCAGCGCCTGGTGGAATGGTCATTGCGCGACGCTGCCGATCTCGCCCGCGCCCTGAGTCTGGAGTCACTTCCTTGGCAGACTGCGCCCAATGACAGCGCCGTTGTGCAGGCTCAGGCTGCACTGGCCGGGATCACGGATCCTGTCAGGTTCGCCGAAATCGCGGCTAACATCCGTCATGCCTTCAAGCGGCTCCCTGAACTGCAGCCAGAACTGCTGCCAGAACTGCTGCCAGAACTGGCGCCAGAAATACAGGCGTCAGAACTGGTTGTGGCTAAGCTCAACATTGCGGCAAGCGGTGATGCAGAAGCTGCTCTCAGCGATGGCAAAGCGCTGCGCCAGCTACTGGGTCACTATCTGGGCGCGATGTTTTATTTTGAGGGGGAATGGTACTGGGGGCTGGATCGGCTGCCATATCTGGAGCAACGCCTGCAATCCTTGTCACGCAACAACACTGTTACGCCTTTTGTGAGCCGACTGGAATGCTCTGTCGACGAGACTCATGTGACACCACTGGAATGCTCCGTCGACGAGAGTCAAGCCGTTCCTGCGCACACGCAACAGCGCCCTGTACTGGATTTGTACTTCTCCTTTCGCAGCCCTTACAGCTGGATCGCACTGCCGAGAGTGTTTGCCTTGGCAACGCGCTACAACGCCCAGCTGAATCTGCGTTTTGTATTGCCCATGGTGATGCGCGGCCTGCCAATCCCGGAATCAAAACGCCTTTACATTGTCAGCGACACCAAACGCGAAGCGGAGCGGGTGGGCCTGCCGTTTGGCTTGATTGCCGACCCGGTGGGAAAACCCACCGAACGCGGGCTTGCAGTGCTGCACCACGCCATTCAGGCTGGCAAAGGTGAGGCCTTTGCGCTGTCGTTTATGCGCGGCGTATTTGCTGAAGGCATCAGCGCACGCAGTGACTCCGGGCTGCTGACGCTGTGCACTCGCGCGGGAATCGCTGAGGCGCAGATGCAGGCAGCGCTGGCCGATGCCAGCTGGCGGGCTGTTGCTGAAGCCAATCGTGGCGAAATGTTTGCACTCGGCATCTGGGGCGTGCCGGGTTTCCGTGTTAACAAAGGCAGCGCACACTGGGGTCAGGACCGCCTGTGGCTGCTAGAGCAGCAACTCAGGCAAGCAACGACGCCAGCACCCGACGCTCCCCGCTGAAGGGGCGGCGTCCATGCATGACCAGTGAGTTATCCACCAGCGCCACGTCACCCGCTTGCCAAACCATATCAAAGGAGAGCTTCTCCGCCAGGTCAATCGCCGTGGCCATGGCCTGCGGATCGATGACACTGCCATCACCAAAACAGATGGATTTCTGAGCCACATTGCGCTTGTCCTGCCAGCCCTGAAACGCCGCAATCAATTGATTAAAAAACACCCGTCGACCATCCTCGAGTGTGCGCACCGCGGGCAACACCGGCGTGGTGACGCGCAGGTTGTCTTCCGGCAACCACTGCCATTGATACCCCAGGCTCTGCAGTTTTGCTTCTGCCGCCGCTTTATCAGGCGCATTTAAGGTGCTGCGCCAGCTGCGCCCCTGCCCGGACTGCAGATCCTCCTGATCGGGCATGGTATTGGTATATCTGACGCCTTTGGTCTCACAGGCGTGGACAAAATCAGGCATCAGCGTTTCGATCTGCGTCAGCAATACATCAGAGCGGCACAACGGCGTGGCGCCACCGACTGCCGCCGGATGTTCACAAAAAAAGAACAAGGCAGACGGGTAAACGGGTGTCTGCGCCATTTCATGATGCAGATAGATCGCGATATTGGCAGGCGCTTCATTAGCGGTAAACACCCGCTCCGTACGATTACGCCTGACCGCATTGGATAAAGAATCGGTATAGGTAAAATTCTTCAAACCAAAAAACTGAATAAACGCATCAAAATCCAGATCCGTTTTTAATGGAAAGCCGCGAAACAGGATAGCCCCGTGCTCAGCCAGTTCAGCCTGCAGGGATTGCCGGTGTGCATTCACCCAATCCGACACGGCTTGTAAACCAGCGGCAGGTTCTGACTGCAGGGCATACACCAGCGGGAATGCTTGCGGGTGAAATTGCTGATGGACTACAGGCATCGTTGTGACTGCCAGAGCAGCCTGATTGTTTGTTTTACTCACAGTCACCTCAATCATAAATGGGATAAAAGCTGCCAAAGGCCAGCTCACAGAAGGCACCGGGATCATTAAACCGGCGGTTCTGATTCAACGCGGAAATAACAGCCATATCGTCATCACTGAGTGTGAAGTCAAACACCGAGAGATTTTCAACCAGGCGACCGGCGCGAGAGGTTTTAGGAATCACCGACGTGCCTCGCTGAACACCCCAACGCAATACCACCTGCGCCGGCGTGCGCTGCACACGACTGGCAATGTCCTTCACCACAGCCTGTTCTAATACCGAATCCTGATCACTGGCCATGGACAACTCAACGTAGGAGCCGGCGCCCAGCGGTGAAAACGCCGTCACTGCGATGTCGTAATGCTGCGCCAGGCGGATCAGGCGCTGCTGCGTCAGATACGGATGCGATTCAATCTGCAACATCGCCGGTTTTATGCTGGCATAGGCCATCAGATCGTGCAGCAGTGCGCTGCTGTAGTTACACACACCGATATTGCGAACCAGACCTGCCGGCACCAGTGCTTCCATGGCGCGCCAGGTGTCTGCCAACGGCACCGGGTCAATCACCATCGCGGGGTGCTCAGCCTTGGGATCAAAAATCCACTCAGGCGGATAACGCTCGGCGATGGGTACATATTTCAAAGAGATCGGAAAATGTATCAGGTACAAATCCAGGTAATCGAGCCCCAGATCAGACAATGATTTTTCGCAGGCTTCACGCACATGCTGCGGATGATGGAAGGTGTTCCATAATTTTGAAGTAATCCACAGATCCTGACGCGTACACAGGCCCTGCGCCAGCGCGCGGCGGATACCCTCGCCGGCCTGTTTTTCATTGCCATAATCAGCGGCACTGTCCAGATGACGGTAACCGGCTTTGATCGCCTGAAATACCATGTCAGCAGTATCATCTCTGGCAATTTTCCAAAGTCCAAAACCGACCGCCGGCATTTGTTGCTGTTTAACATGAATACTGTTGTTCATCTCTTGCCACCTTCCAAACCATGTTGCAGTTGCTGCGCGCGCAAAAAACTGTCGATGGTGACTACTTGTCCGCTGCGTAGCGATTCTTGCGCTGCACTGGCCACGATCATCGACCATAAACCCTGTTGTACCGTCGCGCAGTCCACCTGTTTGCCATCCAGCTGATCCATCAGCGCGATGTGCTCATAATAGGTAGCGCCATGATGCCCACTTTGTTCAATCAGCTTCGGATAGGACAATTGTGTGCTGCGCGATGCGCCATTCTCACCCAGCTCCACCTTGATTGATGTCTGTGTCGGCACCTGCGCATGAAAATCAAAACGCTCGTGTGTGACCAGTCTGCCCAAATCACCCACCACAATCAGCTCTTCAGAAAAGTCCGCACAGAACATATTCAGTGTAAAGCTGGCCTTGATGCCATTGGCATAATCAATACAGACAAAGGCATGATCATCTATGTCTGAAGCAACACCGTCTTTTTTGAAATCCAGAAAGTTAACCGCACGTCCACCGGTGGCATACACACGCACGGCCTGCGAGTCTGCCATCAGATTCATCAGATCAAAATAGTGACAACATTTTTCGACCAGGGTACCGCCGGTATTGCGATTAAACTTGTTCCATTGCCCGACTTTATCGAGAAACGGCGGGCGGTATTCACTCATGCTGATGGTATGGATCTGCCCGAGACTGCCGCGGGCTTTTACCTCATGAAAGGCTTCCTGATACTGGGCTTTGTAGCGGTACTGCAGACCAATCTGCACAAAGGCACTGTGGTTTTCTGCGGCGTCCATCAAGGCCACGGCATCCGCCAACGTTGTAGCCATGGGCTTTTCCAGAAAAATCGGCTTGCCGCTGGCCAGTGCGGTTCTTAACACATCAAGGTGGGTAAAGTTGGGCGTGCAGATCATCAGCACATCAGCGTCCGCGTCATTGCACGCAGACTCCAGATCAGCATACCGACGCAACACATCACCGGAAATCGTGCGGTATGCAGCCTCTGCGGCATCCATACTGTGCACCTGCTGGTCATAAATACCGAGCACACGGGCGCGGCCCAGCAATGCTGCCACTCGCATATGTTCCTGCCCCATGGTGCCGGTGCCAATCACGACGAGGTTGTAGCGTGGCGCTTCCTGCTGATACAGATAACGATCGGCGTTGGTGATATGCCGCTGATTGACGGAAGTCTCAAAAAATCGCAAACGTGCTTTTGTCATTTTTTTACCGCATAAACGCAGGAAAACCCTGCTTGACCCAGACCACAACATTAACGGCCAGCAGCGACAGCATCAACGGCCAGAACGCCGCACTGAGGCCGCCCACCAAGCCGATTGGCGAGAACAGCAAGTACAAGGCCACCACACAGGACATCAGTGTAAACGCGCAAGGTATTGCATAACGCCAAGGCGTCAGGTCCACACCCTGCACTGGCTGGTACGACCAGTTTTCGCTGCGTGGCTGCAACCTGCCAAACAGCAGCATAATCGCCACTTCAATCACAAACAATATGGCGTACACATGCAGGAAATGCAGCGTCACAACATCATCAAACACAAAGCGCAGCAGGCCGTATGCAATCACATGGAAAACAATCGCGACCTTGGCGCCCACGGCCGGCACACGCGTGGTAAACAGTCCAACCAGTACAACAGCAATCACCGGGATGTTGTAGAAGCCGGTAAACATGCGAATCAGTTGCCAGAGTCCTTCCGGCGCGTACTGCAGCAAAGGCGCGACCACAAACGAAAACAAGGCAATCACCACGCTGGCGATTTTTGCGACACGTATCAGTGTTTTGTCATCCACCGGTTGCTTTTTCAGCGGCGCATACACATCCAGGCAAAACAAGGTCGCGGCACTGTTCAACAGGGAGTTAAAAGAACTGAACACGGCGCCCAGCAAGACCGCCAGAAAAAACCCAGAGGCGTAGCCCGGCAGCACATCACGCACCAGTCGCGGGTAGGCCTGATCAATCGGGCTCAACCCGGGTCCGTACAAGTGAAAGGCGATGATGCCGGGGATCATCATCATAAACGGCACCATGACTTTGAAGAATCCGGTAAACAACACACCTTTCTGACCCTCGGCCAGATTTCTGGCAGCCAGCGTGCGCTGTATCACGTATTGATTGGTGCACCAGTAAAACAGATTGGCGAGAATCATACCGGTGAACAAGGTGCCAAACGGCGTTGGGTCACCCGGCCCACCAATCGCGTTCAGCTTCTGTGTGTCGGTGCTGGTGATGATGGCCAGACCGCTGCTCACGCTGCCCTCGCCCAAGAGTGACAGCCCCAGCACTGGCACGGTCACACCAATCACCAGCAGGCCGATGCCATTGAGGGTATCGGAGATAGCCACTGCTTTTAAGCCACCAAACACCGCGTAAACACTGCCAATCAAGCCAATCGCCACAATGGTCATCCACAGCGCCTGACTGTCACTGACCCCGAGCAAACCCGGCACATCAAACAATTGCAGCACCGCGATAGAGCCGGCGTACAACACGGATGGAATGGTCACCAAGCCATATCCGACCATAAACAGCACGACCGTCAGGCGCCGCACGCCATCATCAAAGCGCTTGTTGAGGAACTCCGGCAAGGTGCTGAACGCCCCTGCCAGATAACGCGGCAGAAAAATAAACGCCATGCAGATGGTGGCAAACGCCGCAGTCACTTCCCAGGCCATGCTGCTCAGATTAAACCCATAAGCGGAACCATTAAGTCCTACCAATTGCTCGGCAGACAGGTTGGTCAGCAGCAATGAGCCCGCGATAAACGTCGCACCCAGACCGCGACCCGCGAGAAAGTAGCCATCCTGGGTGCTGACGTCTCCGCGGGTTTTGCGGTACGAGATCCAGGCCACCAGTGCCATAAAAAAAGCACAGCTGAGCAGCGTTACCGTTAAGTTAGCGGTGTCCACGGTTCACTCTGTTGTTGTTGGTTGAAAATTCAGCGTGCAGAGATAACGCATTCGGCATCTTGGGTCAAACTCAATTCCACAACATGCACTTAAGCTCATGCAATTGCTCGTCAGGTGACAATGGTTTATTGTCCATGGTGACTCTCGGATGGCCGGAAAAACCAATAACAAGGAATTAACATGGATTCACTACTGGCCATCGCGCCATCAGCGCTGGCGCTGATTCTTGCCTTCACCACCCGCCGCGTGATTTTGTCCCTGCTGAGCGCCGTGGTGCTCGGATACGCCATTCTGATGAACTACCATCCGCTGGACACCGCAGTTGCGGTATTTAATCAAGGTATTTTCCATCAACTCGAAGGCTCTAACGCCCAGATCATTATTGTCATCACCATCATTTCCGGATTTATCTACCTGCTTGAGTCCTCGAATACCATGCGCGCGTTTTCCGGTTTACTCGGCACGCACGTGACATCACCGCTAAAAATCAAACTGAGCACGCTGTTCAGCGGCCTGGTGATCTTTTTTACTGACTCCGGTAACTCGCTGATTCTTGGTCCGGTTTACCGGCCGGTGTATGACAAATTAAAAATCTGCCGCGAAAAGCTTGCCTACATCGTTGATTCCACGTCATCGCCCGTGTGTGTGCTGATCCCCATCATCAGCTGGGGCGCGTACACCATGGGGCTGATGGAAAGTTCCTTTGCTGCAGAGGGTATTGTCAAAGACGGGTTCACCGCATTTCGGGAAGTCTGGTTTTATATGATTTACCCCTTGTTAACCTTGATTGGCGTGGCGTTTGTGGCGATTTTCAACGTCTGGCTGGGACGCATGAAACAGGTGCAGCAACGCTTTCTGGCAGGCACCCACACCTATGAGGATTCGCAGACTTCACTGCCTGAGCTGAGCCCCGCACTCAAACAGCACGGTGCAAAAATTGTGGCTGTGGCACTTGGCACTTTGTTTGTATCGATGATTTCACTGTTCACCTATTTTGTATTGCAACAGGGCATGTTGACCGGCCCCGTCATCCGCATATCCCTGGCGCTTTCCTACACGACGGCCACCATTGCCACCATTGTGATCCTGCATCGCTTGCAGATATTTGACTTCAACAGCAGTTCCAAAGCGTTTTTTAACGGCATGGGGCGCATCATGCCAATTCTGTGCATTCTGATTCTGGCGTGGACACTCAGTGATGTGATGGCCGAGCTGGAGACCGGCGCGGCCATTGCCAAACTGCTCAATGCCTTGAACTTCCCGGTGTGGATGCTGGCCAGCATGATTTTTGTGATCGGCGCTGCCTTGTCATTGGCTACCGGGTCGTCGTGGGGCACGTTTGCGCTGGTGATTCCGGTGGCCGTGGCGGTGGCCGTTGCACTGGATGCGCCCGTTATTGTGTGTATCGGCGCTGCCATCAGTGGCGGCCTGTTTGGTGATCATGCATCGCCCATTTCGGACACCACGGTACTGTCGTCAATGTCTTGTGGTGTCAACCACATGTCGCATGTGGAAACACAATTCCCCTATGCCATTTTCTCAGCCGTGCTGACATTCTTTGGCTTTATCATCGCGTCTGTGCTGCTGCAGGCAGGTGAGTCACCGGCGTGGATACCCGTGACAGTCATGGCAGTGATTGCCGGCTTTGCGTACTATTTTGCCTCTCGTTCCAAGCTGGGAAACCTGGACTTATGAAAACACTGTGGTTACGCCGTGAAGACAAAACTGGTGAATGGCGGGTTGCGCTTACCCCTGATGGTGTCAGGCAACTGGTTCAGAACGGCGTCAAGGTTGTGGTTGAAACCTCAAACCAGCGCGTCTTCAGCGACGCCGAGTATCTGACCGCCGGCGCACAACTGAGCGACCTGCATTGGTCACAAGCGCCCGCGGATGCCATCGTTCTTGGCTTAAAAGAACTGGCTGACGCGGATGATGCCATCAGCCATACTCAGATCTATTTTTCGCATACCTTTAAAGGTCAAAGTGGCGCCGATGCCGTGCTGCAGCGATATGCCAGTGGCGGTGGCGAGCTGTTTGATCTGGAATTTTTACAGGACGATCATGGCCGACGTATTGCCGCCTTCGGGTACTGGGCCGGATTTGTGGGTGCCGCACTGGGCATGCTGGGACTGGCTCACTATCAGCAGACAGACAAGGCCTTTCCGGCCGCTCACCGCTTTGACAGCCAACAGCAGCTCGTGGATACCGTGGTCACTGCCTTGGGCAAACAGTCACTGCGCGTGATGGTGATGGGTGCGCTGGGACGTTGTGGCACGGGTGCCACCGACCTGTTGCGCCAACTCGGACCGCAGATTGATATCAGTCGCTGGGACATAGCGGAGTTCAATGCCGTGGACAAACCCATACAGGCGATCATCGAACACGATGTATTTGTGAATTGTGTCTACCTGCGTGAGCCCATCCGGCCGATGATTGACGAGGCGCTGCTGGAGAAAAATCAACGTCTTAAAATCATCAGCGATGTCAGTTGTGATCCCAATAACCCCAACAACCCAATCGCTGTTTACCATGCCACCACCAGCCTGGACGTGCCATTCCGGCGCGCAAATGGCAGTCACCACCGGCCGGTATATGTTCAGGCCATTGATCATCTGCCAACGCTGTTGCCACGTGAAGCTTCGCAGGAATTTGCGGCAGCCCTGTTGCCACATTTATTAGAGTTTTTGACAAAGGCTGAGTTGCCACCGGTCTGGCGCAATGCCCGCTCACGTTTTGTTGAAGCCAAACAGCGCTACGGTCTGATCACCTGAGACATCATTGTGTCTGCCACTGGAGCTGGAGTCCGTGGCATGACTATCCAAGCGCCTTAAGCAGTGGCGCTACTTTCAGCGCTTTGATATCGGCGCTACCCGTGACAAAACAACAGATTTTTAGCTGCCGATGCCACTGTGCAATAAGATCGGTCAACGCCGCGTCTCCCAATCGCGCGGCATGAAGAAAAGGCACGGCCGCCGACACCATGTGAGCCCCCATCCTCAGCGCCTTGGCGACATCGAGACCTGAGCGTATGCCTCCGGACGCGATAACAAACTGCTTGTCCCGCAGTTGAGGATCTGCGTCAAATGCAACAAGCGCTTCAGCCAGCGTGATGCCGAAGTTATGAAAAGGTGTGCCCAGTTTCATGGCCTCTGGCGAACCCAGCCGTTGTGTTTCGATGGCTGCCCAACTGGTGCCTCCGGCTCCGGCGACATCGATATAACAAACACCGATCTCCAAGAGCACCCTCGCCGTTGTTGGCCCGATGCCATGTCCTACTTCTTTGATGATGACCGGCACATGACTTTCGCGAACCAGCTGGGCAATCGCTTGTTTGATACCCGTCCACCGGGTATCTCCGTCAGGCTGAAGCGCCTCCTGCAGCGGGTTCAAGTGCACAATTAATGCATCTGCATCAGCGATCTCAATACACTTTAACGCACCTTTTAAGCCGCCAGGTTCGCGAAGTTGAGCACCACCAATATTGGCCAGAATTGGAATGTCCGGAGCAAATGAGCGTAACTCAAACGCGGCGCGTTGCGAGGGGTTCTCCAGCGCAATACGCATGGATCCCAGCGCCAACGCGATGCCGGAGGCTTGTGCAGCCACAGCCAGTTGTTCGTTGAGTTTTTGTGACTCAGCAGTGCCACCGCTCATCGATGCAATCATCAACGGCTGCGACATGGTTTTTCCTAAAAATGTCACTGAGGTATCAATCTGATCAAGATCGAGTTCAGGCAATGCCACCGGTTCGAAGCGGATAGCCTCCAGGCCATTCGACATGGTCATCTGCACCTCTGGTGATCCCGCTATAGCGAGGTGCTCGCGCTTGCGATCGCTTATCTGGCGCGACGTCATGGTTTTATACGCCATTGTTGTTGCCGCCATGGCAGGTAGAAATCAATCAGAATCATATGGGGTACGGTCACCGCAAAAAGGCCTACAAAAAAAATGGTGATCACTGCCGGCTCCATTTCGACCTGCCGGAAAAACAGCAGGTACAGTGCAGCAGCAATACTCAGTGTGAGAATGGAGAATATAACCATGTCCCTTTTGGCTTGCTTTTCATCGGTCGATTCGCTCAACACTTTCGACATATGCCTTCTCGCATGCCATGCGCAGAAGTAAAGACAAATAGCCCACAGGGCAGGCAACAAGATGACAATCAACAGCCCAGTCAGCCACTCGACACAAACACGGCGGTGTCCGTGCCAAAGCTCAACAGACAAGTGCGCGATGCTGATCACCATCCAAAGCACCGTCGCCATGCTCAGAACGCTGTGGACAACCGCAGTATTTGTCTGCAGATACGCAAAGAGTATTTCAGTGGTTTGCCACTGAATGAATGGCAAGGCAACAACCCAAAGACCACCCCGCGACAATATGGCTAACAGCGGCCTCATGTATGTTTGCTGTGACACATCAGAGCGCCCAAAATGCACAATACTGATCGCCAGAAAGCTGAGCATGGATGCGGTTGGGTACAGAAGCCAGCTGCCGATACTCACGCCAGCCAACAACACATAGCCTGCAAACAGCGCAAGTGAATCGGTTGTGCTTCTGCTGACCGACTTGATGACATAACCATCCAGTGCGCCATGAGGAACTCCCAGCAGCGTCATCAGCACCAACGGGATTATCAGGGTGATCAACTCCATGATCGTGCCCATGCAAGCCCGACGGCTGCGCTCATAAAGGCCAGCTTTGGAGCCACCATGATTGCCCGTAACCCAGGCATCCAACCGCCGGTATCGCTTAAAAAATGCGCAAATTCATCGCCACTCAAGCGCTGAGCCATGGCCATAAACAGCGTTTCAAGTTGGTCCGGGCGATCCTTCGTCACTTTTAAAAAAACCTTGTCCATCCAGTCAGTTCTGCGGGAAAAAGGTGATCTTGTCTCTGGCTGCTGACCCGCCGAAAGCTGTGAAGCCATGAAGGCTGCTTGCCGCTCAATCCCTTGAAATGCATATCCGGTTGACGCCCGCGCGGCACCACCGGCCAAACCGCACCGGGGGATGCCAGGTTCTAGCGCAATGACTGGCCCCATTGGCAATACACCTGACTCACTTTTTTCGGGATCAATTGTTAACCTTAAGTCAAAGTGCTGCCGGAGCCAGGCGCTGACGCAGTGGTGATAGTCAGACTCGGCCTGCAGCCGCGTGCTGAACGTCGTCGCCTCAACCAGTAACTGACTTGATGTCAGCGGCAAGACATAAATGAAGGTAACGCCGTCTGTGGCAATTGGAGTCACATCAAAGTCCATTAACATCGGCGCGGCCAGACCATGCGGACGCGGCAAGTCAACCACGCTGCCCCAGAATTGCTGCTTCACGGTAGCCTCTGGTATGTGTGGCGCCCGCGTGTCAATGACAGTTGTGGCGGTGATAGCCTGATCACTCGTGTACACAACATGGTTTGCAGGATTGATATCCATTCGGGTTACCACTGCAGGTGCCAGGTGGCATCCACAATCAACCAGTTTTTTGCGTAAATGTTCCTTGTAAAGTCTGGCGTCCAGTGACACATAACGCTGATGGTGGGCATGGTGACTTGAATGACCGGAACGTCGGTGATTAAAACTCCAGCTCTGCCATTGATGAGTCAAAAAAGATTCGTAACCTACGGCAGCATTGTTATCGATCCAAAAGCTCAGGCGTTGATTACGATGATCTTCAGGACCGATAAGCGACACGGTCATCGCAGGATTGCTTTTAACAATTTTGTTTGCCAGCGTTAACCCCGCCACACCGGCGCCGATGATGGCAACATCTGTGCGTTTAGATGTCGGCATAGGGCATCCCGGCAAGATGAACATGTAGCTTACGATCGTGTGCTTTGTCTGGCGTCGGTGTGGCCTTAAGCGGCAGCGAGCAGAGGACCGGTAGCGCCGACAGTGTCATCAGCAATTTCTGTTGTGTTGAGATAACCGTTCGTCCTCGCCACCACTGGCAACCGTGTTGTCGGAGCTGGCGGCCGATAGCTCGGTACAAGATGGCGGCAAGATAGATCGCGATCCTGCTTCCGCGTGGCAGGTAAGTCAGACCTGCGATCCCTGACTCATAAAATCGCTCTGCGCGCTCCAGTTGCAAATCTATCACCCTGGCAACCTGGTCGCGGGTGTCAACAGAGGCGCCCGCTAGTGATTCAACGGGGATATCTACCGGAAGATATCGTCTGCCGATGACCGCATCCTCTAAGACATCTCTCGATATGTTCGTTAACTGCATAGCAATCCCGAGATCGATTGCGAACGGCAGTGCTTCGACATCGCGGACCCCAAGCACAGAGCACATCATGATGCCCACGGTACCTGCGACGCGGTAACAATACCTGTCCAGCGCCTGCTGATCGCTGAGTTCTACCCGGGAGGTATCCTGAATCATTCCATCAATCAAGCTCATCACCGCCGCAGTGTCGACACCATGCGCGCCAATCAAGTGCCGGAACAGTGCTGACACTGAGTGAATATCCGCTGTGTCTGCCTGTGAAATCTCAAGTTGAATTGTTGTGAGCGTGCGTCGGATAGCCTCTTTGTCCCGACTGTTGTTATCGGCGATATCGTCAAGTTGACGACATCCTGAGTACAACAGAGCGGCCAACGCTGCCTTGTCTTTGCCAAGGAAAAAGCTCGCCCAGTAAAACGTTTTCCCATTTGCTGACAGCGACGCCATTGCTTGTGTAGACACGCCTGCCATCCTTCAGGTGGTCGCACCATTCAACAGGTTTTCCACTACTTTTGCCGAGGACAACACACCCGGCAGTCCAGCACCGGGGTGTGTGCCCGCGCCTGTAAAGTAGAGGTTGGGGATATCCGGATCGCGGTTGTGATAGCGGAAATAGGCAGATTGCGTAAGCGTTGGTGCAATGGAGAAGCCGGCACCGTACTCAGAACGGTATCGGTTTTTAAAGTCCTGCGGGGTCATCCAGAAGTCAGCACAGATGGTGTCTCTGAGTCCCGGCAAAATTGTGCGGTCCAACGCCGCCACGATGCGATCACGCAGTGCGGGCCCCTCAACGGACCAGTCAGTTCCGGATAACAGATTTGAGACCGGGCATAACACATAGAAGCTGTCACAATCCGGCGGCGCGAAACTTGGATCCGTAGCAGTCGGGCGGTGCAGATACAGGGAAAAGTCGTCAGGGATAACATGCCTGTCAAAAATATCTGCCAATAACTCCTTATGCCTCGGGCCTAACCAGATTGTGTGATGGGCAATGTCAGAATAGGTTTTTCGTGTGCCGAAGTATAAGACGTAAAGCCCCATCGAATACTGTGTCGCAGCATCCGGCCGGCGAATGGGTTGACGCTTGAGATGTGAGGGTAACAACGCCCGATAAGCGTGAGGCGCATCGCCATTAAAGATGACGTTATCGGCTGATATCACCTCACCTCCGCTCAAGGTAACGCCCGTGGCCCGACCATCGTTAATATTGATCTGATCAACATCACTGTTGAGGCGTATCGCAATACCCTCTTCAACCATCAATTGCTTCAGCGCCGCCACCAACGCACCGGTTCCCCCCATACAAAAATGAATACCCCATTTTCGTTCCAGGTAATGAATCAGCGTATAGATAGACGTTGTGGTGAACGGATTTCCGCCCACTAACAGCGGATGAACTGAGAACACTTTGCGAAGATGTTCGTTTTTTATAAATTTACTGACCAGACCATAAACAGTTAAATAGCTCTTCAGGCGAATTAATGCAGGGGCCTGCGACATCATTGACGAAAAGCGGGTGAACGGCTTGCTGGAAAGTTCGTCAAATCCAACTTTAAATATTTTTTCAGATAATTTAAGTAAGGCTTTATAACCAGCGACATCAGCTTCGTTAAATCGGGCGATCTCACGATACGTGTGCTCGATATCACCTTTGTAGGTGAAATGCTGCTGATCATCAAAATAGAATTCGTACCAGGTATCGAGCGGCACAAATGTCGCGTAGTTGTTTAATTGTTTACCAAACAACTCAAATAATTCTTCGAACATAAAGGGTGCGGTGATGACCGTGGGTCCCGCATCATGGCGAAAGCCTTCTTTTTCAAATACCTGCGCTCGCCCGCCTAACTGATCAAGACGATCAAGTAATGTGACCTTGTGCCCCATGGCGCGGCAACGCAATGCCACTGCTATACCGCCGAAACCTGCACCCACAACCAAGGTATCGGTCAACTGTTTAAATCCTTTCTGATCAATACAGCGGCATTTGTGACTGTCAGTTCTGAATCAAGCCATTGATGGAACTTCGACAGTACACTCTGTATCTCGCAGGGCAGTCGGTTCAGCTCGTTGCTTGCGGTATTAAAGTGAAACTGCAGTCGTTGCGCAGTGTAGGCAAGCGATTGGGATTGCCTGACAAACTGCCACCACTGCAAAGATTCCGGCGAATTGCATGACACTTTTGCTGATCGTATCCGATCGCTCCATTGGTCGAACCTTGCTTGCACCGGCGCATTTAAACTATCTCTGAAACACGCTATCAACGCGTTGGGGCGACAATTAGCCAGGTCAGAGCAGAGTTCGTTGTTGCTTTGTGATGCTAAATAGTTGTGCAAGTCATTAATGATCTGAAAGCAGGTGGCTGCATTGGCGAAGTAGGATTCTACCCGTTGGTGATCAACAGCATATCCGGTGAGGGTGGCAGCGCCAGTGATCGGCAGACTCAGCAGCGGTGATGTCTTCTGCACCGCAATTTCGCAGTATCGGCTCCATGATGGGTAGCCCGACATATTAAATTCAGACGCTTGCCCACCCGTCGATTTTGTTACCGCATCACATAACATGACGACGGTTTTCGGGTTTGCCATCGCCGCCAAACGAAATGCGGTGGAGATATAGTAGTCGCCCAGACAAACTGCCAAGGCCTCGCCGTGCAGTTTAAATACTGTTTGCTGGCCCCGACGCTCTGCGTCGCCATCGCACAGATCATCATGCACTAGCGACGCATCATGCATCAGTTCTACAGCAGCTGCCCAGGTAATAGCGGTGTCAAAATCAGCCCCGAATAATGATGCCGCCTGAAATGCCATTCGGCCTCGAAGTCTTTTTCCTTCTATTGCCAGATGAGCTTTCGAAATTTCTCGCAAGGCTGTCGGTGCATCCGCGGTTGCCTCGCATAACCTGCTGGAAATCCACTGGCTGATTTCGGAAGATTTTTGCATCGCATGATCAATTCTGATGGTGTTGGTTAAGCTCATACAAAAATCCACAGCTTATTTTATTTGTTTAACAACGTTTACGCACTGCAGATATGTTTGGGATCA
>CAMBPO010000015.1 GCA_945869725.1 Klebsiella pneumoniae
GGCTTGGTTGTGCTTGGGTTACGCTTAGGGCAACAGGCCAAAGTGCAAAGTGCAAAGTGCAAAGTGCAAAGTGCAAAGTGCAAAGTGCAAAGTGCAAAGTGCAAAGTGCAAAGTGCAAAGTGCAAAGTGCAAAGTGCAAAGAGGGCTCCGTTACTTCGCTGACCTGAGCTGTGCTGTGAGTTAATTGGTTTCGCGGCCAGAAAGAATCCACAACTCTTCGCGTAGGGAGCAGCGGGAGCGGATCACGGCTGTGGACCAATCAGCCCGCGCTTATCGTTTGAGGGGGCGCCCGATCAAGCGCGAGCACTGTTCGACTTCGCAAGGCGCGCAGTGCCTGAGGAGGAGTTGCGCAGCGCCGGGCGCCCCCTCAAACGGTGCGGCCGGTCCGCGGCCGTGATCTGCTCCTGCTGCTTACACAATAGAAGGCAGCAGTCTCCCGTTGCTTACTCAAAAGATGGCTTCGCACAGGCACCTCTGATTTCTCTGAATCAACACATTTTAAGTCTGTTTAAAATCGCGGTGTCTGCTAAAATCCCTGCCTTCATTAGGTGCTGTAAACGATCAGGCTGGTTTTGTTGTGCCATCACGTACACGTGTAAAAATCTGCGGAATTACCCGTCCAGAGGACGCCCGATTGGCTGCTCAACTGGGTGCGGACGCGCTGGGGCTGGTGTTTTATGCTGGCAGCAAACGCGCAGTCAGCATTGAACAGGCCCGGCAGATAGTGGCAGTCGTGCCGGCATTTGTCTCGCTAGTGGGTTTGTTTGTGAATCCCACACAAAAACAAGTCGAATCGGTGCTGGCCGACGTACACCTTGACTGTTTGCAGTTTCATGGTGACGAGACCCCTGAATTTTGTGCATCTTTTGCAGTTCCCTATCTGAAAGCATTGCGCATAACGCCGGCGTTATCCTCGGCGGCCAATGTCCTTGCAGTGATTGATCAGTACTCAACAGCCTCGGCGATACTGCTTGATGCCTGGGACCCTCTGCAGCCAGGTGGAACCGGAAAACAGTTTGACTGGTCACTGGCGGCGCACTGTGTTCAGCAGAGTGAATTACCAATAGTGCTGGCTGGCGGGCTGGATGCGGCCAATGCCGCAGATGCTATTGCACAGGTCAGGCCCTGGGCGCTGGATCTCAGCAGCGGGGTAGAGAGTGAACCGGGTATAAAAGACCCACAACGTTTGACTGCATTTTTTGATGAGGTAAACCGTGTCCGCACTTGAGACAGCAGTAACCGTAGCAGCGCCGGCAATAGCCCCGGGAGTTGTCCCTGAGACCATCGCCAGCACAGGGCAGGACCAGTTCAGCGGTCCGGATGTGCATGGTCATTTTGGTCAGTATGGTGGCGTGTTTGTTGGTGAAACCCTGATGGCCGCCGTGGAAGAACTCGACCAGGTCTATCGCAAACTGTCAAAAGAGCCATCATTCTGGCAAGCCTTCGACCATGATATGAAGCACTACGTCGGCCGTCCCTCGCCGTTGTATTACGCGGAGCGTCTGAGCAAAAAGTTTGGCGGGGCAAAAATTGTTCTCAAGCGAGAAGACCTGAATCACACAGGTGCACACAAGATTAACAACACCATTGGTCAGGCACTGCTCGCCAAGTACATGGGCAAACCGCGGATCATTGCGGAAACCGGCGCCGGTCAGCACGGGGTGGCTAGCGCCACAGTCGCTGCGCGACTCGGGCTGGAGTGCAATGTGTACATGGGCGCAGACGATGTACAGCGTCAGTCTGCCAACGTGTATCGCATGAAGTTAATGGGAGCCAATGTAATTCCGGTGACCTCAGGTTCGCGCACATTAAAAGATGCTCTGAACGAAGCGCTGCGTGACTGGGCAACCAACGTCGATAACACCTATTACATCATCGGCACCGTTGCCGGCCCGCATCCTTATCCGATGCTGGTGCGCGATTTCCAGGCCATTATCGGCCGAGAGGCGCGGGCGCAGTCTCTGCAGGAATATGGTCGTCTGCCGGATGCGTTGGTGGCGTGTGTGGGTGGGGGCTCTAATGCGATCGGGCTTTTCCATCCGTTCCTGCGTGACAGCGACGTAGCGATTTATGGCGTGGAAGCGGGTGGCGACGGTATTGAAACTGGTCGTCACGCAGCACCTTTGTCGGCGGGCAAACCCGGCGTATTGCACGGCAACCGCACCTACGTGATGAGTGATGCCAACGGTCAGATTGTGGAAACACATTCGGTTTCGGCGGGTCTGGATTATCCGGGTGTAGGTCCTGAGCACGCATGGTTAAAAGACATCGGCCGTGCCAACTATGTATCAGTGACGGATACCGAAGCGCTGGATGCTTTCCGTATGCTGAGTCGCATGGAAGGCATTATTCCTGCACTGGAGTCTGCTCATGGCTTGGCTTATGCCTGCAAGCTGGCAGCAACCATGAGGCCGGATCAGTTTATTGTGGTCAACCTGTCCGGACGTGGCGACAAAGATATTAATACCGTTGCTAAAATTGATGGCATCAGCGTGTAGACCTCCATGATGCCGCTGCAACGTGATTAAAAAATATTAAGGGAAATTTGAAAAACATGAGTCGTTTAACTGCCTGTATCAATGCCGTCAAAGCGGCCAATCGCAAAGTGCTGATACCCTATCTGGTGGCGGGCGACCCTGACGGTGACACCACTGTTGCGCTGATGCATCAACTGGTCAGTGATGGTGCAGATGTTATTGAGCTGGGCATGCCATTCAGTGATCCATCATCGGATGGTGCGATTATCCAGTTGGGTGCTGAGCGCGCGCTTCGTCAAGGTACGAGCTTGCACACGGTATTTGTGATTGTGTCTGCGTTTCGTAAAACCGACAGTCACACTCCGATCGTGTTAATGGGTTATCTCAATCCCTTGGAAGCCATAGGTTATGCGAGTTTTGTAACACAGGCGGCTGATGCGGGCGCAGATGGTATTCTGATTGTGGATCTGCCGGTCAGTGAGGCGCAATCCCTGCTGGCGCTGACGCGGCCTCGGGATCTGGATATGATTTTTCTGATAGCGCCGACCACCACGGAATCGCGTTTGAGCGCCATCTGTGAGAATAGTTCAGGATATATTTATTATGTGTCGCTCAAAGGGGTGACCGGTGCGGCGATTATAGACACCGGTGAAATTAGTGAGCGTGTCAGCGCATTGAGACAACGCACTCAGTTGCCGATAGTGGTTGGTTTTGGTATCAAAGATACACACAGTGCCAACGCCATGGCAGCGATCAGTGACGGGGTGATTGTTGGCAGTGCGTTGGTACAGAAGATTGGTGAGCTAACTGAAAATGGCAAACGCGATGCTGCAGCGATTGCCGAAAGTACGGCCTTGATCAAAGACATCCGCCAGTCACTTAACACCTGAACAGGTGCCCGGATAAGGCTGACAGGATCAGCCGCCAAATAGTGTTATAGTTGGGCGCTGATGCAGATCGCTTTTTGACAGCGCAAAAGTACAGGACGAATTTATGAGCTGGATTAACAAAATCCTACCCTCCATCCGTAACAATAGTGACAGTGCGGAAGGCAATAAACAGAAGTCCAGTGTTCCGGAAGGTTTGTGGAAAAAGTGCCCTCGTTGTGAGGCCGTGCTTTACCGGCCCGATCTTGAACGCAATCTGGAAGTTTGCCCCAAGTGTGATCATCACATGCGTATCACCGCACGACGGCGTCTGGAGTTGTTTCTGGACAGCAATGGTCAGCGTGAATTATTCGCCGATATCGAGCCGGTGGATATTCTCAAGTTCAAGGATCTGAAAAAATACAAAGATCGGATCACGGCCGCGCAGAAAAGCACCGGTGAAAAAGATGCGCTGGTGGTTGTTCAGGGGCGCATCGACAATGTAGAAATGGTCGTTGCTGCATTTGAATTCGGGTTTATCGGTGGATCCATGGGCGCGGTGGTCGGTGAAAAATTTGTACAGGCCATCAATACCTGTATTGCGCAGAAACTGGCATTTGTGTGTTTTTCCACCAGTGGCGGCGCGCGTATGCAAGAGGCTCTGATTTCATTGATGCAGATGGCCAAAACAGCCGCTGCTCTGGAGAAATTGCGTGGCCACGGGTTGCCTTATATCTCGGTGATGGTAGATCCTGTGTATGGCGGAGTATCAGCCAGTCTGGCCATGTTGGGGGATATCAATATCGCCGAACCGCGTGCCTTGGTTGGGTTTACCGGCCCGGATGTTATCCGGCAAACGGTGCGAGTAAAGTTGCCGGAAGGATTCCAGCGCAGTGAGTTTTTGCTGGAGCATGGCGCCATTGACATGATTGTGCATCGCAAACAGTTGCGCGATACCGTCACCGGGCTGGTTCGCAAATTGATGCAACTGCCGCCAGCAGCCTGACAGGTGCACAACATTTTGACGCCGGAGAAACAAAATTCAGCACTCTCGCTGGCTCAATGGCTTACCAGAATTCAGCAGTTACATCCTCTAGAGATTGATCTTGGTCTTGAACGTGTTAAGACCGTCGCTGAACGTTTGCTGGTAAACAAACCAGCTCCGGTTGTTATCACCGTGGCCGGAACCAATGGCAAGGGCAGTAATGTGGCAACACTGGATGCCATTTTCAGGGCTGAAGGTCTTCGTGTTGGCAGTTTCACCTCTCCTCATCTGATGCATTACAACGAACGTGTCTGCCTTCATGGAATCCCGGTTTCTGATCAGACGCTGATAGCTGCCTTCGAAAAGATTGAAGTTGCTCGCCAGGAAATTTCCCTGAGTTATTTTGAGTTCGGCACACTTGCCGCTCTGTTGATTTTTCAGCAGTCAGCACTGGACGTTGCCGTGCTGGAGGTAGGGATGGGTGGACGACTGGATGCTGTCAATATTATCGATGCTGATATTGTTGTGGTGTCCGGCATTGATCTTGATCATCAGGAGTGGCTGGGGGATACCCGTGAGGCAATTGCCCGCGAAAAGGCAGGGGTTTTTCGTGCAGGCATACCGGTTATCTGCGGTGAACCACAGCCGCCGCAAAGTCTGCTGGACGCCGCTGCCGTGTTGAACTGTCCTGTGTATCTGCCCGGTGGCCTGTATCGCTGGGCTGCAGATGAATCAACTCAATCCGGCAGCCATTGGCACTGGGAAGGCGTTTGTCTTGCGGAAGGCACGCGGGTGGCGTTAACACTCAGCAAGCTCAGCATACCAAGACTGGCATTGACCAATGTTGCCAGCGCCCTGCAGGCTGCTGCGCTTAGTGGATTGCTGGCCAAGGCAGTCAGCGATCCGCAGGGCTGGCAGCAAAGGCTCAACGAGACATTACTGTCGTTGCAACTGGCAGGGCGGCAGCAATGGATGGCGATTCCCGGCAGTCAACAAAAAGTAATGGTTGATGTAGCTCATAATCCTCAGTCCGCCCGCGCTCTTGGTGAGCGTTTGCAGCAAGAACGTGCTGTCCGTGTTGCAGAGGGTCGCATACCGGCCTGCAATATTCGCATGGTGGTGGCGATGATGGCTGATAAAGATCATCAGGGCTTCTATCTCGGCTTAGAAAAGCAGGTCGACTTCTGGTATATTGCCGACTTCGATTTAGCACGGTGTCTGCCGTCTGCCTCGCTTGCTGACAAGTGGCAACAACTGGCGGCAAGCACTAGCACAGACATTGATATTCAGGTTTTCAACAGCGTAGTGCAAGCCTTTGATTGTGCGCACGAACAGTCGTCCGAGCACGATATCATTGTGGTTTGTGGCTCTTTTATCACCGTATCCGAGGTAATGGCCGCACTGTCAGGCTGTTAAACAAACAAAGAGGTAGAGTCCACTTTGAATCAGACTACCCGTCAACGAATCACCGGCTCACTGGTGCTGGCAATCACCGCACTGATACTGCTGCCGGTAATCTTTGATGGCGAAGGCAGTTATCAGCCAGCAGTGCAAGTCAATATTCCTGCCCGTCCACAGCAACCAGCCCCCACCCAAATTGATCCTCAACGCCCTGTTATCACTGCCGATTCTGACGCGATCAGGATTCGACCGGAGTCCCCGGTAACGGTGATTGCAGACAATACGCCCTCAGGACAAACTGCGCAGACAGTGCAAACAGCTCCGCAAGTTGCGACAGCACAACCATTGCAAACTGCTGACTCAGTCGCTGCAGTGGAGCCCGGTGAAACTGATCAGGCCAGTGATAATGCCCAGACGATTGAAGCGGCTGATGACCAGCGTTCAGCGGCCACCGTGGAATCAGATGCACCAGCCGTTGCGGATGCTCAGTCCGTTGTGGCCAACCAGCCTGTCGCAGCGGCACCGGTTGCTGCCAGCACGGCCGCTGCGGCCGCAACTTCAACGCCTCCTGCTTCTCTGGATGCGCAGGGTTTACCTGAAGGCTGGAGCGTTCGGCTAGGTTCATTCTCCAGCGCTGATAATGCCAGTGCTCTGGTGACACGGTTGCAGGCTGCGGGTCATCGTGCGTACACTCGGCGCGTCGATTCCAGTCAAGGTGTCTTGACTGCGGTTTTTGTAGGTCCTCTGGTTAATCGTCCTGCTGCACAAACATTGCTGGAACGGTTGCGGCAGGATTTTCAACTGAACGGAATGATCGTTCGGTATGAGATTGATCCCTTATGAATGTCCCCGATATCGTGATACTGGTCATTGTCGGATTTTCCAGCATATTCGGACTTTGGCGCGGGTTTGTCCGCGAAGTGCTGGCTGTTCTGGCCTGGATCGCGGCCATTTTGATCGCCCGGCAGTACAGTCCGCTGCTGTTACCTTATCTGGGCGGCATCACTGAAAGCGAGACTGGTCAAACCATACTGGCCTTTGCATTGCTGGGTTTCGGAACTCTGTTTATCGGATCGTTGACCATCAAATTTTTCACCCGTCTGATTTCCATGGCGGGCATGCAGGTCACTGATCGACTATTGGGCACAATTTTCGGATTCGCCCGCGGTGTGATCATTGTGGCTGTGGTGATCTTTTTTGCCCGCGAGCGCTTTGCAACCGAGAGTTGGTGGGCAGAGTCGCGCACCATTCCCTATGTTGAATTAGTGATTGAACAGGCAGGTTTTACACCTGGCGCTACCAGCGCCGAGGTTTGATTGTTAGCAAGTCTACGGAGTAATGTTGCATGTGTGGTTTAGTTGGCATTGTTGCCCGATCCGAAGTAGCGGTTTCTTTGTATGACACTCTGACTGTCTTGCAGCACAGAGGGCAGGATGCTGCGGGAATTGCCACCTGTGACAACGGTATCCTTAATCTTCGTAAGGATAACGGTCTGGTAAAGGATGTCTTCAGAACGCGTCATATGCGCCGGTTGACAGGCAAAATGGGGATTGGTCATGTTCGCTACCCGACGGCGGGTAGTTCAAGTCCTGCACTGGCTCAGCCTTTTTACGTCAACTCGCCTTACGGATTGTGTCTCGCGCACAACGGTAACCTGACCAATTCTGCTCAGCTGGCTGAAGAGTTGTATTCCGAGGATCTGCGTCATATCAATACGGATTCAGATTCTGAAGTGCTGCTGAATATCTTTGCGCATGAGTTGCAGCAGGTTGGCACCATGGCGCCAAGCCCGGAAGACGTTTTTGCCGCTGTTGAGGGCGTTCACCGTCGATGCCGTGGAGGCTATGCAGCGCTGGTGCTGATCAGTGGTTACGGTATTGTGGGCTTCAGAGATAAGAACGGTATACGCCCTCTGGTCTTTGGTCGACGTGTACACAAAGGCCGCGCTGAATACATGCTGGCCTCAGAAAGCGTCGCGTTGGACTCACAGGGTTTTTCGCTGGAACGGGATGTGGCGCCCGGTGAAGCGGTCTACATCGATGTCGGTGGTCAGTTACATACTAAAATGTGCGCCGAACCAGCGGAGTACACCCCGTGTATCTTTGAGCATGTTTACTTCGCGCGACCGGATTCACTGATGGATGGCATTTCCGTGTACAAAGCCCGGCTGCGCATGGGTGAAAAACTGGCAGAAAAAGTCAAACGACTGCGCCCTGATCATGATATCGATGTAGTGATTCCAATTCCTGATACCAGCCGCACATCCGCGCTGGAGCTGGCTAACCTCCTGGGGATCAAGTACCGAGAAGGGTTTGTCAAAAATCGCTACATCGGTCGTACTTTTATTATGCCCGGGCAAAGTGAGCGGCGTAAATCCGTTCGCCAGAAGCTTAATGCCATTGAACTGGAGTTCAGAGGCAAAAATGTCTTGCTGGTTGATGACTCCATCGTGCGGGGCACTACCTGCAAACAGATTATTCAGATGGCCCGAGAAGCTGGTGCGCGTAAGGTGTACTTTGCGTCCGCATCACCGCCGGTGTGTTATCCGAATGTCTATGGCATTGATATGCCGGCTGCCAGCGAACTGATTGCCCATAATCGTACAAATGAACAGGTACAGGAATTAATCGGCGCAGATTGGCTCATCTTCCAGGATCTGCCGGATCTGATTGCCGCATCGCAGGAAGGTAATCCCGATATCAAACACTTTGAATGCTCAGTCTTTGATGGCAAGTACATCACCGGCGATGTTGATGCGGAGTATTTGCAGGCATTGGAAAAAGCGCGTAACGATAAAGCTAAAAGTATGTCACAGCGCAAAAAACCAGAACCGCCGGATGAACCTTCACACTCCTGATAGCTTTGCCGATACAGCCAACCATGTGATGGCGCGGGCTAACGGGCTGAGAGCAGATGACGCGCGCGGATCAAAGGGCAGCATCACCCGCCAGACTGTTTTGCAGAAAAACCTTGGGTCTGCAGAAATGCCAGCACTGTTAGTCGGTGATCACCCTGAATTTCGATGACACCGTCTTTAACGGCGCCACCACTGCTGCAACGCGACTTTAAAGTCTTTGCAAGCGCCTCAAGTTCTGTGACAGATAGGGGCAGACCCGAAACCATGGTCACTGCCTTGCCGTTACGGCCCTTGGTATCAAGGCTGACACGCACTTTGCCATTGCCTTGGGGAGCGCCGGCACTGAGCGCTGCGCAGCGGCAATCGCCTACTGCCTCACCGCATCCCGTGCAAAGCCGGCCTTTATCCGTACTGTAAACTCGACTGGATGTTTTGCTCACGTTCTGTGCCCGGTAATGACGTCCCGCCAGCGCTTACTGCCGGTGCACTTATTGACGGTGCACTTATTGACGGTACAACGGTGGCAGTTCAAACAATTTGTTCTGTCGGTTGGTTTTTTCCTGCTTCACCGCAGTGGCACGCTGTGCTCTTAACAGGATCAGCAAACGCTGGCGATCCTGTTGTGAAAAGCTTGAGTTGCTGTCGCCAGTGCTTGATGCGTACAGGGAGGCTTGCAGCTGACGCGACAGATTCATCACCTCGGAATCGTCCATATGTGATGCCAGATCGTCAAGATTATGCAGGCCCGGATCACTGAAGTACTGCCGTCCCCAGGCAATCATGCGTACCCGCACTAATTGCGCAGAATCCTTAGCAAGACTGGTTTCCAGTTCGGCAAACGCCAGTTTCTCATGACCTTCGGCAATGTCCCGCTCGTAAGCTGCCGTGCGGACAATAACAGGAGCGGTTGCATGCAGCAGACGGCTTTGACGTCGGCGCCACAGCCACCACATGCCGGCCAGTATCAGCACAATAGTCAGCGCCATCAGGTTCAATATCCACGCGGGCGTACTGCGGCTGCTGATCAGTTCATTATTCAGAGCACTTTGCATCACGTCATTCGGTGCGCTGCCATCGGCAGTTGCACCTTCCAACGCTGCGTCACCCGGGAACGTGCCTCCTGCGGGTGTCACCTGTATCAATGAGGCCGGGATAACGGAACTGCGCAGTTCGTTGTTAGTAACATCCCACCACGGCAGATTGACCTCGGGTATAACAACGGCGCCCTCTTCAGTGGCAACCAATACATACTTTTCAATGCGGGTACCAACGATATTGCCATCAATCACCATTCGTTCGATCACCGGTTGCTCAGGATAGACATTCATTTTTTCGATGTCAGGACGGCCAAGCGGCGGTAACGCTGCGCCATCAAGACCATTGGCAACAACAGTGATGGTGCGCTCTACCGAGTCGCCCGGATTCAGGCGGGTGATGTCGCGATCCCAAGTCTCGCTGATCTGAATGTCTGTGGCAGGCAACCAGGTGCCGCTTTCGGGAAACTCTGCAGGGCGCTCTTTTACTTCAACGGTATAACCTTCGGCAAAGGCAGTGACCGGACGCATGTTGGGATTGCGGAACACAAAGTTACTGGAACCATCGGTCAGTTCACCACGAAACACAATGTCGGGAATCTCCAGTTCACCACTGCGTTGCGGGAAGATGACATAGTTTTTTTCATAAATTCCGTACCTGACACCATCAACCAATTGTTCGAACTGGTGAGGAGCGCCGAGCATCTGCACCACAGCATTGTCGGGGTTGATTTCGGTGAATACCGGGTTACGGATACCGGCTATTGTGTAATGCAGGCGCACGGTGAACAACAATTGCTCCTGCACAAACACCGAGTCACCGGAAAGAATGGCTTCAAGGAACACATCATTGCCAGCCGCCAGCCCGGTCGCAGTGGGTTCAGTGACGGTAATGGTAAATGACTCTGTTGTCTGATTGCCGACAACCAGAGCCGGAATCTGCTGCTCGCCCAGCTCCCTTGGAAACAGCACCAGCAGGTAATCTGTCCAGGATTCGATGCGGTTGTTGACCGAACGCAGGTGACTTGCCGAACGTGTCGACACAACTTCAAACTGGCTGCGCAGCGGCTCCAGATCTATCTGCACACCCCCTTGCTGACCATGTACGCGGATGCGCAGGGTGACGGTTTCCCCTCGCTCAAGCTCGGTGCGATCAAGGTTGGTTTCCAGCGCCGGCTGTTGTGCCAGCGCTCCCGCGCAGATCAGAGCGAGCAAACATACTGAGATTATGCTGATGAGCTGTTTCATAAGTTCCCGTTAACGTGGTACCTGACTGGCGGCACGTCGTTCAATCATGCGCCTGCGTGATTCAAACTGGAATTTGCGTTGTAGCAGTTCACCCGGGTCATCTTCGATCCGCCGCAGGAACTGCTCAAGTGATTCCTGATCTTCTTCTACTTCGGTATTCGCGCGCTGCTGGCTGTTGGCATTGTCATTCTCAGACTCTTCCTGCTGCTCAGTCGGCTCCTGTTCCTCGGATTCCTGCTGTTCTTGCTGTTCCTGCTGCTCTTCCTGTTCAGGCGCCTGTTCCTGTTGTTCGCCTTCTTCTTCCTCAGCCTGCTGTTGCTGCTGTTCTTCCTGCTCTTGCTGTTCCTGTTGCTGCTCTTCTTCTTCCTGCTGCTGTTGTTCTTCCAGCAAGCGTTCAACAATTTCTTTGTTTTTCAGTGCATCTGTATGATCAGGCTGCATATCAAGAACGGACTGATATGCGGCAATAGACTCCTCAAAGCGTTCCGCAAAAGCCAATGCGTTGCCCAGATTAAAGTGCGAGTCGAGGTCTTCTCCCAGACTGAACTCGGCGATAGCGCCGGCATAGTTGCCTGAACGGTAGTTGGCTGCTCCGCGCCACGCCGTATTTTCGAACAGGGTGGAGGCGGTCACCGGGTCATCGTTCTGCATGGCCCGCACACCACGCTGGTCACGGTTCAGCCACAGACTGCGGATGTCAAAACCGGTTTGCGGCTCCTGGACAACAGCGATGCCGGGCAGCCCGCTGACCGGTACCTGGTTCATCATCATCTCGTCTGTCATACCGTCATCAGAGAGCGGTATGGGCGTGTTGGTTTGCTGTGCCCAGGCCGGCTGCGGCGGGGCGGCCAGTAACAAGGCACCACTGATAATCGCCAGTTGTAAAATCCAGCCACGCCGGAAACACAAAGCACACAGCGGCACCAGCAGGATCAGCAACCACGGGCCGGCGTCGTACCAAAGTTCTACTTCTTCATCGGCTTCCAGATAGTTATCTGCGTCGGCCAGCAGGCTATCGGCGAGAATGGCTTCGATGTCACTGCTATCAATAGAAATGTCGCGGTATTGACCGCCTACCTGCTCGCTGAGTGTCACCAGATTTGCGCGGTTCAGAGTGCTGACAACCATCTCGCCATTGCTGTCTCGCAGAAAATCACCATTGGCTGCCGGAATGGGTGCGCCTTGTGTGCTGCCGATGCCGATGATGTTGAGGGGATACCTGCCATCGTTCAGGGTGTCCCAGATCTCATTATTCTGCTCCTCCGGAATGCCGGCGGTGATCAACAGAATCCGTCCGTTGACTGAGGCAGCCTCATCCATCAATGCTCTTGCCATCTCAACCGCATGTCCCGGGTTATTGCCTATCACCGGCATAATGTTGGGGTTCAGCGCCGGCACCATGGCACGGATGCTGATAGAGTCATCGGTCAGCGGTGTCACCATATGCGCTTCGCCACCATAAACGATCAGCGCGGTTTGGCCTTCGGTGCGCGCGTCAAGAATATCCATGATCTTGCGCCGGGCGATGGTAATACGATTGGGTTCAAAATCATTGGCAAACATGCCTAGCGTCAGATCCAGCACAATAACCAATGCATCCTGACGTTGCTGTACCGGTTGTGTCTGTTTTGACCAGGTCGGGCCTGCTAATGCCAGTACCGAGAGTGTCCAAACCACCATCAACATGTAAAGCGGCAGACGCTGGGATGAGTTTTTTGTTGAATTCAACAGGTAAGGCAGCAGAGTCTGGTCGATAACCTTGTGCCATGCCGTGCCTTGCGCATCCAGTTGCCAGAGTCTGCGCACAAAAAACAAGGCCGGAAGCAGGGCCAGCAACCACAGCGGGCGCAGAAAGTGGAAGTCAGTGAGCGCCTGGGTCAGCGTCAGGGAGTCATTCATACAATTTCTCCGGCCGCAGATGTTGCAGGTTTTGCAGGTTTTGCAGCGCTTCGATTGACTGCCGAGACGCGGGCTGCCGCGGGTAATGCCAGCATTGCCAACAGAAAACTCAACAGCAAGGCAGTGCCTAGCGGCCAATGAAACAACAGCGTAATCGGCCGATAAGTTTGCTCGTCTTGTTCAATCGGCTCCATCTGATCAAGTTCATCATAGATCGCTACCATGTCTTCCAGTGTCCGTGCACGGAAGTAGCGGCCTCCGGTCATCTCGGCTATTTGTGCCATGGTCGCGTCATCAATTTCAGATATCAGTGCACCCGGGCGGTTGCCGAACATCGAGCGCTGGGCAAACTGATCTGACGCAATACCCACAACGTGCATGGTGATGCCTTCTGTCCGCGCAAGCTGGGCTGCTTGAACGGGTGTCAGTTCACCAGCGTTATTGATGCCGTCGGTGAGCAGAATCATGATGCGGCGGTTTTCCGGCTGTTGCCGCAAGTGTTTGACACTGATGCCGATGGAGTCGCCAATGGCGGTCGCAGACTCGTCGATCATGCCAATTTCCAGTTCCTCTACAAGGCGCTGAACAGTGCCGAGGTCGTAGGTCATGGGTGTCAATATATAGGCGTGGGCAGCAAACAGCGCCAGCCCGAGGCGGTCGCCCTCGCGCTTCTCAATAAAATCGCTGATCACGGCCTTCATGACCTGGAAACGAGACAGCTGCGTGTTATTCAGGAACATATCCCGCGCTTCCATGCTGCCCGACATATCCAGCGTCAGCATCATATCGCGCCCGGTGGTGGGTATCTGTACGGGGTCTCCAACCCACTGCGGCCGGCTGCCGGCCGTCACCACCAGAATCCAGATCAGAGAACAGCACACCAGCATTAACAAACTTTTATTGTAGTGACGGTTACTGTCGGAGTGCAGTTGCACTAACTGGCGATAAAACGGTATCCGCAGTGCTGCGTCCTGACGCGGTGCCCTTGGCATCAGCCAATACACAAGCAAAGGGAGGGGAAGGGCGAGAAAGACCAGAGGCCAAGAAAATTCAAGCATGATTATCAGCCGCCGCGCTTGTTTTGTTTAAATCGGATTTTTGTGTGGCTTCGAGTTTAGCCAAGTACAGATTTTTAATCCATTCTCGCGCCATGAGTTCCAGCGCATCCGCATCGACATCACATTGCCGGGCAAAGCGGCCCTGTGCCAGTATCTGCGCAAGCTCCGGGCTAAGCAGCCCGGCTTTGTCATGCTGACGTATCAGGCTGACCCAGGCGTGTCCGCTGAGCCCTGCCACCGCGTTATGCTCAAGGTGCAGTAACGCAACCCTGCGCAGCACGGCGTTGACAGTATTGACAAAAATCAGCCGGTTGGCCATGTCGTCTTCGCCAGCAGAGCTTAACAGCTGTCGGGCGTTGGACAGTTCACTGATTGCCGCATTCAGACGTTTTTGCAGCAGCAGGCGTTTGCGTAGCCGGATTACGCCATACACAGCCAGTGCCAGCAACAAAGCCGCCAATATCCACCATCCCGGCGCCAGTGGCCAGTAACTGACCTCGCCGGGCATGCGTATGTCAGCTAATTCACTTAAAGCGTCTGCGATGTCCATTGATGTATCCGTTCTACAACCGGTTGATCGGTTCTGAGTGTCAGCAGTGGAATTTTTAGTCGATTTAACTCAGCCTGCAATTGATCCAGTCGTTGCTGATACAGACTTTGATAATTTTCACGCGCCTTTTTGCTGAAAGTATTCAGCGTGCCTTTTTCCCGTCCGTCGGTAATGTTGTAGTAACCGGGCACTGGCAGATTCTCTTCCAGCATGTCGTGGACATAGCAGCACACCACATTATTGTGCAGTGAGATCTGGTACAGATATTGGAACCCAGCCTCATTGATACTGCTGAAATCGCTGATGATGTACAGGGTGCTGCCGGGTTTGGTAATGCGGCGGATGCGACCCAGAGCTGTCGCAAGTCCGCCTTCATCGCGCTCAGGTCGGGCGACACCGCTGGTGGCTTGTACTGCCAAATCAGCGTTGGCTAGCTGAATCTGGTTTAACAGATGAAGTGCGGAACGACGGCTGCGCTTGGGACGCACCAGGCTGTAATTATCATCGGCGTACACCAGTCCTCCGACTCTATCGCCATTATCAATGGCTAACCAACAGAAAATGGCGGCTGCTTGCGCGGCGACCACTGACTTGAAAGCGGTATGGCTGCCGAAAAACATCGAACTCGACTGATCCACCGCAATGATGACCGGCCGTTCGCGCTCTTCGCGAAAGACTTTGGTATAGGGTTTGCCCATTCTTGCGGTTACGCGCCAGTCAATGGTGCGGATATCGTCACCGGCCTGGTAAAGGCGAAACTCCTCAAAATCGATGCCCCGTCCACGTATTTTGGACATGTGTTGTCCTGAGATACCGGCCACAGAGCGTTTGTGCGATACATATTCCAGTGTGCGGGCAGCGTAACGCTGTAATAACAGATCCTGCAGGCCAATGACCGCCCCCTTGGCCTGATAAAGCGCCTGATGGGGCAGAATGCGTGGCGACTTGCTCATGGTGTCTCCGGGCCTGGGTGGGGCAATCCGAAATTGGCGAAATGCGGTTGTTCAGTCTGTGGTGGTCGATGCATCAGCATGCCAGGTGCATCAGGCTGACGGAACTCGCTCCAGAATGGTCGCCAATACTTTATCCGGAGTGATACCACTGGCTTCGGCTTCAAAACTGAGCAGAACACGGTGGCGCAGTACGTCAAACAATACGGCCTGCACATCGTCGGGGGAGACAAAATCATTACCTTTAATCCACGCGTGCGCCCGGGCACAGCGATCCAGGGCAATCGTTCCGCGAGGGCTGGAACCGAAATCTATCCATCCTGCCAGATCTGCGCCATACACCTCAGGATTACGGGTAGCCATAATCAGCTGGATAATGTACTCCTCAACTGAGGGCGCCATATGCATGGCAAGAATTTCCTGCCGCGCCGCAAACAGGTCATCCTGACTGAGAATTTCGGGCGTTGTCGGAGCGATATTTTTTGCTTCGTTTCTGACCAGTTGCAGAATACTGCGCTCTGCTTCCGCTGTGGGGTAGGTGATGGAAACGTGCATCAGGAAACGGTCGAGTTGTGCTTCAGGCAGCGGGTAAGTGCCTTCCTGTTCAATCGGGTTCTGCGTGGCCATGACCAGAAACAAGGGTGGCAACTTAAACGATTCCCGGCCTACTGACACCTGGTGCTCGGCCATGGCTTCCAGCAATGCTGACTGTACCTTTGCCGGCGCGCGGTTAATTTCATCCGCCAGCACAAGGTTATGGAATATCGGGCCAGGCTGGAAACGGAAAGAGCCGTCTTCAGGGCGATAGATTTCAGTACCGGTAATGTCACTGGGAAGCAGATCAGGTGTGAACTGGATGCGGTGAAAGTCACCCTCGATGGCTCGTGACAGATCTTTAATGGCCTTGGTCTTTGCAAGTCCCGGAGCACCTTCTACCAAGAGATGGCCATCAGCCAGCAGTGCTATCAACAGTCGATCGACCAGTTTCTCTTGTCCGATGATCTGCTGTGTCAGCCAGGTCCTCAGTATTGTTATTGTGTTGTGATGACTCATAAATTTACCTGTTCTACGAAGCGGGTTACTGGCCGGAAGTCAGCGATTGTAACCAATTTAAGCCTGATGTCTAGCAGGCGCTCGGGTCAGATTGTCATAGAATGTGGCAGCGTCGTCGCAAGGGCTGACTTATAATGCCGGACGCTGCTGCGATGACTGTGTTAAAGCGGCTTATTATTCTGTGACCATCCTTAAACGAGATATCTCATGTACGGCCTTATGCGCTCATTGTTGTTTACCCTGCCAACGGAAACCTCCCATCTGATCGCTATGGGCAGTCTGGATTGGGCTCGCGCTCTTCAGCTGCATGGTTTGCTGGGTGGAGCGCGTGCTGGCACCGGTGAGCCGGTAACGGTCATGGGTATTGAGTTTCCCAATGCGCTGGGCCTAGCGGCAGGACTGGATAAAAATGCTGACCACATCGATGGCCTGGCAGCTCTGGGGTTCGGATTTATCGAGATTGGCACAGTGACGCCACGCCCGCAGCCCGGAAATCCGTTGCCGCGATTATTCAGATTGCCCGAGCAGCAGGCCATCATCAATCGCATGGGTTTTAACAACAAGGGCATGGATTATGCGCTTGACAAAATCCGGCGCAGTCACTTTAAAGGAGTGCTGGGCATCAATATTGGTAAAAATTTTGATACCCCCGTCGACAAAGCGGCAGATGATTACCTGATCGGGTTAACAAAAGCCTGGGCGCAGGCCAGCTACGTGGTGGTCAATTTATCGTCTCCCAACACACCGGGACTGCGAAGTCTGCAATACGGCGAAGATCTGCGCAGGCTGCTTGATGTGCTCAAGCAGGCGCAACACAGTCTGATGCTGGCTGACGGGCGTCATGTCCCACTGGTCATCAAGATAGCCCCGGATCTTAACAACGAGGAAATTGGCTTGATCGCCGCCAGCCTGCTGGAGTTTGCTGTTGATGGAGTGACGGCAACCAATACCACCTTGTCGCGTGTGGGAGTGGAAAATAATCCTCTGCACACACAAGCCGGTGGTTTGAGTGGCGCTCCGGTGCGCGCTGCCTCCACCCGCGTCATCAGGGAACTGAACCGGGCGTTAGATGGCAAGTTGCCTATCATTGGGGTCGGAGGTATCGGTAGTCTGCAGGATGCGCGCGAGAAACTGCAGGCTGGCGCCAGTTTGCTGCAGACCTACACGGGTTTTATCTACGGTGGCCCGCCCCTGGTGCGTGAGA
Source organism: Klebsiella pneumoniae (assembly GCA_945869725.1). Classification (GTDB taxonomy): domain Bacteria; phylum Pseudomonadota; class Gammaproteobacteria; order Pseudomonadales; family Pseudohongiellaceae; genus Pseudohongiella. The sequence goes on from CAMBPO010000015.1 coordinate 17,583, forward strand.
TCGTTGAAGGACTGAACATCAACGATGTGCGTCCCGGTCACAAATCAGAAACAACGGGAGGCTGAAATTGTTGGTTCTCTTCACCACAGCCGGCTGCCACCTGTGTGACGATGCCGAAGCAATTCTCCGCTATTGCCGTAGTTATTATCCGCAGGTGCATTGGCGCACGGTTGACATCGCCGAGGATGCGGCCCTGGTCGAGCGCTATGGTCTGCGTATCCCGGTGATCGGCATCGCTGATTCAGCAGCAGAGCTGAACTGGCCATTTGATCCGGGCCAGCTAATGGCGTTTATCAAAAGCCAAACAAACGACGGGCATTAGCGGTGGTTTCTTCAGCAATCAGCGCCGGGGATCGTTCACAGAAGTGCGCAACAGTCTGCAGTACCTCCGTTAGATAGGCAGGTTCATTGCGACGGCTTTTAGGCTTCGGACGCAGGCTGCGCGGTAACAGGTAGGGAGCATCTGTCTCCAATAACAACCGGTCATGGGGAATGTCTTTGACCAGTTCCAGAAGATGCTGCCCGCGCCGCTCGTCACAGATCCAGCCGGTGATGCCAATGTACATGTCCATGTCCAGATAATCGTAAAGCGCCGTCTTTTCATCCGTAAAACAATGCACCACGCCGCCGGCCAGTTGGTCGCGATAGTCTTTTAATATCGGGTAAAAACGGCTATGAGCGTCACGCTGATGCAGAAATACGGGTTTGCCGGTCTGCACGGCCATCAACAGATGCGCGGCAAACACGCTTTCCTGAACGGGACGCGGCGAATAGTCGCGGTTAAAGTCCAGTCCGGTTTCCCCGACCGCCCTGACCAGCGGATCGTCCAGTAATGCGCGAATTCCTCGCAGCGTGTCAGTATCTGCATGGGCTGCTTCGTGCGGATGAATACCTGCGGTGGCAGACAGATTCGGATACTGATGACACAAACTCAAGGCTTTGTGGGACGCAGCCAAGGTTGTCCCCGTCACCAGTTGATGCACAATACCTGCCGCCACAGCCCGCTGAATAATCTCAGGCAAGTCGTGGTCAAATGATTCATGGCCAAGATTGGCACCGATGTCTACGAGTGAGATTTTCATGGCGTGCGAGTATATCAGAGCGCATACAGGTGCTGTACCGCTGCAGTGAGTCAATACTGTGATGTCTAATGTGCCCCACCGGTGTGGTAGATTGAGCGCGTATCAAGGATAATGTAGGCCGCTTATACCAGACCAACACGCTCTAGACAGGTTTTACAAAATGACAATTCCCATGGCGCCACAGACTACATTACCCGCAAAAAAAGCTCTGAACTGGGCAGAACTTGGCTTTTCCTACCAGCCAACGGAGTACCGGTTCCGTGCCATTCACAAAGATGGCCAATGGTCTGAAGGCGAACTGATCAACTCAGACATGATCAGCGTTCATGAAGGTGCTCCGGCCTTGCATTACGCCCAGCAGTGTTTTGAAGGATTAAAAGCCCAGACTGCACCCGATGGCCGCGTGCTGTTGTTCCGGCCGCAATTGAACGCTGAACGCATGCGACAGGCCGCAGGCCGTTTGCTGATGCCGGTTGTGCCAGAGGAGTTGTTCATCCGCGGTGTGGAACAAGCTGTGCGCGCCAACTATGCCTGGATACCACCGCACGGTTCGGGGGCGTCTTTGTATATACGTCCCATGCTGATCGGTGTAGGCCAGAACCTTGGTTTGAAAACTGCAAAGGAATTTGAATTCCGTGTGTTTGTGTCTCCGGTCGGGCCTTACTACAAAAGTGCCGGTCTGGCAGTGATTTCTCTGGCGGTATCTGATCTGGATCGAGCGGCACCATCGGGAACCGGCAACTTCAAAATCGGCGCTAATTATGCGGGCGGACTTTTGGCTACGCGGCTTGCGCAGGAGTTGGGTGCCAATGAGGCGCTGTTCCTCGACGCCCGAGAGCATCGGTACATCGATGAAGCCGGGTCTGCCAATATCGTAGTTGCCATGAAGGGCGGGCGCTTTGTGACGCCTGCGTCCAATGCAGTACTGCCGAGTGTTACCCGTCGCTCCATCATGACGTTGGCGGAACAGGATATGGGCTTGACCATAGAACATAGGGCCATTGACCTGCGTGTCGAAATTGGTGAATTTGAAGAAGTCGCGGCCTGTGGCACTGCCGCGGTGATCTCGCCAGTCGGCAGGATTTTTGTAGACGGGCAATGGCACCGTTTTTATGGTAACGGAGAGCTCGCCGGACCTGTCATGCAAAAACTCTATCAGTTACTGGTAGGTATTCAGCGTGGCGAACTGGCAGATAAGTATGGTTGGACGCACAGCATAAGCCTCTGATTTTATTCTATTCCTTGGTTTTCCGGCCCGCGCTATTGCAGGCCGGTGGGCTGAATTGCCAGTTTCCACGTAGATCCGTGAGCGCCCAACTAGAGCTTGACCCTCAGTCGGCGAGTCTTTATATATGACGGCTTGACTGGGTCATGCCTTTACCATCAGGCCTTGTCGCAGCGCAGTGCCTTCTGCTTGAATATCAGGAATTGAACAACTGAATGAGTAAAAATCTGGTCATTGTTGAGTCGCCTGCCAAGGCTAAAACGATTAACAAGTATCTTGGAAAAGAGTTTGTGGTGAAGTCCAGCGTGGGTCATATCCGCGATCTTCCCGTGTCTGGCAGCGGCAACGGGCTGGCGATAGATCCCGCCGAGCGTGCGCGTGAAGCTGCCAAAACCCGCAAACTCAGTCCTGACAAGAAGGCTGAGCACAAAGAGAAAAAATCGCGTGAACAATTAATTTCTCGCATGGGCGTTGACCCTGAGCATGGTTGGCGCGCGCGTTATGAGATTTTGCCCGGCAAAGAAAAAGTAGTGGCAGAACTCAAGAGGCTGGCTAAATCGGCAGACACAATCTACCTCGCTACCGACTTGGACAGAGAGGGAGAAGCCATCGCCTGGCACCTGAAAGAAGCCATAGGGGGTGATGAAAGTCGTTATCGGCGCGTGGTTTTTAACGAAATCACCAAAAAAGCGATCAAGGAAGCCTTTTCGCGTCCCGGCGAACTGGACATGCGTTATGTGGAAGCACAACAGGCGCGTCGTTTTCTGGATCGGGTCGTTGGTTTTATGGTATCGCCCCTGTTGTGGGCCAAAGTGGCGCGTGGTCTGTCAGCCGGTCGTGTGCAATCGGTCGCCGTGCGCCTCATAGTTGAACGGGAGCGCGAAATACGAGCGTTTATTCCAGAAGAGTTCTGGGAGTTGTTCGCTGACACCCGTACCAGCCACAAAGCCGCGCTCAGATTGCAGGTTATCAGGCAGGCGGGTGAGAATTTTCGCCCCGGCAACGGCAGTGAGACTTCCGCTGCTCAGGCGTTACTGCAACAGGCACCGTTTATTGTCAGCGGCCGCGAAGATAAACCGACCAGTTCAAAACCAAAGCCGCCACTGATTACTTCAACTCTGCAGCAGGCAGCCAGCACACGATTGGGTTTTGGCGTCAAAAAAACCATGACTCTAGCGCAGCGTTTGTATGAAGCCGGTTACATCACTTATATGCGAACCGACTCAACAAATCTTAGTGCTGATGCAGTGGCCATGTGCCGCAGTTATATTGAAGATCAGTTTGGAAAAAAATATCTGCCGGAAGCGCCGATTAAGTACAGTGCACGTGATGGCGCGCAGGAGGCGCACGAGGCGATTCGTCCGACAGACGTGAACATCTTGCCTACCCAGTTGTCTGCAATGGAACGCGATGCCGAGCGTTTGTACGCGCTGATCTGGGCTCACTTTGTGGCATGCCAGATGCCGCCGGCACTGTACCTTAGCAGCCAGATAACGGTGATGGCCGGTGAGTTTGAGTTGCGGACCAAAGGACGGATCATACAATTTGACGGGTATCTGAAAGTACTGCCCAGTAAAGAGGAAGACGTGGTACTGCCGGATGTCTCTGCAGGTGAAAAGCTCAAGCTTGAACAACTGGAACCCAAACAGCACTTTACAAAACCCTCGCCACGATATACTGAAGCGAGCCTTGTTAAGGAGCTGGAGAAGCGCGGCATTGGCCGGCCTTCAACCTATGCGGCTATCATCTCCACCATTCAGGAACGTGGTTATGTGAAAGTGGAGAGCCGGCGTTTCTACGCCCAAAAAATGGGTGACATTGTTGCCGAACGATTGGAAGAAAGTTTCACTGATCTGATGGATTATGACTTTACAGCGAAGATGGAAAGCTCGCTGGATGAAGTGGCGGCGGGTGTCAAAAACTGGAAACAGGTACTGGATGATTTTTATGCCGGGTTCTCTGAACAGCTAAGCAGGGCTTCTGCTGACGACAATGGCATGCGCGAGAATAATCCTACAGATACAGATATTCCGTGTCCGCAGTGTGGTCGCCACATGCAAATTCGCACAGCCTCAACCGGTGTGTTTTTGGGATGCTCTGGATATGCGCTTCCGCCAAAGGAGCGCTGCAAGAGTACGTTGAATTTGATACCGGGTGAAGAAGCGATTAGCACTGACAGTGCTGAAGAAGCAGAGGAAGTTGAGAACCGTCTGCTGCGCGAGCGCAAACGTTGCACGATTTGTAACTCAACAATGGACAGCTACCTGATCGATGGGCAACGCAAGATTCATGTGTGTGGCAATAACCCCGACTGCAGTGGGTATGAACTGGAAGCGGGTAGTTACAAAATAAAAGGTTATGAAGGTCCGATTGTTGAGTGCGACAAGTGTGGATCGGACATGCAGCTGAAAACCGGTCGCTTTGGTAAATACTTTGGCTGTACAGCGGAGGGCTGTGGCAATACTCGCAAACTACTGCGCAGTGGCGAGGCCGCGCCACCGAAGATTGACCCGGTGGTAATGTCTGAGCTGCGATGTGAGAAGGTAGATGATCATTACGTACTGCGAGACGGTGCCGCCGGTCTTTTTCTGGCCGCCAGCAAGTTTCCCAAAAATCGTGAGACTCGCGCGCCCTTGCTCAAAGAGTTGATTCCGCACAAAGAGCAGATTGATCCCAAGTATCATTACTTGATGAACGGTCCTGTGAAGGACAAAGAAGGTAATCCGTCGGTTGTGCGGTTCAGCCGTAAGTCGCAGGAGCATTATCTGTTGACTGAAGTTGATAAAAAGCCCACTGGCTGGAAGTCGGTTTATCGAAATGGGAAGTGGGTTGTGGAGAGCTGATTGTTGCTGATGCGGTCGTAACGGTCGTAACGGTCGTAACGGTCGTTACAGGCGTTACAGGCGTTACAGGAAAGCAGTCGCATCGGGCGAGCAGTGCGGTGGCGGACCGGCCGCATCCTTTAAGGGGGTGCCCGGCGGTGCGCAACTCAACGTCGCGGCTGCGCCGCTCCGGATTCGAACAGTGCTCCCGCTTGATCGGGCGCCCCCTTAAAGGATAAGCGCGGCCTGATTGGTCCACCACCACACTGCCCGCCCGATGCTCACTTTGGTTTATGAGCCTGCATTAACAATGATTCAGGCTTGTAAAGGCGTCATCGAGGCGGACAGATCAAGGCGAAGGTGGGGTAAAAAAAGCGGAGTTTACGATTAGTAAATGCGCATTTTTTTACTCCGCCTTCAACGCAGAGATGGCAACGCAGATAGCTTTTAACAGATAGCGTTTACGCGTGCCGTCGTATAACGCCCACGCTGATCCCCTCAATGACAAATGCCTGCCGGCGAAGATCAACAACAATGGGCTCATAGTCTTCGTTTTCCGGCAGCAGATGCAGAACGTTGCGGTCTGCAGTGTGCTCAAGGCGCTTGACGGTGACGTCTTCGTCAAGCCTGGCCACGATAATGTCACCATGTCTGGCCTGACTGGTTTTATGCACCGCCAGCAGGTCACCTTCAAAAATACCAGCGTTAATCATGCTGGTGCCTTTTACCGTCAGCAGATAATCCGCTTTAGGGTAGAACAACTCAGCCGGGATACTGACGTACTCATCGATGCATTCCTGGGCCAGAATTGGGCTTCCCGCAGCAACCTGGCCTACCACGGGTAAACCACGGGGCCAGTTGTTGGCAGCTTCCGGCTCATGAGCCGGGGTTGCAAAACTGTCGGTGATGCGGATGCCGCGTGATGCGCCGGGGATCATTTCAATGGCTTTTTTGCGGGCAAGTGCCTTGAGATGCTCCTCTGCGGCATTGGGCGACTTGAAGCCCATTTCCTGTGCAATTTCAGAGCGAGTCGGTGGGTAGCCGGTTTCCTGCTGATAACGACGGATATACTCCAGTATTTCGGTTTGTCTGGGCGTCAGCGTTTGCATGGTCTCTCCGTCCTGATGGTTGACAGGCTGTAAGTATATACAGTTATTGTTGCCTTGCAAGGCAGGGTTTCTGCCCACCAGCTTAATCGGTCATAATGAGCGCCTGCTCACTGTCCGGACGGTGATGATCTGCCAAAGAGGAAATACCCATTGAATACTACAGTCACAACACCTACGCCCGGTGTACTGATGCTGGATATACACGGCAAAACGCTGACCTCTGAGGATAAGGACCTGCTCCAGCAAGCTCACGTGGGCGGTGTCATTCTGTTTTCGCGCAATATCAGTGAGCCAGAGCAAGTGCTGGAATTGACGTCAGCGATCCGTGCGCAGCGTCCCGAGATACTGCTGGCTGTGGATCAGGAAGGTGGCCGGGTGCAGCGCCTGCGCGAAGGCTTCACGCGCTTGCCACCTATGCTGATGTTCGGGCATCAGTGGCGCAAACAGCCAGAGCACACTGTGCGACTGGCGCATGACTGCGGTTGGTTAATGGCCTCTGAGGTACTGGCCGCAGGTTTTGATTTCAGTTTTGCCCCAGTCCTGGATTTGTACACCGGGCTCAGTGAAGTGATCGGCAACCGTGCGTTTTCCGAAGATAAAGAGGTGTTGATCAGTCTGGCGTCGGCGTTTATGAATGGCATGCACGAGGCAGGCATGCCGACGACCGGCAAACACTTTCCCGGTCATGGCAGTGTCGAGGCCGATTCTCACCTGGCGCTGCCCGTTGATAATCGGCCGATGCAACAAATTCGCGACGAGGACCTGCTGCCGTTTACGCGCTGCCTGCCGTTGCTGGATGCGGTGATGCCTGCACACGTTATTTATTCGCAGGCGGATGTGCATTGTGCGGGGTTTTCGCACTTCTGGTTGCAAACGCTGCTGAGACTAGAGCTTGGGTTCAAGGGCGTTATTTTCAGTGATGATCTGGTCATGGAGGCAGCATCGTCGGCCGGTAACATGACGCAACGCGTTGAAAAGGCGCTGCAGGCTGGTTGTGACATGCTGCTGGTGTGCAACAACCGGGACGCTGCACACGAAGCACTGGCCTCATTGAAGGTATTGGCTGCTGAACCTGAACTTGCAAAGCAGATTCAGCAAAGTTCGCTGAAGCTTGCTGACATGCGCCGCCGGCAGTCGCCGCAGTGGGGTGAATTACAACAGTCTTCGCGCTGGCGCAGCGTTCATCACGATCTTGTGCAGTTGATGGCACATCACACTCTCTGAAAAATATCATTGAGGCTGAAAAAATCTTTTAAGCTGAAAAGAGCATGTAAGCTGACATCATGACTGGAAATATAAGGATTATTGGATCATGGACCCTCTGAAACTGGCCGCTGTGTTGAGCAATGCCCAATGCCTGTTCAGCGAAGCGGATATCGCTCGCGCACTTGACGTTATCGCTGAGCAGATCAGTTCTCAACTGTCTGACAGCAATCCGGTATTGTTGTGTGTAATGAATGGCGGTGTGATTTTTACCGGCCAACTGGCAACACGTCTGCATTTCCGGCTGCAGATGGACTACGTTCATGCGACGCGTTATCGCGAACAGCTCAGTGGAGCTGATCTTCACTGGCGTGTGACACCTGCTACCGTTTTGAAAGATCGCACTGTGTTGATACTTGATGACATATTTGATGTGGGCGAAACACTCAGTGCCATTAAAGCGTGGTGCGAAAATGCAGGAGCAGCTAAGGTGTATACCGCTGTGCTCATCGACAAAAAACACAATCGAAAAACAGCGGAGCTAAAGCAGGCCGATTTCACTGCGCTCTATGCAGATGATTTTTATCTTTTTGGTTACGGTATGGATTACAAGGGTTACTGGCGCAATGCGCCCGGCATCTACGCGGCGCAGCTAGCATGAGCGGCACGGAGCAACTATTGCGCAGCATCAGCACTCAGCAGGGGCCGGCCCCCGTGCATCTGTGGAACCCGCCGTATTGTGGCGAAATCGATATGAGAATTGCGGCAGACGGCCGTTGGTATCATGACGGTTCACTCATCAATCGTCCGCGTATGGTGCAGTTATTTTCGTCAATATTGCGACGTGATGATGACGGATGTTTTTATCTGGTGACACCGGTTGAGCGAGTGCGCATCAGGGTCGACGATTGTCCATTTGTTGCACAGTTGCTGGATGTAGAAGGAGAGGGGTCTTCACAACAGCTGCGCTTCACTCTGAACACTGGCGAGCATGTTGTCGCGGGCGCGCAAAACTGTCTTGAATTTGATGATGATGAGCAAGGTGCTCCCCATCCCAGGCTGCATGTCAGGCATGGACTTTATGCATTGATCAGCCGTTCGGTTTTTTATCAGCTGGTTGATATGGCGCAACTGAAACCATTGTCTGATGATGATAAAAAAAATAATAAAAACAAGGAGAAAAGTCACAAACTAGTGCTTTATAGTTCAGGTGCAGAATTTATTTTTGGCTCGGTTCAGGATGATTTCTGAGCAGCCTTTTGATTGACGACTGTGGATAAACGCGGCATCATTGATAGCCTTTTTTATGTGCCTCGCTGTGTAGACAATCAGTGATGTTTTGTAATAAGTGACATTGGAGAATCCATGAAGATTCTGGTAGCGATAAAACGTGTAGTGGATGCAAACGTAAAAGTACGTGTCAAAGCTGACCACAGTGGTGTTGATTTGACCAACGCAAAGATGGCGGTTAATCCGTTCTGTGAAATTGCCATTGAAGAGGCAATCCGGCTCAAAGAAAAAGGTCTTGCCGAAGAAATCATTGCGGTCTCCATTGGTGAGAAAGCTTGTCAGGAACAGATTCGCACGGCACTGGCGCTGGGTGCTGATCGTGGTATTCATGTTGAAGCGGCTGCTGATCTGCAGCCGCTGCCAGTTGCACGTCTGCTGCATAAATTGGTCGAGAGAGAAGGTGCTGGACTGGTGATTCTGGGCAAACAATCCATCGATTCCGATAATAACCAAGTGGGTCAGATGTTGGCCGCGTTAGCCGGCATGCCACAAGGTACATTTGCATGCAAAGTGGACATTGCTGACGGCCGTGCGCTGGTGACTCGCGAAGTTGATGGAGGTGAGCAAACCGTATCATTGAAGCTGCCCGCTGTGATCACCACCGATCTGCGACTTAATGAGCCTCGTTATGCATCACTGCCAAACATCATGAAAGCGAAGAAGAAGCAGCTGGATACACTGACCCCGGATGATCTGGGTGTGGATATCAGTTCGGGCCTGAAAGTCATTGCTGTTGAGCCGCCGCCCAGCCGATCGGCGGGCATCAAAGTGGCCAGTGTTGATGAATTGATCAGCAAATTAAAATCTGAAGCCAAAGTCATCTAAGGGGTAGCAAACATGAGTATTTTGGTTATTGCAGAACATGACAATGCCGCCCTGCGGCCGGCTACTTTGAACGCGGTCACTGCTGCCAAAGCTATCGGTGGAGATATTGTTGTATTGGTCGCTGGCGCCAGTTGCGCGGCAGTGGCTACTGCAGCTGCCTCAGTCAGTGGAGTCAGCAAAGTATTGCTGGCTGACAACGCCGTCTATGGTAATCAGTTGCCAGAAAATATTTCCGCGCTCATTGCAGAAATTGCGGCAGCTTATTCTCATGTGCTGGCTCCAGCCACCACTACCGGCAAGAATTTTATGCCGCGTGTTGCTGCTTTGTTGGGCGTCGCTCAGATATCCGACATCATTGCCGTCAAAAGCGCTGACACGTTTGTGCGACCAATTTATGCCGGTAACGCACTGGCCACTGTGCAATCCAGCGATACCATTAAAGTGGTAACCGTGCGCACAACCGGTTTTGAAGAAGCCGCTAAAGAGGGTGGTTCAGCTGCTGTCGAAACACTCGCAGTGGTGAAGAGCCAGGATATTGCCGAATTTGTGAGTCAGCAATTGACTGTGTCAGAGCGTCCAGAGCTTACCGGCGCGTCGATTGTCATTTCCGGTGGCCGTGGTATGCAGAACGGTGACAACTTTGTGCTGCTGGAAAAGGTTGCCGACAAACTCGGCGCCGCCATTGGCGCTTCGCGTGCAGCTGTAGATGCTGGTTTTGTGCCTAATGACATGCAAGTTGGTCAGACTGGCAAGATAGTCGCGCCGGATCTGTATATCGCCGTTGGCATTTCAGGTGCGATACAGCATCTGGCCGGTATGAAAGACAGCAAGGTCATTGTGGCGATCAACAAAGATGAAGAGGCTCCGATATTCCAGGTAGCTGATTATGGTCTGGTTGCCGATCTGTTTCAGGCAGTCCCGGAGTTGGCGGACAAACTCTGATAACAAGTCACAGGAGTGCAGGCTGACGATAGTCAGTCTTGCTCTTAATCGCAGGCAAAAAAAACCCGGCTAGAGGCCGGGTTTTTTTATGTCACCGGGAATTACTCCGATTTATCGGCCTCAGATTGAGCGGCCAGTCGCGCTTCTTCCGCAAGCCGGCGACGACGGATTTCGCGCGGATCATTGGGGGCGCGACCGCCACTGCTGATGACGGCGGGAGCCACCACTTCTGCAGCGGGCTCTGCCACGGTTGCAACTACCGGGTCGCTTGCAGCACCGGTTATTGCAGTTGTAGCTTCTGCAGTCACTACTGAAGTTACTTCTGTAACAGCCGGCGGCAACTCAGCCTGTGGCTCTGAGGGGGTGACAACGTCAACAACGGTTTGCTCTGCAGCCACGGGTTGGTAGTCAGCAGCAGGTTCTGCAACCGCTACTTTCTGCTCAGTCTGATCGGCAGCCTGTTCAGCCCGGGCTGCATTCTCAGCCGCTGATTTGGCTGCTGCTCTCGCAGATGCTGATCGTCCCGAAGATTTAGCGGCGGGTTTGGTAACAGGTGCTGCAATTTCAATAAGATCAGCCACTGCAGCCACTGCAGCCACATCAGCCACTGCAGCAATATCAGCCACGTCAATTTTCACTGTGATATCAGCGCTTTCGTTAGGCTCGGCAGTATCGTCAGAGTCAGCGCTTTCGTTAGGCTCGGCAGTATCGTCAGAGTCATCGCTCTCGTCAGTATCGGTGGCATCGGTTGTCTCTGCGCCCGCTGTCTGGCCTCGCCCCCGACGTGATCGACCGCCGCGGCTGCGACGACGACGCGGCTTGGCTACGCCATCTTCGCCTGTTTCAGTCTGGCCATTGCCATCTTCAGCTGACTCAACGCGCAACAGCTCGTCAGTTACCACTGCACCCTCTTCAGCATCGGCAGTCGCTTGCAGCCCTGTGTTTTGATCAATCTCTGCCACTGTGGCTGCGCTGTCCAATGTTGTGTCCAAACCATCAGGGTGCGGGCCACGTGTGCGCTTGTTCGTATTGCGCGGTCTGCGATCACCACGTCGACGCTTGGCATCACCGCTGGTTTCTTCGGTTGTATCGGCTTCAGCCGTGTCTGCGATCACATCTTTGCGCAGTGCCTCATCATCAGCAGGTCGTTGACGGTTATTGCCCTGTGCCTGTGTACCTTGCTGATTGCCGCCACGACGACGACCACGACCCTGGCCTGCAGCGCCTGCATCAGCGTCTGCTGCATCACGTGGAGGTCGACGTTCATCCTTGCGATCCGCCCTGATGTCATCATCAGGTTTGGCGGTGCTGCGATCACGATCATTGCGATCACGGTCAGACCGGCCACCGCCCCGATTCTGGCGCGAGTTACGATTCTGTGCACCTTGACCCGCGCCCGACGTGCGACGACCGCGCTGTTGCTCTGAATCGTCTTTGTCCTCTGTCTTGGCCGGTGCTGCATCATCTGATGAGTCTGACAGGCCAATGATAGACAACAACGATGCAAACAAGCCCTTTTTGCGCGGAGCGGCTGCTGGAGCCGCTGTTTTGGCGACAGGCGCGGCAGATGGTGTAGGGGCTTGCGGAACCGTGGGTGCCTGTACCGCTGCCTGCTGCGCAGGAACGGGCTTTTGCGCCACAACCATTTCTTCGTGATCATCATTCGTCGTCACGATTTCGTAGCTTGCCACCGGTGTGCCACCATCTTGCAAGGTCAGGCTCTGAATCTCGTAATGCGGCGTTTCCAGTGACGGATTAGGAACAATCAGCAGGCGTGTTTTACTCTGCGCTTCAATGGCAGCAACAGCGTTGCGCTTCTCATTGAGCAGGTAGGAGGCCACAGACAACGGCACAATTGCTCTGATTTCAGCGCTCTTTTTCTTGTTGGCCTCTTCCTGCAGAACGCGCAGGATAGACAGGCATAGTGACTTCACATCACGAATGGTGCCCTGGCCATTACAGCGTGGGCACACCACGGCACTGGTCTCATCCAGTGACGGACGCAGACGCTGACGTGACATTTCCAGCAATCCAAAACGGGAAATACGACCAACCTGAACACGCGCGCGGTCTGCTTCCAGCGCGTCACGCATGCGATTTTCAACTTCTTTCTGATTTTTGGTAGAGCTCATGTCGATAAAATCAATGACGACAAGGCCACCCATATCACGCAGACGCAGCTGTCGGGCAATTTCGTCAGCCGCTTCAAGGTTGGTATTCAGAGCAGTTTCTTCGATGTCAGATCCACGGGTTGCGCGTGAAGAGTTGATGTCGATAGAGATCAGCGCCTCTGTCGGATCAATCACGATAGAGCCGCCTGATGGCAGTTTTACTTCGCGCTGGAAAGCAGACTCGATCTGGGATTCAATCTGAAAACGGTTAAACAGTGGCAGTGACTCGTTATACAAACGAATGCGTGACTCGTACTGTGGCATGACCTGACGCACAAAATTTAATGCTTCTTCGTGCGCTTCTTTGGTATCCAGCAACACTTCGCCGATGTCCTGACGCAGGTAATCGCGGATACAACGAATGATGACATTGCTCTCCTGATAAATCAGGAAGGGCGCATTTTTCTTTGCAGATGCTTCGGTAATCGAGGTCCACAGTGTCAGCAGGTAATCAAGATCCCACTGCAGTTCTTCCTGATTTTTGCCAACGCCGGCAGTGCGCACAATAATGCCCATGCCGTCAGGAATTTCCAGACCGTTGATGGCTTCACGAATTTCCGAGCGTTCATCACCCTCTATACGACGGGAAATACCACCGGCGCGCGGGTTGTTTGGCATCAGCACCAGGTAACGACCGGCCAAGCTGATAAAGGTAGTCAGGGCTGCGCCTTTGTTACCGCGCTCTTCCTTTTCAACCTGCACAATCACTTCGGTACCTTCGGAAACCGATTCCTTGATGTTGACGCGTCCGCCGTCAGAACCTTTTTTGTTGAAGTATTCCGGGGCGATTTCCTTGAGCGGCAAAAATCCGTGACGTTCAGCGCCAAAGTCTACAAACGCTGCTTCCAGGCTGGGTTCTACGCGGGTGATACGGCCTTTGAAGATGCTGGCCTTTTTCTGCACGCGGGTACGGTTTTCAATATCCAGATCGTAAAGCTTCTGGCCATCGACGAGGGCAACACGCAGTTCTTCTTCCTGCGTGGCATTGATTAGCATTCTTTTCATAATAGATACATGTCTCTTGAGAACCAGAGCAGGTATCCAGGATGTCGTCGACTAAAGGTCGGACAGGTATCACAAAACAAGGGCTTAACAGCAGGCGCAGTCAGGTATGTTTCGAATACAGGCGCAGGTAACGGAACCGCTTCATGTAACGCGATAGCGCCGGTCTGGTTGAGAGCGCGGAAGAAGATCGGGTTGACTGCTGATGTCCAGCGTGTACTTGTCCGGTGTCTCGTCTGCGATAAATGCGACGGTTTCGTTTCCGATAACCCTGCTCTCGACATCTGCTTCAATGGCGCACCGCGACCCTGGGTCTGTGCTGATCCGCCTTGATTCCTGTGTTCAAATCCATACGCTTGCTTCAAGCGTGTACTGCTCATCCGTTTACCGTCAGTCAGCCTGTGGCGCTGGCTATCGGTTGCTACGATGTCATGTTTTGTTTTGCCTGGCCGTCAATCAGTACGGTGTGTAGAAACACTTTGATCCCAAGAGTTGGCAAATCGAATACTCTTCTAAATCATCAGCGGTTGTACCGTCACTGACCGCGACGGGGTCAGCAATATTGGCTGCCCGTGCGCAAAAATCTTCGTTCCTGGAGTCCTCACAGCAGCACTGGGTGATGCCGGGCGCTCCGGTTACAGCGTTGTTAAAAGTTACAGTTAAAAACGTTATGTCTTGCTGTTAGGTTTTACTGCTATTGGTACATCAGGCGCTTGTGCCTGAAGGTACAAATTTATTGCTGATCACTTGTGGCCGATACCTCAAACAAAGGGATACTGGCGCTACGGTCAACTGCTTTTTTCAGCCCGGCGACTATAACAGTAAAGCCTTTTTTATTCAAACACCTGCAGGAAGGTCTGCGCACAGCACATGCAAGGTTTGTTTTAAGCAGGGGGCTCGTCTAGAATCGCGCCATGAAAATCCATGCCTGGCTATCACCACCATGATGTATCGCCCCCTTGCAGTGTTTATCGGCATGCGGTTTGTGCGCGCGCGCAAGAAAAACCAATTGATGTCGTTTGTGACACTGATTTCCATGTTGGGTATTGCGCTCGGTGTGCTGGCCCTGATCGCGGTTTTGTCAGTCATTAATGCTTCCACGAATACCATGCGTGCGGAAACATTAAAAACAGTGCCACACGCTGGCTTGGTGTTGCCGGACAGTGCTTCGCCATGGCAACAGTTCATCCCCGTGCTGAACAATCAGCCCGGAATTGTCGCGGCAGCACCGTATCTGAGCGCAGAAGCGTGGCTCAGATTCGAAGGCTATGGCGATTTTGTCGAGATCAGGGGCGTTGATCCTGTGCTGGAGCCTTTGGTGCTGCAGCAACCCGACGAACACCTGCGGGCGCTGATCGCTGAACTCGGGCAATCCTCCGATGGCATCATTCTGGGCACCCGTCTTGCCGCTCGTCTGGGTATTTTCACAGGCATGCCTCTGTCGGCAACGCCACTGGCCAGCCTCTTGACTGGTTCAACTGATGCGGCCCGCAGTTTCCGGGTGGTGGGGATTGCTGATTTTGGTTTTTATGACAACGACAGCATTGCCCTGATTGGTCTGCAGTCGGCTCAGGAGCTATTTGCCGTAGGGCAGGGTGCTGATGTGCAGATCCGCCTCAAAGTCGATGATGTTTTTAACGCCCGCTCGATTGCCGTGCAGGCCGTCAGTGCGTTGCCGCCGGCTGAGTACCGCGTCAGCAGCTGGAGCGAGACCCGCCGCAGTTTGTTTGATGCGTTGCGCATGGAAAAAATACTCACGGGTTTTATGCTGCTGATGATCGTTATTATTGGTGCAGTGAATATTGTGGCGACGCTGGTGATGGCGGTGGCTGACAAGAGTGCTGATATCGCCATCCTGCGTACCATGGGTGCCAGCCGCAGCACGGTGATGGCGGTTTTTGTTATTCAGGGGTTTGCAGCAGGCGTACTCGGCACGCTGCTGGGTGCGGCCGGGGGTATCTTACTGACCATAAATCTGACCAGTGTCACCCGCGGATTCGAAAGCTGGATGAACTCGCTGCTGGCGCCGGGCGATGTTTATATGATTGCGCACCTAAGTGCTGAACTTGCCTGGAGCGATGTGATGATCGTCTGCACCAGCGCGCTGGTCATCAGTCTGCTGGCAACCCTGTACCCTGCCTGGCGAGCTGCCCGAATACAACCTGCGGATGTGTTGCGATATGAGTAATTCAGGTCAGATCACGATGGATGAGATCAATCATCCCCCTGTCAGTCAGTCAGATGCGCATAAGCCTGAGGCTGCCGATGCAACACCGGTCATCCGTTGTCGACATTTGAGCAAACGTTATACCCAGGGTCCGCAGCAGGTGGATGTGCTGCTGGATGTGAATCTGGATGTGTATCCCGGCGAGTGCATCGCCGTTGTCGGTAGCTCTGGTTCTGGAAAAACCACCTTGTTGAATATGTTGGGCGGGCTCGACATGCCGTCCGGCGGTCAGATCGAGGTTGCTGGCTGTGATCTAGCCAGTATGAGCGATCGCGACCGCGCCAGCTTGCGCAATCGTTATCTGGGTTTTGTGTATCAGTTCCACCATCTGCTGGGTGAGTTCTCAGCGCTGGAGAACGTGGCCATGCCTTTGTTGATTGGAGGCAGTTCCACCAAAGTTGCCAGTGGCAGAGCGGCTGAACTGTTGTCCCGGGTAGGATTGTCACATCGACTCACGCACAAACCCTCGGAGCTATCCGGCGGTGAACGCCAACGCGTCGCGATTGCCCGCGCGCTGGTCAGCGCACCCCGTTGTGTGCTGATGGATGAGCCCACCGGTAACCTGGACCACCGCACCGCGCAGGGCATCCATGAATTGATGCGTTCGCTCAATCAGCAGCTGGATACCAGTTTTGTCGTGGTGACTCACGATGAGCGCTTTGCGGCGACGCTGGACAGAGTGCTGGTGCTCAGTAATGGTTGTTTGCAGGCGGCCGAGGCGTGAATAACGACAGTCGCCTGCAGCAAAATCAGTCAGATCAGCCATCCGGGACGCGGGGGGTGTTACCAACCTGGCTTTCAGCACGCATTGCACTGCGCTATATCAGTGTTGGCAGGCGCAGTCAGCTGGTCAGTTTTATGTCGCTGCTGACGATTGGCGGACTGGTACTCAGTGTCACGATCCTGATTGCGGTGTTGTCGGTGATGAATGGTTTTGACCGTGAAGTGCGCGAAAGTGTGTTGGGGGTATTGCCGCATGCCACCGTCACCACGCAAGAGCGTCCGCGATCTGCAAGCTGGCAGGCGCTGGATGAGCGTCTGCAGAGCGTGTCAGGTATTGAGCGCACCGCGCCGGTGTTAACGGCCAATGGCGTGTTATCCGGGCCACTGGGCAGCAAGGGTGTCCTGGTCAATGGCATTGATCCCCAGCGTGAACTGCTGATTTCGCGATTGCCACAGTTTATGCGTTCCGGCTCTGTCGAGGCGCTGTCGGACCAACGTTTTCAGATCATCATGGGGCAGACACTGGCTGATCGCATGGGCGTAGGGCTTGGAGACAGTGTCAGTCTGTATTCACTTAATGTGTCCATCAACCCGGTGGCACCTTTGCCGGTGCAGCGCCGCTTCACCGTGGCCGGCATTTTCCGGGTAGGCACTCAGGAGCTGGACGAAGAGTTGGTGATGATTGCATTGCCCGATGCTCAGGCCTTGTACCGCCAGCCTGACAGCTACGACGGTCTTCGCCTGCGCACCAGCGATGTGCTGGCTGTCAATCAGTTGCGCGATGCGATCGAAGAGCAACTGCCCCAAGGCTTCTACGTTGAGACCTGGACAGAGTGGTTTGGTGCAATTTATGAAAACATCCGTCTGTCGCGCACGATTGTCGGGTTTTTGTTGTGGCTGCTCGTTGCAGTTGCGGCCTTTAATCTGGTGGTTAGCCTGGTGATGATTGTGCGCGACAAGCGCTCGGACATTGCAATTCTGCGCACTATGGGTGCATCGCCCGGCATGATTGGTCGGATTTTTGTGCTGCAAGGCTGCCTGATTGGCCTGATCGGCGCGGGTATTGGGCTGGTGCTTGGCTCTTTGTTGGCGCTGAATATCAGCGCTCTGTACCGTTGGATGGAACAGGCCACCGGGACTAGCCTGCTCAGTGCTGACGTGTATCCCGTGGACTTCCTGCCCTCACAGCTGTTGTGGTCTGATCTGGCCTGGGTCAGCAGTGGTGTATTGATATTGTGTCTGCTGGCCAGTCTGTATCCGGCATGGCGTGCAGCACGGGTTTTACCTGCTGAGGCACTGCGCGCGGACTGAGTCCTGTTGCACAAAACTCCTGGTGCGTAATGCGCTATTTTAGTTCCGGCTCTGCAAACGCTATTTTCCCCTGCATCTGTGACGATTCCCCGCTATAAAACCTCAGCATCGGCCGATGTCCGGAGATGCTGTTTTTTTGCTTCGCGGGAGTGCCCATGCGTTTACGGCTGTTGGCGTTGTGCCTGGGAATAGCGCTGCACAGCCGCTCAAGCGAACTGCCTTTGCTGCTCATGAATGACTATCAGTCAGCCAGCCGACTGGTGATGGTTCTGAGTGTGTTATCGCTGCTGCTGGCAATTGCCTTGTCGAATCTGCAGAGCAGGCTGGTAAAAGCTGTCAGTTACGCGGGTTTTTTGGGAGCAGGGTTTTTCTGGGCAATGGCGCTGGCACAACATCAAATGCATCAACGCTTGCCGGTGTCGCTGGAAGGTCAGGACTTCTGGCTGATCGGCCAGGTTGCCAGTCTGGTGCGAGAGCCACCGGCGACACAGGCAGTTGCCGCTGCGGACAGCTTCAACCGGCGCAGCAGTCAGTTTGAGTTTGTGGTGCAGTCCGCCTGCCTGCGCCTGCTACCCGAGCAATGCGAAGCGGACAATCGGTTGATGGAGGGTATAAAGGTCACGTTGAGTGACTACGGCGGTTTGCCTGTCAGCACCGGGGAGCGTTGGCAGCTGCGCGTGCGTGTCAACCGGCCTCACGGTTTCTCTAATCCGGGTGCGTCTGATTTTGAAGCGGTGCAGTTTCAGCGCGGCATCGTGGCGCGTGGCTACATTCGCGAAACTAGGTTCAACAAGCGGCTTGCCGAAGCAAGCCGCAGCGTCAACACCACTCGCGCAGCACTGGCTGCGCACATTCAGCAAGCAGGTATCCCGATTGACAGGACTTTGAATCACACGGGCCTGCTTACGGCGCTGGTGATCGGAGATCATCAGGGTATCAGTGGTGAGCAATGGGATACGTTTACCGGCACCGGCACCAATCATCTGGTGGTGATCTCCGGTATGCATGTCAGCTTTATGGCACTGACAGCTTGGTTGTTTTTTAACCTTGTTGTTCGGGTGTCACCAACGATGCTGTTGATTATGCCGGCACAACATTGGGCCGCGCTGGCGGCGATGCTGGCGGCGCTGGCGTACAGCCTGCTGGCAGGTTTCTCGCTGCCAACGCAGCGCGCGCTGATCATGATTGCCGTGCTGATGGGCAGTCGTCTGGCCGGGAAGGCCATTGCACCGACTGACTCATTACTGATTGCCGCGACGCTGGTGCTTGTCAAAGATCCGCTGGCGGTCACACAGGCAGGTTTCTGGTTGTCGTTTGGCGCGGTGGCATCGCTGTTTCTGGCGTTCTTCGGGCATGGTCAGCCTGCTGCCAGTCACCCCGGGTGGCGTCAGCAGCTGGACACGGCTTGGCAGCGCTGGGTATATCCGCAGTGGGTTGTCAGTGCCGGTTTATTGTTGCCATTAATTCTGTGGACCGGGCAGGTATCGGTGATTTCGCCACTGGCCAATGTGATTGCTATACCGATGGTGAATCTATGCGTGGTACCGCTGGCCTTGCTGGGGTCCATCGCAGTTTCGATTGGGATTCCTTATGCCGGCTGGATGCTGGTCATCGCCGATGTTGTGCTGGGCTGGATGATGAGTTTTCTGCAGTGGTTGCTGAGTTGGACACCCGGTACCTGGCGGCCGGCAGTGCCCGGATGGGATGTCATGGTCCTGATGGCCATCGCCAGTGCGCTGTTGCTGGTGCCCCGAGGTCTTGTGCCGCGCTGGCTGGCGCTACTGATGCTATTGCCGCTGTTAAGAGCACCGGAGGCTGCACGTCCGGCACCAGGCCTGATGTGGGTGCGTTTTCTGGATGTCGGGCAGGGGCTGGCGATTGTTGTGCATACCCACAGGCATACCTTGGTGTTTGATACCGGTCCGCCGCTGGGGCCGGAGTTTGATGCGGGTCAGGCCGTGTTGCTGCCATATCTGCGCTGGAGCGGTGTTGCTGAGGTAGACACGGTCATTGTCAGTCACTGGCATGCTGACCACAGCGGGGGACTTGAATCACTGCTGAATGAATACCCCTCGCCTGGGCAACCAATGTCCTGTGAGACGGGCCAGCGTTGGCAATGGGATGAGGTGGACTTCAGGGTGTTGCATCCCGGCAGCAGCGCGCATGCTAACAGCGATCCCAATAATAGTTCCTGCGTGCTGCTGATTGAAACCAATGGCCAGCGGGTGTTGCTGACCGGTGATATTGAAGAAGAAGCGGAGCGCCGGTTACTCGGTGAATGGCCTGACTTACTTGCTGCGGACATTGTGCAGGCACCCCATCATGGCAGTCGCAGTTCCAGCACCCAGGCGTTTGTGGCCACCGTGCAGGCACAATGGGTCATCATGTCAGCAGGTTACAATAATCGCTTTGATCACCCGCACCCCGAGATTGTCTCGCGCTATCAACAGGCAGGCACTCAGGTTGAGATCACTGCTCACAGCGGTGCTGTGCTGTTTGAGCTGGGAGGCACGGAGCCGCGCTTGCTGGAGAGGCACCGTGATACGGCACGCCGTTTCTGGCACACCAAACGCTGAGCAGCTCAATTTCAGGAAGTTATGCTAAAGTAGAAGCCGGATCAGCGGAGGTGACAGTTGTGGTAGAGATTGTGATTGCTGGCGGCTGGTTAATGCTGCCGATTATTTTGTGTTCAATCCTGGCGATTGCCATTGTTATCGAACGATTCTGGACTCTGAACGTCAACCGCGTTGCGCCGCGCTATGCTGTGGGTCAAATCTGGACCTGGATCAAGAACAATGAACTCGATTCCACGCGGTTGCGCGAACTCCGACTGGCCTCGCCGCTGGGTCAGATTCTGGCTGCAGGGCTGCTGCAGGCGCGACAGGGGCGCGACGCCATGAACTCCGCTATCTCCCAGTCAGCTGCCGTGGTCATCCACGAACTTGAACGATATCTCAGCACCTTGGGGACAATTGCCGCCATTACTCCTTTGCTGGGCCTGTTGGGAACGGTCATCGGCATGATCCGCGTATTTACCGAAATCATGGTGCAAGGCACTGGCAACCCCAATGCGCTAGCGGGCGGAATCTCCGAGGCGCTGATTACAACAGCCGCCGGTTTGTGTGTTGCAATCCCTGCCTACGCTTGTCACCGCTTTTTTGTGCGCCGCGTGGATACGCTGGTGTTGGCGCTGGAGCAGGAATCCGGCAAGCTGGTCGATGCGCTGCACGGTGACCGGCGCGTTGATGTTCGTGAATTCAGCATTCCCAAAGAGCATGCCGATAGTGAGAAATCAGCATGAATTTTCCCCGCCGCACGCTGGTAGACCCTGAAATCAACCTGACCCCGTTGATTGATGTCGTGTTCCTGCTGTTAATCTTTTTTATGGTGAGCACCACCTTTACGCGCGATACGCGTCTCACCGTGAATCTGCCCGAAGCCGATGCCAACAGCAGTGAGAGTCTGCCAGATCAGATTGAAGTGACTGTCAGTGAGGCGGGGCGTTTCAGTGTTAACGGGGAAGTGCTGAGTAACAGTCAGGCGAGCATCTTAGGCGATGCAATCCTGCAAGCAGCGCAGCGCGATCGCAGCCGGCCAGTGCTGCTGGTGGCTGATGCCGAGGCCACTCATCAATCAGTCGTCACCGCCATGGATGCTATTGGTCGGGCAGGATTCAGTCGTCTCAGCATTGCTACCCGTCCCCCTCAGTCAGCCGACACTCAAAGCACTGATCAACCGCCGTTAACGGTGCCAGCCAACCAGGAGTAACGGGCCCGCATGAATCAGACAACAACTCCCCCACGCAAGCATGCTCCTGATCCGGCAACGGGCACTGCGCCCAATGCAACCCCGCCAGTCAAGGTGATGACTGGCATGCAGGTCTATAGGCGGCTGCTGTCCTACCTGCGCCCGTATGCCGGTGTGTTTTTTGTGTGTGTACTGGGTTACATGATCTATGCAGCCAGCCAGGCAGCTGTGGCTCCGTGGCTGGGTTGGACCATCGATCAGGTGGAGGCGCGCAGCGCCGAGGGCCGCATTCTTAGCCCTATCCTGTGTGTGTTGATCGTCGTGGTGCGCGGCATTGGCGGATTTATGGGCGGATACTCGCTGGAGTACATTGCCAATCATATTGTGCATAAGTTGCGACAACAGATTATTGATCAACTGCTTACCGTGCCAGTACGTTATTACGATCAGAACAGTATCGGTCGTCTGGTGTCCAAAGTGACCTACGATGTGGCGCAAATCAAAGGTGCCGCCACCAATGCCATCACGGTGATTCTGCGTGAAGGGATGACAGTGGTGGGGCTGCTGGTTATGTTGTTCTGGGTGAACTGGCGACTGAGTATGGTGTTTCTGCTGGTTGCCCCGCTGGTGGCGGTGGTGGTGCATCTGGCGACATCGCACTACCGTCGCTACAGCCGGCAGATGCAGGACTCCATGGGTGATGTCACTCAAATCACCAATGAGTCGATCAAGGGACAGTTGGTCATCCGCACATTTAACGCGATGGAGTTTGTCTCCAGCCGCTTCCGCTCTGCCAGCGAGAGCAATCGTCGGCAGAACATGAAAATGGTCGCTACCGAATCAACCGCCACACCGCTGGTACAGATTCTTGTCAGTATTGCGATGGCGATTCTAATCTGGTTTGCGATGTCGCCGGAATTGTTTGCTTCCTCTTCTGCCGGTGAACTGGTCACGTTTCTGACGCTGGCCGGGTTACTGGCTAAACCAATCCGCCAGTTATCAGGCGTCAACGCCATTATTCAGCGTGGTATCTCAGCAGCCAGCAGCATTTTTGATCTGCTGGATACCCCTCGCGAAGGCGATGGTGGTTTATACACCACAGATCGGGCCACTGGTCTGGTTGAGTTTGAGGATGTCGGTTTTGCTTATGAGTCTGACAAGCCGGTTCTTCAGGGTATCTATCTGTGTGCAAAACCGGGGATTACGGTGGCGCTGGTCGGGCGTTCGGGCAGCGGCAAATCCACATTGGTGTCAATGCTGCCGCGATTTTATGACAATTCGTCCGGCTCTATCCGCCTGGATGGTGTGCTGCTGGCAGACTATCAGCTTGCAAATCTGCGCGAACAGATAGCTATTGTGACGCAGGATGTTGTGCTGTTTGAGGGCTCGGTGGCTGAAAATATTGCCTATGGCGTGCGTGACAAAGTCACGCTAGAGCAGATACAAGAAGCCGCGCGTAATGCCCATGCTGCAGAGTTTATTGAAAAGTTGCCGCTGATGTACGACGCCGATGTCGGTGATGGTGGCGCGTTGTTGTCTGGCGGGCAGCGCCAGCGTCTGGCGATCGCGCGTGCGTTCCTGAAAAATGCACCGGTACTGATTCTGGATGAAGCGACCTCTTCACTGGATACCGAGTCCGAGCAACATATACAGCAAGCGTTGAATGAGTTGATGCGCGGACGTACCACATTTGTGATCGCGCACCGGTTGTCCACCATTGAAAACGCCGATCTGATTGTGGTCATGGATCAGGGTTGTATTGTGGAAAGCGGCAGCCATCATGAGTTAATGGCGCTGAACCAACACTATGCCCGCCTGCATCGTCTGCAGTTTGCAGAAGTTGCTGAACCCGGCCCGGAACTATCGATTAATGGCCGGGATGCCGACTGATGGCGGGCGGGCTAAAGGCCACAGTGGTTTCAGCGCTGACTGATGGCTGGTACACAGGGGCGCCTTGGCTGCACCTGCTGCGACCACTGGCGGCACTGTTCAGATGTATCAGTGTTATCCGCCGTCGCCGCTTAAGTGCTTTGCAGCAGCCATCAGTTGTGCCGGTGATTGTGATTGGAAATATCTCAGTCGGTGGAACCGGAAAAACGCCGGTGGTGCTGGCGCTGGCAGAGGCATTGCACAACAGTGGCCGACGGGTCGGTGTTATCAGTCGTGGTTATGGAGGCAGGGCGCGGCAGTATCCGTTGTGGGTCAGTGACAGCACGGATGTGCGCGAAAGTGGTGATGAGGCCAGCATGATGCGCCGTACCCTGAGTGGACCGCTGGTGCTGGACCCGGACCGGTCGCGCGCGCTGAGGGCAGTGACAACGCAGTCTGACTGCGATGTGGTGATCAGTGATGACGGCCTGCAGCATTACCGGTTGTGGCGCGATATTGAGATTGTGGTTGTCGACGCGGCGCGAGGACTCGGAAACCGCTTGTGTCTGCCGGCCGGCCCGTTACGTGAACCGCCGCAGCGTCTTGAAGATGTGGATTACATTTTGCTGAATGGCTTGCCAGCGTCGCAACAGTCAGAACAGTCGCAACTGCCAGACATAACCACACCGCAGGCGCACTTCACGCTAGTGCCGCAGGTCTGGGTGAATGTGCGCACAGGTCAGCAGGTGAGCCTGACTCATCTGCCACTGGCCCTGCATGCCGGTGATGGCAGCAGCGATGGAGATGATCATGAGGCTGCTATCGTGGATGCCATCGCCGGTATTGGTCATCCGCAGCGCTTTTTTGACAGTGTCCAGCAACTCGGCTTCAGGGTGCGGCCACGGGCCTTTCCGGATCACCACGTGTATAGCGCGGCAGATCTGGCGTTTGCCAAGCACTCAGTATTGTTGATGACTGAAAAAGATGCAGTGAAATGTCAGCGATTTGCGGGCGATAACTGGTGGTTTCTGAGTGTCAAAGCAGTGTTGCCGGCGGAGTTTTTGCAAGTTGTTATGGGTAAGTTGGCCGCTGTAGATACCCAGTGACCTTTTGTCATCACACAGTTTTATGACAGCGTTAACGCAGGAGAAATTCATGGACAAAAAGTTGCTGAGCATACTGGTATGTCCGGTTTGTAAAGGCCCGCTGGTGTTCAAACGAGAACAGGCGGAATTGCTGTGTTATGCCGATGCATTGGCCTATCCAGTCCGCGATGATATTCCGGTTATGCTGGAAACAGAGGCGCGCACACTGAGCACTGAGGAGCGTGAGAACCGATCATGAGCCCTCAAGACACAGGATTTATGGTGGTGATCCCCGCGCGGTATGCCTCAACACGGCTGCCCGGAAAACCCTTGCTGGATATCGCCGGCATGCCCATGATTCAACACGTTTACCAGCGTGCCTGTGAAAGCGAGGCCAACTCGGTGGTGATTGCCACTGACGATGAACGTATCCGGCGAACCGCTGAAGCGTTTGGCGCGCAGGTGGTAATGACCCGCTCGGATCATCAATCGGGTACTGACCGTATTCAAGAAGTGGCCGCCATTATGGGATTACCTGCACAGGCCGTGGTGGTGAATGTGCAGGGCGATGAACCACTGATACCGCCGGCAACCATCAATCAGGTGGCTGCCAATTTGCGGAAATTTACCGATGCCGGTATCAGCAGCCTGTTCCATACACTGCACGATGCCGCGGAGTTACTTAACCCCAATGCCGTCAAAGTCGTCACTGACGCGCAAGGGTACGCGCTGTACTTCAGTCGCTCGCCGTTGCCGTGGCAGGACACTGAACCAGTCCATGGTAAACGGCATGTGGGCATCTATGCTTACCGGGTGGCGACATTAAACCAGTTTGTGACTTGGCCCAGATCTTTACTGGAAGTCAGTGAGCGCCTGGAGCAGTTGCGTGCCATGCATCATGGGGTGCGCATCATAATGGATGAAGCGGCACAGCGAGTGCCAGCGGGCGTAGATACCCCTGAAGACCTGGAAGCGGTGCGGCAGTTTTTGACGGACACTGAGTTGCCGTGAGCGCCGGGCCGGGCAGTTGGTTGAGTCATGTTGATCTGGCGGGCTTTACAAGCTTTGGTGTCCCGGCCAGCGCACGATTTTTTGCCAGCCTGCAACAGGAAGATGAACTGCCGACCTTGTTGCAGGAGGCCGATGACAAAGACTTGCCGGTGCTGATTCTGGGTGGCGGCAGCAATGTGCTGTTGACCGCGGATTTTCCGGGGCTGGTGATTCACATGGCACTGACTGGCATAGTTGTGCGTCCTGACCCTTTATCTGCGGAGCATTTTTTAGTGACTGCGGCGGCCGGTGAGAACTGGCACGCGCTGGTCGAATTTTGTTTGCGTAATAAATTAGTGGGATTAGAGAATCTGGCGCTGATTCCCGGTAGCACCGGAGCTGCGCCTGTACAGAACATCGGTGCTTACGGTGTAGAGTTGTCGGATGTGCTGGTGGGTGTGCGCTACTTTGACCGGTGCACTCAGCAGGTGCATCAGATCACTGCCGAACAGTGTGAATTGTCCTACCGTGACAGTATCTTCAAGCACAGCCTGAAGCATCACGCCATTATTTTGTCCGTTTGCTTGAGGCTCAGCAAAGGCGCAGCACCCGTGATCAATTATCCGGCCTTGCAGCAGGCTTTGTCTGCCACCGTGCACCCAACACCGCAACAGGTCTTTGACGCCGTGTGTGCGATCAGGCGCAGCAAACTGCCCGACCCCAAAGTGCTGGGAAATGCCGGCAGCTTTTTCCGCAACCCTCAGGTGACGCTGGCGCACTGTGAAAGATTGCAGCGTGAGTGGCCTGATCTTCCCAGTTACAAAACGGATTCAGAGCTGACCCGCAAGCTTCCGGCCGCCTGGTTGATTGAAAAGGCAGGTTGGAAAGGCTACCGTACGGGCGATGCCGGTGTGCATACTCAACAGGCATTGGTGCTGGTGAATTATGGCGAAGCCACCGGAATGCAGTTGGTAGACCTGGCACGTAAAATTGCTGCCAGTGTCCAGCAGCGTTTTGATATCTCGCTGGAACCCGAGGTCAATATTTTGCCCGCCAGTGCCTGGCACGCATGAAAGACGCCATGGCCGAACAACAAACATTGCCGGTTTTTGACGCCAAGGCAACACTGGAAGTGATGAGCCAGCGCCCAGGTGTCTATCGCATGCTGGATCATGCCGGCGCAGTGTTGTATGTCGGCAAGGCCAAAAACCTCAAAAAGCGTGTCAGCAATTATTTTCGTAGCAGCGGTCTAGATACCAAAACAATGGCGCTGGTGTCACACATTACCGCTATCGATGTTACGGTTACCAACGGCGAAACCGAAGCCTTGCTGCTGGAACAGAATCTGATCAAAAAATTCCGGCCGCCGTACAATATTCAGCTGCGCGACGACAAGACTTATCCCTACATTATGCTGACCCACAAAGACGCCTACCCGCGCCTGGCGTTTTATCGTGGTACCCGCAAACGTGATGCAACGTTTTTTGGCCCTTACCCCAGTGCCAGTGCGGTCAGAGAGAGCCTTGCACTGTTGCAGAAAGTATTTCGTGTTCGTCAGTGTGAAGACAGCTACTTCCGCAACCGAAGCCGGCCCTGTCTCCAACATCAGATCGGACGCTGCACAGCGCCTTGTGTGGGTCTGATTGCGCCTACTGACTACGCTGTGGATGTCCAGGATGCCTCACTGTTTTTGCAGGGCAAAAGCGACACGCTGATTCAGACGCTGGGTCAGCGTATGGAACAAAAAGCGGCGGAACTGGCCTATGAACAGGCGGCACGCGTGCGCGATAAAATTGTTGATCTGCGCCGAATCCAGTCGCAGCAGATTATCTCCGGTGACGGCAATGATGCGGATGTGATGGCAGCAGTGCTGGAAGGTGCCTATACCTGCGTGCACGTTATGTGTATCCGTGGCGGCAGAATCATGGGCAGCCGCAATTATTTCCCCAAAGACAAATTGTCTGACAACGCAACCGAGTTACTGGAAGCCTTTGTTGCACAGTACTATCTCCGGGAGAGTGCCGAGTTGGTTCCCGGCCTGATTCCGGCTGAGGTGATTGTGCACCCGCCGTTGAGTGATCATCAGAGTTTGCAGGAGGCCTTGTCCGCCGCGGCCGGGCACGCCGTCAGGCTGATGGGCAAGGTGCGTTCCCACCGCGCACGCTGGCAGGAGATGGCGCTTAACAACGCCGTTCAGGCGCTGCAAAGCCTGGTCAATAACCGGCAGACCATGGTGCAACGCTTTGAGTTATTGCAAGAGGCATTGGGATTGCAGTCCGAACCCCAGCGTATTGAGTGTTTTGACATCAGCCACACCATGGGTGAGAGCACCGTGGGTGCCTGTGTGGTATTTGACCAAAGCGGGCCACTGAAATCGGACTACCGTCGCTACAACATTACGGATGTGCAGCCGGGTGATGACTATGCCGCCATGGAACAGGCCTTGACACGCCGTTACGCCAAACTCAGTAATCAGTTGCAGGAGTCAGATGCTGCTGACAGCGAGTTACTGGCCAGCAAAGTACCCGATATCTTGTTGATCGATGGCGGCAAGGGACAGCTCACACAAGCGGTGCAGGTGCTTAAAAATTGTCAGTTACCGGAATTGACTCTGATTGGTATTGCCAAAGGTATCAGTCGCCGCGCAGGCCAAGAGACGCTGTTTCTGGCAACCGATGCCGGTTTCAGCGAGATAGTCATCGATACCCATTCCCCGGCGCTTCACCTGTTGCAGCAAGTCCGCGATGAGGCTCACCGTTTTGCGATCACCGGCCACCGGGCGCGCCGCGCCAAAACTCGCCAGCAATCCCCGTTGGAGCAGATTCCTGGCCTGGGTCCTGCACGCCGCCGCGAACTTCTCAAGTACTTTGGTGGTCAACAGGAGATACAGCGAGCCAGCGAAGCGGATCTGGCACGGGCACCGGGGATCAGCACAAAGCTGGCCGCGGTCATTTATGAAGCATTACATAATGGGTAGAATGCGGCTCTCTGTTAATTCAGTAGCCCGATATGGGAACAACGCGGGAGAGCGTATTGTATGAATGTAGCCAATCTGGTGACGATCTCGCGGGTGCTGTTAGTGCCCGTGATTGTGCTGGTCTATTACAGCCCAATGCCTTTTAGTCAGCTGATTGCAGCGGTGCTGTTTACAATGGCCAGCATCACCGACTGGCTGGATGGATTTCTGGCAAGAAGGCTCAATCAGTTATCGGCGTTTGGTGCATTTTTGGACCCGGTGGCTGACAAACTGCTAGTGGTGATGGCGTTGGTATTGCTCACCGCCAATTACCCCAGCCCGTGGTTTGTTATTCCCACTGCCGTTATTATTGCCCGTGAAATATTTGTCTCAGCGCTGCGCGAATGGATGGCCACCCGCAATCTTCGCGATAGCGTTGCAGTTGGTTTCATCGGCAAAGTGAAGACTACTGTGCAGATGTTAGCCATCATTGTGCTGCTGGCCTACACACCTGCGCTGCCTTTGCCAATCCTCTATGCAGGATACTTTTTGCTATATTTGTCGGCTACTCTGAGTCTTTGGTCGATGATTATTTACCTGAAAAAGGCCCTGCCAGTCTTGCGATAAACCATGCCAGAAAAACCGAAAAAATCAATTTTTGGTGCTTGACTTAAAATCGAATGGCATTAGAATGAGCGCCTCTTTCGCAGTAGCAACATCGTCGTTATGGCGCTGTCAGAACGGTGAAAGTGGCGTGAAAAATTAAGCGGGTGTAGCTCAGTTGGTAGAGCGCGACCTTGCCAAGGTCGAGGTCACGAGTTCGAGCCTCGTTACCCGCTCCAATTTTGGCCTTCTCAACCGGGCCTTATATTTCAGGCCTAAGGCCAGTCCGGGTAACTACCTGTCTGCCAGGTAACTTTGGAACAGTACAGGCTGGGTGGCAGAGTGGTCATGCAGCGGACTGCAACTCCGTGTACGCCGGTTCGATTCCGACCTCAGCCTCCATTCCAAATATTGTTTACCAGCCTGTCGCCTTGCGTTTTTTTCTGCCCGGGTGGTGAAATAGGTAGACACAAGGGACTTAAAATCCCTCGGGGGAAACTCCGTACCGGTTCGATTCCGGTCCCGGGCACCAAATAAATCCAGTTGTTAGCCGCAGGCTGGTTCTCGCGATAAATACCATTTTTTAGCGAATTGCACTAACCCCTCCACTTGACCAAATGCATCTCACCTTCTCAAAACCCACGAT
>CAMBPO010000016.1 GCA_945869725.1 Klebsiella pneumoniae
TGAAGACTTTGCAGACATACTTCCGCAATCAACGGCATGTACTCTTCAGAGATAAACCGCAGTGACAAGCAACGACAACAACAGCGACAACAGTTCACCCGGCAAGGTACGGCTCGACAAATGGCTGTGGGCTGCGCGCCTGTTTAAAACCCGCGCGCTCGCCAAAGAGGCGATTGAAGGCGGCAAGATCAGCATTGATGGACATAAACCCAAACCCGGCAAGGAGATCGCGGCAGGAACAGTCCTCAGTGTGCGACAGGGTTGGGACGAAAAAACTTTATTGGTGATTGCGTTGTCTGAACAAAGACGCAGCGCTTGCGAGGCGCAATTACTGTATTCGGAATCCGAAGACAGCCGTGTCAAACGTGAGGCGCTGGCAGAACAACGCAAGTTTCAGGCAGCAGGCCTGTTTGCACACGACAAACCCGACAAAAAAGAACGCCGTCAGCGCCAGGCGATGAAGGCCCGTCACGAGTAGTGGGCATGCCGTGTGCTGGTATGCACTCCGCCGGTTGTTTGGCATAATGCCGGCACTTTTAAAGACGAAGTCAAAAACTACTGAGTGAATTCCACAGAAGCGAATTCATCAAAATCATACCGCTGGAAGCTTGATTCAGTATTGAGCAACGCCGGTTAACAGGACGCAGGGCATGACAAATCAGGTCAATCATTCAAATACCCGCACCATTTACCGCAATCTTTCCCCAAGTCAGTTAATCGAGATGGCCTTGCAGCGCCAGGAAGGACATCTGGCAGATAACGGTGCGTTGGTCGTTGAGACTGGCAAGCGCACAGGACGCAGCCCAAAAGATCGTTTTATCGTCAAAGAGCCCGGCAGCGAACAGCAGATTGACTGGGGCGTTGTTAACCAGCCGTTTGATGCGGATAAATTCGATGCGCTGTGGGCGCGTGTTAACGACTTTCTCAGCGATAAAGATTTGTTTGTGGCAGATCTGCATGTCGGCGCCGACCCTGATCACTACATCCCGGTGCAGGTAAACGCTCAATATGTGTGGCACTGCCTATTTGGCACCACACTGTTTATCAAAGCCAACGATCACTACAACCCCAAAAACAAGGCTCAGTGGCAGATACTGAGCGCCCCCGATTTTGTGTGCGATCCTGCGCGCGATGGCACCCACAGCGAGGTGGCCGTCATTCTGAATTTTGCGCAGCGCAAAGTGCTGCTGGCCGGCGCACGTTATGCGGGTGAAATGAAAAAATCCATGTTCTCGGTACAGAATTTCCTGTTGCCGGAGCACGATGTGCTGCCCATGCACTGCTCAGCCAACGTGGGTGAGTCCGGCGATGTGTGTCTGTTTTTCGGGCTCTCCGGCACAGGCAAAACCACTCTCTCTGCAGATGAAGAACGTTTTCTGATTGGTGACGACGAACATGGCTGGGGCAAAGGCTCTGTCTTTAATCTGGAAGGCGGCTGTTACGCCAAATGCATCAATTTGAGCCAGAAAAATGAACCTGTCATCTGGGATGCCATCAAGTTTGGAGCGGTTATCGAAAACGTCACCATCGACGCACAGACCCGCACTGCAGATTATGCCGATACACACCTGACAGAAAATTCACGCGCCTGTTATCCACTGACCAATATCCGTCAACGTATAGAAGCAAACCGCGCCGGCGAGCCAAAATCCATTGTATTCCTGACCTGTGACCTGACCGGTGTGCTGCCACCGGTATCCATACTGTCACCCGAGGCTGCCGCTTATCACTTTCTCAGCGGCTACACAGCTCTGGTAGGCTCAACTGAAGTTGGCGCGGGTGACGGCATTAAATCCACGTTTTCAGTGTGCTTTGGTGCACCATTCTTCCCACGGCCTGCCGGTGTTTATGCTGATTTGCTGATCAAGCGCATCGCTGAATTTGACAGCCAGGTGTACCTGGTGAATACCGGTTGGACCGGTGGCCCGCATGGCATTGGCAAGCGCTTCAGTATTCCGGCAACACGCGCTGTACTTCATGCCATTCAGAGTGGTGCGCTGCGTGATGCGCCAACTCAACATCTGGACGGTATTAATCTGACTATTCCAACCGCTGTTTCCGGTGTTGACAGCGCCTTGCTGAACCCACGTAACACCTGGTCTGATCCGGCCAAATATGACGCCAAAGCCGCAGATCTGATCAATCAGTTCTGTACAAATTTCAAACGCTTCAAGGTGTCTGAGGCCATTGTGGCCGCAGGTCCGCAACTCAGTTAAGGTCGAGAAATCTTGTCAAACCATGGACAAGGCGGCAACTTGACCGCCAATACAACGGCAGTAACCTTCACCAGCGCGCTGGACAGATTTGATCTGCCGGTGTTCAAGCCCGAGTGGGCAAATATACGGCGCGGCATTGAAAAAGAAAGTCTGCGGGTAAGCCCGCAAGGCAGGCTGGCGCAGACTGAGCATCCGCTGGCGATGGGTTCTGCGCTGACGCACCCTTACATCACCACCGACTACTCGGAAGCGCTGATTGAACTGATAACGCCGGTGACGCAATCAGCGGATGAGTGCATCGCATTCCTGACCGACATACACAAGTTCACCTATGACAATCTGCCAACAGGTGAACGGCTATGGGTGTCGAGCATGCCGTGTTTGCTCGAAGGCGAGGAACAAATTCCGCTGGCCCAGTACGGCAGCTCAAATACCGGCAAGTTAAAGACGCTGTATCGGGAAGGCCTTGGGCATCGTTACAGTCGCAAGATGCAGACAATTGCGGGCATTCATTACAACTTCTCTATGCCAGAATCTTTCTGGCAGGACTACCGCGCAGTACTGGGCTCAACAGAGCCTTTGCAGGACTTTCAGACCCGTCATTACCTGCGCCTGATTCGCAATTACCATCGCTACTCGTGGATGCTGGTCTACCTGTTTGGCGCCTCACCAGCAGTGTGCAGTTGTTTCACGGCAGGGCGTGAGCATGACCTTGAGACACTGGACCAATTTACGCTTTACAAACCCTATGCCACATGTCTGCGCATGGGTGACCTCGGTTACAGGAGCGATGCCCAGCGTGCGATTTACGTGTGCTACAACGATATCAACAACTATATCGACAGCCTTTATTCCGCCCTGTCGACATCGTACCCCGGTTACGAAACCATCGGTCTTGAAAAAGACGGCAGGAAGCTGCAGATCAATACCAACCTGCTGCAACTGGAGAATGAGTTCTACGCGACGATCCGCCCGAAACGCGTTGGCGAAGGCAAGCGACCACTGCAACTACTAAAAGAGCAAGGCATTCAGTATGTGGAAGTGCGAGCGCTGGATCTGAATCCGTTTTTGCCGGTCGGCATCGATAGCGAACAGATACACTTCCTTGATGCGTTTCTGCTTTACTGCCTGCTTGCTGACAGCCCCTGGTGTGAGCAGTCAGAGTCCTTTGAAAGCGAGCAGAATCTATCGTTAACCGTTAACCGCGGGCGAGAGCCCGGGTTAATGTTGAACCGGCACGGTCAACCCATCAGTCTGAAACAATGGGCAACCGAGCTGTTGCGCGAGATGCAAAATACGGCTGCTATTCTTGATCACTCACACAGCAACCAGCGCTACAGCGCTTCTGTCAGTGCACAAGCGCTCAAGGCCGATAACCCGGACCTGACACCATCTGCCAACATTCTGCGACTGATGCGCGAGAACAGCATGCCGTTCTGCAAGTTTGGCATGCAGGCGTCTGAAAAAACGCTGCAGCACTTCGCACACAGCACCATGGCGGCCAACGTGCAGGCTCACTTCAAGGCCGCGAGCACACAGTCGTTAGCCGCGCAGGCACACATCGAAGCTCAGGACACCCTGAGCTTTGACGAATACCTTGCGCAGTGGAACAACTACAAGCTTTAGCGGCGGAAGCCCTGGTAAAGACACAGGGCAAACAAACCGATAAAGCCCATCAACGACAACTCGGGGATGGAGAAAATGCCCATAAAACGCCAACTGACTTCCGCACAATTTCCGTCACCTTTCAGGAGAAAACTCAAGGTATCCATCATCGGAAAATTGTTGAGAACGTAATTGAAACCAGGGCCGCAAGCCGGCACCTGATCTTCGGGTAGATAGGTCAGCCAGATCTGACGGATGGCAAAATAGCTACCGGTGACACACATGGCCGCCGCACCCAGCGCGTAATTTCGTCTGCCGATCTGGCCGGGATTATGAATTGCTGCCGCCAGACACACCAAACCAGCCAGCACAACAAACACGCGCTGGGTGATACACAGTCCGCAGGGCTGCAAAAACATGACGTGCTCCATGTAGAGCGCCATGCCGATGATCAGCACGCTGGCGATAAATATCAGCAAGTTCAGCAATCGTGAGGCGGGCATCATGTCCAAAAGTCGTGCAATCATTGTGTTGAGTCCTGTTGAGTTCTGTTGCCGGCGCTAACGCCGCCTGACCAGTGCTGCATTTCTGTCCCGCTTGACTGCTGGAAAATGCGCAGCTCGAATTCTGGCAGTATAGACCGCAGATGGTCAAAAATATCTGACTGAATACCTTCAAAAGGTACGCGGCTTGTTATCTATTTGTGTATGTACGGCCGCTGGCTGCTCCGAGTATTTGTTGCCCAGCGCTGATCACAGGCGCCAGCGGAAAAACTTCTCCGCCCACGGCAACAGATGTTTGGGCACGCGCGCACTTCGCCAGGCATTGGCAGCAAAACGATTTGCCTCCAGCATGGTTGGGTAGATGTGTGTTGTGCCACCAATTTTCTTTAAGCCAAGATTATGGGTCATCGCAAACACAAAGCTGCCAATCAGTTCGCCAGCCTGCGGGCCCACCATGGTGACACCCAGAATTTTGTCAGAGCCTGGAACTGTCAGAATTTTGATAAATCCGTACGCATGCCCCTCTGCCAGAGCGCGATCCAGCCGATCCAGTTTGAAGTGCGTGAGCTCGTATTTGATGTCTTGTTCTCTGGCTTCCTGTTCATTCAGACCCACACGCGCCACCTCTGGATCGGTAAAGGTTGCCCGCGGCACGACCCGATAACTGGCGCGAAATGTTTTTAATCCGCCCGCCAGTGCGTTCAGCGTCGCGTACCAGGCCTGAAAAGATGCCATATGGGTAAATTGATAAGGACCCGCGACATCACCGCAGGCAAAAATACTTGGATACACCGTTTGTAAGGCATCATTCACTAAAATCGAGCCTTGCGGTGTGAGTGGCATGTTCAGGCCCTCCAAACCAAATCCTTCAACATTGGCTTTGCGTCCCAGCGCCAGAAGCACTTTGTCAAAGCGGATCTGCTGTTCGCGTCCATCCGCGCCCTTGCTCAGCAGATAGTCACCTTCGGCGTCCGACCCAAACTGATGCATTTGATGTCCCAGCAACAGTGTGATGCCCTGTTGACGGAAGGTAGCTTCTATTAGGGTAGTGGCCTCAATATCTTCACGCGCCATCAGGCGATCCGCCCGATCGAGCATAGTGACGGCGGATCCCAGGCGTGCAAAACTTTGTGCCAGTTCGCATCCTATGGGGCCACCACCCAGCACCAGCAGGCGTCTGGGCAATTCACGAATCGCCCAGACATTGTCGGAATGCAGGAAGTTGATTGCCGATAGTCCCGGTGTGTCAGGGATAAAGGGTCGCGCCCCGGTTGCTACAATAATGGCGCGGGTGGCAATTACGCGGCCATCCACTTCAACTTCCCAGGGTGAGCGAATAAAAGCCTCGCCTTGCACACACTCAACGCCCAATCCCGTAAAGCGCTCAACGGAATCATGCGGTTCTATGGTTTTAATAACGCCCTGCACACGCTCCATGACGGCCGCAAAATCGACCGATCCGCTGGCATTGCGGATGCCAAATGCATCTGCCTGACGAATGGTCTCTGCCACCTTGGCGCTGCTGATCAGGGTTTTGCTGGGCACACATCCGGTGTTTAAACAGTCGCCACCCATTTTGTGTTTTTCAATCAGAATGACTTTGGCCTTGGCTCCTGCCGCAATAATCGATGCCACCAGACCGCCGGAACCGGCGCCAATAACCACCAGATTGGCATCAAAACGCTTGGGGCGCTGGTACATTTTGGTCAGCCGTCTGGTCTTGATCACGCCGATTAACAGCTTGCCGGCCCACGGCAACAGCGCCAGCAATACAAACGACAGGATTAGCGATCCACTAAGCAAGCCCGACAAAGAACTTAACTGCCCCAACTCTACACCTGCGTTTACATAGACGGCCGTACCCAGCAGCATGCCGGTCTGGCTGACCCAAAAAAACGTCAGGGTTTTGAGCGGTGTCAGACCCATCACCAGGTTGATCAGAAAAAACGGGAACACCGGAATCATGCGCAGGGTAAACAGATAAAACGCGCCGTCGCGCTCGATGCCGGCATTAACGGTCTTCAGGGAGCTGCCAAATTTGTTCTGCACATACTCACGCAGCAACAGCCGCGAGGCCAGAAACGCCAGCGTGGCACCCAACGAACTAGCGAAGGAAACCAATAACAGGCCCCAGCCCAGGCCAAAAATTGCGCCGCCCAGCAGTGTCATGATTGCGGCCCCAGGAATCGACAGTGCCGCCACACTCACGTACGCAGCAAAGAACAAACCGGCACTGAGCACAAAATTGTCGCGACTATACTCACGCAAGGTGTCCAGCTGTGATTGTGCGTAGGCCAGTGTCAGGTACTGCCCGAGGTCCAGCGTGATGTATAACCCTACAACCACTGCCAACACCGCAAGCAACCCAATTCTG
This sequence comes from Klebsiella pneumoniae, assembly GCA_945869725.1. Taxonomy (GTDB): domain Bacteria; phylum Pseudomonadota; class Gammaproteobacteria; order Pseudomonadales; family Pseudohongiellaceae; genus Pseudohongiella. The sequence goes on from CAMBPO010000016.1 coordinate 6,699, forward strand.
GCTTTATTCATGATTTCCGATTCTCATATTTGTTCTGCTGCTTACGCTGAAGGCCAGCAACCGGCTTGATTCTATCAACAGAAACGCTGTGTTATAGTTTTTGCCCATTTCCAGCGAGAGGTTTTAAAGTGGCTGATCATACCCCACGCGCGTCCGGTTCGCGCCAGTTTCCGTTGACCCGTCTGCGCCGCATGAGAAAGGATGAGTTCAGCCGCCGCCTGATGCGTGAAACCCGGCTGAGCACAGATGATCTTATTTATCCGATGTTTATTGTTGAAGGCACTCATCAGCGGCAGGAAATTGTGTCCATGCCGGACATCTTCCGCCTCAGTATTGACGAACTGCTCAAAGAAGCAAAGGAGTTGGTAGAGCTTGGGATTCCTGCTATCGCCTTATTCCCCTCCCCGCATCAGGAAACCAAAACCCTGGATGGCCGCGAAGCCTGGAATCCGGACGGACTGGTGCAGCGTGCTGTGCGCCAGCTCAAGGCCAGCTTCCCGGAACTGGGCGTTATTACCGATGTGGCGCTGGACCCTTACACCACGCATGGTCAGGACGGCATTATTGATGACAGCGCTTATGTCCTGAACGACGAAACCGTGACTGCGCTGGTCAAACAGGCGTTATCCCACGCCGAAGCCGGCTCCGACATTGTTGCACCCTCAGACATGATGGATGGCCGTATTGGTGCCATCCGCGAAGCGCTGGAAAAACACGGTTATATCCATACCCGCATCATGGCCTACTCCGCAAAGTATGCCTCTAGCTACTACGGCCCGTTCCGCGATGCCGTGGGCTCCTCCGGCAACCTGGGCAAGGGCAACAAGTACAACTATCAGATGGATGTCTGCAATTCAGACGAAGCCATTCACGAGGTCGCGATGGATTTGTCAGAAGGCGCCGACATGGTGATGGTAAAACCCGGCATGCCCTACCTCGACATTGTGCGCCGCGTCAAAGATGAGCTCGGCGCGCCCACCATGGTCTATCAGGTGAGCGGTGAGTACGCGATGCATATGGCTGCCGCGCGCAATGGCTGGCTCGACGAAAACGCGGTGTTGATGGAGTCGCTGATCTGCATCAAGCGCGCCGGGGCCGATGCCATCCTGACGTATTTTGCTAAAAAGGCGGCGCGGTTGCTGAAGGGCTTCTGATTTCATTTGTAAGGCACAAGCACTGTGGCAGTCGGGTTGTTTTTCTTTGGCGTATCAGGCGGGTGGCCGGGAAGCGGTGGCGCTTGTCAAAAAAATAGATGCTGCTTCGCAATTTGAGCCCAGATAGTCGATGCACATCCCGTCAGCGGGCAGTGCCGGGAGGAGAGCGAAGGACAATAAAGACGCCGAAGGCGTCGTCCTGAGGAACCTCCCGGTGCTGCCCGCTGACGGGATGTGCCACCACTGACCCAAAAGAAGCACTTGAAACATGATTTTTTGCCCTTATGATAGCCGTCAAGGACAATCCCCCAACAACCAGCCGTCATTAAGCCGATTCAGCTTCCCGCCTGTCGCTTACCCTGACATCACATTTAAGGAATGTTGTTATGAGCGACAAAATAGTGCACATCACGGATGCAAGTTTTGAACAGGACGTTATCAAGTCCGATACGCCGGTTATGGTCGACTTCTGGGCTGAATGGTGCGGCCCGTGCAAAATGATCGCGCCGGTACTTGATGAACTCGCGGACGACTACGCCGGACGTCTGAAAATCTGCAAGCTGAATGTGGATTCAAATACCCAGACTGCACCCAAATTCGGCATCCGTGGCATACCCACGCTGATCATCTTCAAAAATGGCGCGGTGGCCGGAACCAAAGTTGGCGCACTGTCCAAGTCTCAGTTGGCAGCGTTTATCGACAGCATGATTTAAAGCGTCTTTCTGACGGAAGTTTTCCCCGGAATTCAGCGCGTGCCCCCGGAACCTAATGATTCGGGGGTCACACAAAGACACAAATTTTTGTAGACAGTGGGACCCTGAGCAATTATATTCAGCCCCATCCCCGTAAAACGGCGCGGATTCCAGTCTCATACCCGACTGACTTTATCCAAAAAATCTAAATCTTTTTAAACCGATCGGCACCTCAGCCTGCATCAACAACATCATTGTTATTTCTGGCCCTCGCTGCGTTGCCTGATACAGATTTCCTGTACCCAAACTTTGACTATACTCCAGCCTATGAATTTAACTGATCTGAAAAAGCAACCCATTCCCCAACTGCTTGAAAGAGCACAGGAAATGGGGCTTGAAAACCTCTCCCGCACCCGCAAACAAGACATTATTTTTGCCATCCTGAAAAAACACGCCAAAAACGGTGAGGACATCAGTGGTGACGGGGTTCTGGAAATTCTGCAGGATGGATTCGGCTTCCTGAGATCATCTGATTCATCATACTTGGCAGGCCCCGATGACATTTATGTATCTCCCAGCCAGATCCGCAGATTCAACCTGCGTACGGGCGACACGATTTCCGGCAAAATTCGCCCCCCAAAAGAAGGTGAGCGTTATTTTGCCCTGCTGAAGATCTCCGAAGTTAACTTTGCAAAACCCGAAAACTCCAAACAAAAAATCCTCTTCGAAAACCTGACCCCACTGTTCCCGACTGAGCGCCTGCGACTCGAACTGGGTAACGGCAGCACCGAAGACCTCAGCGCGCGCATCATCGACCTGACAGCTCCTATCGGTAAAGGCCAGCGTGGGTTGATTGTATCGCCACCCAAAGCCGGTAAAACCTTATTGCTGCAGAACATCGCACAATCGATCACCCGCAATAATCCTGAATGTCGTCTGATTGTGTTGCTGATCGATGAGCGGCCTGAAGAAGTGACCGACATGCAGCGCTCAGTTCGCGGCGAAGTTGTTGCCAGTACCTTTGATGAACCGCCAGCCCGTCACGTGCAAGTCGCCGAGATGGTTATTGAGAAGGCCAAGCGCCTTGTCGAACACAAAGAAGACGTGGTTATTCTGCTCGACTCGATTACACGTCTGGCACGTGCCTATAACACCATTGTGCCGTCATCTGGCAAAGTGTTGACCGGCGGTGTGGATGCTCATGCGCTTGAACGTCCCAAGCGTTTTTTTGGTGCGGCACGGAATCTGGAAGAAGGCGGCAGTCTGACTATTATTGCCACCGCGCTGGTTGAAACCGGCTCGAAAATGGACGAAGTGATCTACGAAGAATTCAAAGGCACGGGCAACATGGAAATCCATCTTGACCGCAAAATTGCCGAGAAACGAATTTATCCGGCCATGAACGTCCGCCGCTCCGGCACCCGCCGCGAAGAACTGCTGACTGGCGAAGAAGAACTACAGCGTATGTGGATTCTGCGCAAAATTCTGGCGACCATGGAAGATGTGCAGGCGGCAGAGTTTATTCTCGATAAACTCAAGGATAGCAAGACCAACGAAGACTTCTTCAACGCCATGAAAAGAAAATAGTAGAAGCTACCTCGGCTCGGGCGTCCTGCTTCGCCCTACCTCCTGCATCCATGCAGTCGTCGGAAGCAAATACTTCGTTGAAAACGGCCGGCCGATGCTCATTTACGATTTGTAAACTGCGCTCGTCCGGCCGTTTTCGTCTCGTCTTTGCGTCCTCACTAACGCTTTTGTAATCCGGTAGAAAGGTGTTGTGGGATACACTCTTTAAACCAGATATAAAAATCTTTTTTTGTTTTGAATACGTACAACAAACGGCCACACGCACACGTTTGACTGCAATAAAAAATCCAAGAGTGATTGACGATTGCCGTTCTGTAAATAATGAGGAAACCTGCTGATGTCATTCAAAGATCTTCGTGAATTTATTGCACTGCTCGAAGCGGAGGGCGAGTTAAAACGCATCACCGTACCAGTAGATCCCAATCTGGAAATCACCGAGATTTGTGACCGAACGCTGCGTGCGGGTGGTCCGGCGCTGTTGTTTGAAAATCCAATTGGCTCCAAAGTACCGTTGCTGGGCAATCTGTTTGGCAACACACGGCGCATTGCGCTGGCGATGGGGCAACAGGATGTGCAGGGGCTGCGTGACGTCGGCAAACTGATGGCGTTTCTGAAAGAGCCAACACCGCCTAAAGGCTGGCGCGATCTTTGGGAAAATCTGCCGACCTGGAAACAAGTGCTGAATATCGCGCCCAATGTGCGCAAGTCTGCGCCCTGCCAGGATGTGGTGATTAATGAGGAAGACGTGGATCTTTCCTTCCTGCCGGTGCAAACCTGCTGGCCGGGTGATGCCGGTCCTTTGGTAACATGGCCACTAGTGATCACACGCGGACCAGAAAAAGACCGCCAGAATCTGGGCATCTATCGTATGCAGGTGATTGGCAAAAACCGGCTGATCATGCGCTGGTTATCCCATCGAGGCGGCGCACTGGATTTCAGAGACTGGCAACTGAAGTACCCGGGCGAGCCGTTTCCGGTGTCGATTGCCATTGGTGCCGACCCTGCCACCATACTGGCTACTGTAACGCCCATTCCGGATACCTTATCTGAATATGCATTTGCCGGCTTGCTGCGAGGCAGTAAAACCGAGGTGATTCAGTGCCTGACCAATAACCTGCAGGTACCCGCCAGTGCCGAAATTGTCCTGGAAGGAGTGATTGAAGCAAATGATATGGCAGACGAAGGCCCGTTTGGCGACCACACCGGCTATTACAATGAAGTGGATAAATTCCCGGTTTTTACCGTTAAAAAAATCACCCATCGTAAAGATCCGATTTATCACAGCACGTACACAGGCCGGCCACCGGATGAACCTGCGATGCTGGGCGTCGCGCTGAACGAAGTGTTTGTGCCTTTGCTGCAAAAGCAGTATCCGGAAATCATTGATTTTTATCTGCCACCGGAAGGTTGTTCTTACCGTCTGGCGATTGTCAGCATCCGCAAACAATACCCAGGGCATGCCAAGCGGGTGATGATGGGGGTGTGGTCATTTCTGCGGCAGTTTATGTATACCAAGTTTGTGATTGTGACCGATGATGATGTGAATATCCGTGACTGGAATGATGTGATCTGGGCAATGACCACGCGTATGGATCCTGCGCGGGACACGGTCCTGATTGAGAACACACCAATTGATTATCTGGATTTTGCATCGCCGGTGTCGGGTCTGGGTTCCAAGATCGGTATGGATGCAACAAACAAGTGGCCGGGTGAAACCACGCGTGAGTGGGGCACACCAATTGTGATGGATGCAGAGGTTAAAAAGCGTGTTGATGAACTCTGGGGTCAGCTTGGATTGTGAAAGCGCTTTGAAAGGCTAGTGGTAGTTGGGCGGGGCAGCAAGGTCGTGCATGGGATCAATCAGGCCACGTAGTCTGCTGTTGAGGGGCACCCGAAAAAGCGCGAGCACTGTTCGAGTCCCGAGCGGCGCAGCCGCGGAGGTCGAGTTGCGCAGCGCCGAGTGCCCCTCAACAGCAGGTGGCCGATCCCATGCACGACCTTGCTGCCCCGCCCTCTGCGACCCCGCCATCTTTGAACTTGTGAGCAAGTCTTGTCTCGCTGATTATTTTTGCACCACTTCAGTTGTTGTGCGCTTGCCGGGTGAGTAACTCAGATCACTTTGTTGCAGTGGTTTGTTTGTCCGCTTTACGGAAAAATCTTGCTGGATTCAGCCAAGCCAGCAGCAGGTAGGTCAGCCGGAGCACTATGGTGGCCACAACGAGCAGTACCAACAGCGCAAACACGCTGGTCTCGAAAGTCCAGTTGCCGTAGGCAATCAGAACATATCCGGGATCATTGGCCAGTTGAAGTGCCAGAAACAAACCGGCGCCCATGGCCAGCAGGCTGAGTATTAGAATCTTTTTCACTCGACGGTCTCCTCAACCACGGTGCCCGGATCGGTGACTGGCGAGAGCTGCGGAACGGTTACAGCACTTGGCTCAAGCGGCGGTGCTGATGCTGGCAGTGCTGAACTGATATCGGGAGCAGCTCCTTGTAGCTGCTCTATCAGCGCCCTGGTCGCCGAGAGATCCGGAAGATCGATTTGCACACTTTGTACCGAGAGGGCCTGCACATTGTCATGCAACTGCACCGCGACTTCACTCTCCTGCATAAAGTAACGCTGCAGCACCGAAGCTACCTGCTGTAACGCATCCTCAAACAACTGCTGATCGGCCTGAATCACCGCAAATCTGGCCTGATCCAATAGCAGCCGCATTTGCAGTTTGATCAGGTTCTCCTGATCAGACGCCAGAAACTCCAGCGGATTGTGCTCGTTCTGGCGCCAGACAAAAATACTGCGCAACAAATCCATCAAGGCAGCCGTCCAGCTTTGCTCCGTTTCATCAGCAGCCGTCTGATCGCGTGTCGCCCTCAGTCCTTGTTCGTATGAAGCTTGGCGGGTACCGGTTACTGAGACTGTTTCCACTGCCGCCGCGAACTCAGTGACTTGCTGCGCCAGCGCCAGTCGGTCCGGAAACTGCAATGACTCCAGTGCAGCAATATCCTGCTGCAGGCTTTGCAGCGCAGTTTGCGCAAGAGGATCAAGCTGATCGCGTAGCAGTACCAGCACCGATCGCAACAATTGCAGCGCCGCCTGCGGATTAAATTCAAGCGTCAGCTTGTGTTCTGCAAGGCGCATCAGATAAGCCGCTTCTGCGTTGATCCAGCGTGTATCGCGTTGCTGCAAACCAGCCACCTGTCGCTGCAATGCGGTAACCAGTACCTGGGTATCCTGCAATTGCCTTTCCAGTCGCTGCTGCAAACCCAGCAACCGCTGCTCATCCTGCTGCTCCATAACCTGTAACTCAGACATGGCCTGCTGCAGCGCACCCGAACTATCCTGCAGCAAAGCAGCCTGTGCCTGTAACTCGTTCTGCATGTCAGCACGTGCTGCAGTCAAGGCCACATTCAGCTGCTGGTTACTCTCCTGCAAGGACAATAATGATGCTGACTGGCTGACGCTAAAACGTGTCTGCTGCCAATAAAAGGCGCCAAGTGCGCCACACAAGACAATAACCAACAACCACAGAACAACCGGGCGCGATACGCCTGCTGATGCCGCCTGGCGTGTTTGCGCAAACCCATCAGGTGTGGGGCTGGACAAAGTTTCACCGCGGTTAGCTGTTTGCTCGCCTGAATTGTCGTATTCACTTTTCAATGCTGTCTACTCCGTCACCAATGCATCTGTCTTCCAACGCTGACATCTGACCAGTCACATGGTTAATTCATGTTTGGCTTAATCGTCGGGGCGATAGCCCGCAAGCTGCGGATAACTGACATCTCATCAGCACCACCCGCGTTTATCACTAGTGTCAGCCCGGCATCAAGCGCCTGTTGACGCACGCGCTCAGAAGGCACTATCAGCGGGATATTGTCCAGTTGTGAAACATCCTGATGCAATGAGTGCAATAACACATCAAGAATCTGTGCACTGCTAACCACAACAACATTAACACGTTGATCGCGGATCAGGTCGCCCACAAAGTCGCAGGAATAATCCGGCGTGTGCCGGTAGTACAATTCCAGATAGTCAACCGTGGCGCCGCGCGCGCGCAGAGTTTCGGCCAATAATTCGCGCCCACCCACGCCTCTGAACAAGGCGATTTTTTTTCCCTCGACCTTTTGTAATCCCGTTAGTGCCAGCAGATCTTCACTGGTGACACCCCTGTCCGACATAACAACCGGCCAGTCAAAGTTCCTCAGCACCTGCGCAGTGCCAGGCCCCACGGCGTAGGCAATTAGTCCTGCAGGTAGCTGTGGCCAAAACCGATCAATCCACTGCATGCCGATTTTTGCAGCATTGGTGCTGATAAAAATGGCCGCGCAATAATGATCAAGATTCAGAATACAGGCTTTGATGCGTTCACAAACGTCAGGGGCGGTGACGGGCTCAATCTCGATCAGTGGTAACTCGCAGGCATGGCCGCCCAGCGCATGAATCGCTGCCACCAGTGCTGCTGACTGAGCCTCAGGTCGTGTCAACAATACGTTGAGATCGGTCAGCGCTTTATCACTCATCTGCATCACTCCTGTCAGTGTCACCTAACTCACTGTCATTTCCGCTACTGCAACACCTGCCTCTGCCTGCTCACTGCTCAGCGTACAGTGCCGCAAGAATTTTATCAGCACCCTGCTCCAGCAAATGCTCGGCCGCCCTGATACCCAACTGCTCTGCATCGCGGCGATGTCCACGAATCTCGGTACGCAGCAGTTGTTTTCCATCACTGGAACCCACTAACCCGCGCAGATGCAGTTCATCACCGTGCAGTTCAGCAAAACAGGCGATCGGCACCTGACAGCCGCCATTCAGACGTTTGTTTAATGCGCGTTCGGCTATCACCCTGTCGGCGGTGTCATGGTGGTGCAGAGGTTTCAGCAGATTGATAATGCGCTGATCACCTTCACGACACTCAATACCAACAGCGCCCTGACCGCCTGCCGGTAACGACAGATCCGTAGGCAGAAATTGTGCAATGCGCTCACCCAGTTCAAGGCGGATCAAACCAGCTGCCGCCAGAATAATGGCATCAAACTCACCGGTATCCAGTTTACCCAGACGTGTGCCGACATTTCCACGCAGGTCGGCAATGCGTATGTCTGGCCGCACACTGCGCAACTGGCATTGACGGCGCAAACTTGAGGTGCCCACACAGGCGCCCAATGGCAGTTCGTCCAGCGTCTTGAATGTATTGGACACAAAGGCATCACGCGGATCTTCACGAGGACAAATCACTGAGAGGAACAGTCCTGCCGGGAATTCCATGGGCACATCCTTCATGGAGTGCACCGCCAGATCGGCTTCGCCATCCAGCATGGCAGTTTCCAACTCTTTGACAAACAAGGCCTTGCCACCAACTTTTGCTAATGGCACGTCCAGAATTTTGTCGCCCTTGGTGGCAATGCCCACCAGTTCCACAGTCAGTCCTGGATTGCGGGCCAGCAGTGCATCACGCACATAGTCGGCCTGCCATAAGGCCAGCGGGCTGCGGCGGGTTGCGATACGGATTACTTCTGAAGCCATAACCTGTCCATTTTTTTCGATTGATTATAAGAACCTGAGGGCATTCTACGCCAAAAGCACCCCGAATGTGGCACGGCTTCTCGCGCACATTCGCCGGTTGGCGGGCACATGGTATACTCCGCCGCGTTTTCAACTGCAGGTGACTACCATGAGCAACAAGCCAACCGCGCCCGGCCCGAGCAGCGGCCACACCTTGTGGGGCGGCCGATTTTCAGAAGCCACCGATGCCTTTGTGCAACGGTTTACTGCGTCGGTCAGTTTTGACCGGCGCATGTATCGTCAGGATATCCGCGGCTCCATTGCCCACGCGCGCATGTTGCAACAAGCCGGCATCCTAACGACTGATGAGTGCACAGCTATTGCGGAAGGTTTGCTGGCGATTCAGGCGGACATCGACACTGGCAACTTCACCTGGTCGGTGGAGCTCGAAGATGTGCACATGAACATTGAGTCTGAACTGACCAAACGCATTGGATTGACCGGCAAAAAGCTGCATACCGGCCGTTCACGTAACGATCAGGTAGCGACCGATATCCGCCTGTATGTGCGCGATGAAATTGACGTGATTGCCGCACAACTGACCCGTCTGCAAAGTGCGCTGCTGGATATTGCCGAGCGCGAAGCCGACACCATCATGCCGGGTTTCACACACCTGCAAACTGCACAGCCGATTACCTTTGGACATCATCTGCTGGCCTGGTTTGAAATGCTCGATCGCGATTACAGTCGGCTGTTGGACTGCCGCAAGCGTTTGAACAAGTCACCTCTGGGTGCTGCAGCACTGGCCGGCACCAGTTACCCGATCAACCGGCATTTCACTGCTGAACAACTGGGTTTTGATGCCCCCACGCGCAACTCACTGGATTCCGTCAGCGACCGTGATTTTGCGATTGAACTGGCGGCCTGTGGCAGCCTGATCATGACGCACCTGTCGCGTTTTTCTGAAGAGCTGATCCTGTGGACCTCTGCGCAGTTTGATTTTATCGATCTGCCGGATCGCTTCTGCACAGGCTCGTCCATTATGCCGCAGAAAAAGAACCCGGACGTCCCTGAACTGGTGCGTGGCAAAAGCGGTCGTGTTACCGGCCACCTGATCGCCCTGCTGATGCTGATGAAGTCACAACCACTAGCCTACAACAAGGATAATCAGGAAGACAAAGAACCGCTGTTTGACCTGATCGACACCGTAAACGATTGCCTGAAGGCTTATGGCGACATGATCCCGGCCATCAAACCCAAAAAAGACAACATGTACCTGGCGGCCAAAAAAGGCTACGCCACCGCTACTGATCTGGCTGACTATCTGGTCAAAAAAGGTCTGGCTTTCCGCGATGCGCACGAGATTGTGGGCAAATCGGTGGCCTATGGTATCCAGCAGAAAAAGGACTTGAGCGAGCTGTCGCTGTCGGAGTTGCAACAGTTCTGCGACATGATCCGCGACGATGTGTTTGCAGTACTGAGCCTTGAAGGTTCCGTGCAGGCGCGTGACCACATGGGTGGCACTGCGCCGAATCAGGTGCGGGCAGCGGTGGCCACCTGCCGCGAGTTAATCGCAACGCGCTGAGTCAGCTCAAATAAACACCCAGGCAACAAGGCCGCATTAGCCGCCTCGTCTTTAACCGGCTATACTCGTCGTCAACTCAACAGGCAGCATACAGACAACGGGGACACGACACAGGTGAGCAGAGCAGCACTCATTTTTTTCATCAGCCTGATCACAGGCGGTTTGAGTGCCTGCGGCCAAAAAGGGCCATTGCAACGCCCTGCCTCTTTGCCCCCGGCGCAGGTACAGATAATGCCGCACATCGATCCAGGACACCATGAACTCATTTCAATACCAGGACGGCGAGCTGTCAGCTGAAAATCTGCCCCTAAGTTCACTGGCGGAACAATTTGGCACGCCCTGTTACGTGTATTCCAGAGCTGCTCTGGAACACAACCTGCTGGCGTATGAAAAGGCGCTTGACGGCATTCCGCACCTGACCTGTTTTGCCGTCAAAGCAAACTCCAATCTCGCCGTACTCAACGTATTGGCCCGCTTGGGCTCAGGCTTTGACATCGTCTCCGGGGGCGAGCTGACCCGGGTTTTGCGCGCCGGCGGCGATCCGTCCAAAATTATTTTTTCCGGCCTTGGCAAAACTGAAACCGAAATCGAACAGGCCCTTGACGTCGGCATCCTCTGCTTCAATGTGGAGTCAGATGCCGAACTGGACCGGATCAATGACGTTGCCAGACGTTGCGGCAAACGCGCTGCCATTTCTTTGCGCGTCAACCCGGACGTTGATGCCGGGACACACCCTTATATCTCCACGGGTTTAAAAGAAAATAAGTTTGGTATCGATATTGCCTCGGCATTTGAGGTTTATCAGCGTGCTGCCGGCATGAGTCAAATTGATATCACCGGCATCGATTGTCACATCGGCTCGCAACTGACCAGTATTGCTCCTTATCTTGATGCCTTAGACAAAATTCTGTTGCTGGTAGACCGGTTGGCACAGTCCGGCATCACGCTGAAGCACATCGATATCGGCGGCGGGCTGGGCGTGGTGTATAACCAAGAAACACCACCACCGCCGCAGGCCTTGATTGACGCCGTCAGACACAAAATTCTTGGCCGCAATCTGGCGCTGATCATGGAGCCAGGCAGGTCAATCTGCGCCAATGCCGGCATCCTGCTGACCCGGGTGGAATTTCTGAAACATACCGCACACAAACATTTTGCAATCATAGATGCCGCCATGAACGACCTGCTCAGACCCTCCTTGTATGGCGCCTGGCAGGATATCGTGCCCGTCAGACAAGGCTTTTCCAGTGATGAACAGCTTAGCCGACCAGCACATGTTTACGATGTGGTAGGTCCCGTGTGTGAGTCCGGAGATTTTCTTGGCAAGGAAAGGACATTGAGCATTGCGGCGGGTGATCTTCTGGCAGTACGCTCGGCAGGTGCCTATGGGTTTGTGATGAGTTCCAACTACAACACCCGCAACCGGGTAGCAGAAATCATGGTCGACAATAATCGCGCCACAGTGGTGCGCCAGAGGGAAACCATTGATTACCAACTCAGTCTCGAACACGTGTTGGCAGACTGACATCATGAACAACTCAACAGCAGTGCAGCGCATCCCTTTTACCAAAATGCACGGACTCGGCAACGATTTTGTGGTGCTGGATACCATTTCCAATCCAGTGGAACTCAGCCCGGCACAGGTGCAGCAACTGGGTGACCGCAAGCGCGGCATCGGTTTTGACCAACTGCTGATCATCGGGCCGCCGCGACGCCCTGACGCAGATTTTAGTTACCGGATATTCAACACGGATGGCAGCGAAGTAGAGCATTGTGGCAACGGCGCCCGCTGTTTTGCGCGTTATGTCTTGCAGCGCGGTCTGATTGCGCGCAGCCCTATCCGTGTGCAGACCATGAACCGTTTGCTGGAACTGCACAGTCATCAGAATGGGCTGGTCACCGTCGATATGGGCGCGCCTGATTTCTCGCCCGCATCATTACCCTTCGACGCTCCCGTTCAACAGGGAACTTACACTCTGTCAGTGCCACAACATCCCGGTGCTGACACAGTGACCGATGTGCATTTTTATGCCGTGTCGATGGGGAATCCACATATTGTGATGACGGTTTCCGATTGCGACACTGCACCCGTGGCAACACTGGGCCCGGTGCTGTGCAGTTGGGCCAGTTTTGCGCAGGGAGTCAACGTTGGCTTTATGCAGATAATCGATCGCAGTAACATCCGCTTGCGTGTGTTTGAGCGCGGCGCCGGGGAAACTGAAGCCTGTGGCACCGGCACCTGTGCCGCAGTGGTTTGCGGCATCCGAGCAGGTTTATTGGACAATCATGTTTGCGCGCTGCTCAATGGCGGCGAATTGCAGATTGAATGGCAGGGAGACAACTCTCCCGTGCTGATGACAGGACCCGCCACCACCGTGTACGAAGGGAGCCTGTTGCTATAAATTTCAGATAACAATCAACGACCATGGATAAAAATAAATTAAACAGGAAACCGATATGAGCAATGAATTTTCGCCAGCCCGCAAATCGGGCAGCTCCGGAGCAGAGGGTAAATCGGTGGCGATTGATGCTGAAGAGGTTGCTGCCTACCTGAAAGCCAATCCGGATTTCTTCAGTGACCGCGACGCCCTGCTGGCTGACATGACGGTGCCACATGAGAGCGGAAAAGCCGTTTCCTTGCTGGAACGTCAGGTAAAAATTCTTCGCGATCGCAGCATTGAATCACGCCACACACTCAATGCCCTGCTGGAAAACGCACGCTACAACGACCAGCTTTTCAGCGTGACACGCAACCTGATACTGACATTGCTGGAAGAAGATAATCTGGGGCAACTGGCACGAGTAACGGAGTGCAATCTGGCCACTCAACCGGGCATTGATGCATGCAAGCTGATACTGGTCGATACACCGGCTGCGGCAAGTGAATTTCAGAAGCGGTTTCCGTCATTGTTTCGCAGCAAGCGGGTGTTATGCCAGGTGCTCGACAAGGAAACTTCACAACTGATGTTTGCAGATATGGCGCCAGCGCTGCGATCTGCAGCACTGTGCCCGGTCACCCATGGCAATAATCTGCTGGCTATTCTGGCAATCGGCAATCAGTCGCAAGACTACTTCAACGATGAGCTGGATACCCTGTTTCTGGACTTTATTGCCGAAGTGCTAGGCTCGCTGGTTAATCGACTGCAGACACAGGGCTGAGTTGCCGGATGAACAAGCCCTCGCGCTCTAAAGACAGCACGGCACTGGTTTCTGTTATTTGCCGAAGTGTAAGCCGGCCAACGCTGGCACAGACATTACAGTCTGTCGGACAGCAGACCTGGAAAAACATAGAGCTAGTGCTGGTAGACGCACTGGGCACGGGGATGCTCACCGCGCCAGATCTGCCGGCACACATCAGCGTGCGGGTGGTATGTACCGGCAAACCGCTGGATAGGCCAGCTGCAGCTAACGCCGGCCTGAAGGCTTCGCAGGGCGACTTTCTGCTATTTCTGGACGATGACGACTGGATTGCCGACAAGCACCTGAGTCTGTTGGCAAACACGTTGCTCGCAGCAGAAACTCTGGTTGTTTACAGCGCCACACAGATGGCCAGTGCGCAAGGGGATACAACCGCAGACGTCATCGCCGTGCCGTTTGATCTCACTAAGCTGCGTCGCGATAACTTCATTCCGATTCACTCGGCCATGTTTTCGCGTGAACTGCTCGATCTTGGCTGTTGTTTTGACGAGTCACTGCCTATCTACGAGGACTGGGATTTCTGGTTACAGTGCGCCGAACACACGTCGTTCACCCTGTTGAATACAGTGGGCGCCTTTTACCGCGCGGGTGGCGAGTCGCGCACCATGCTCGACCAACATCAACTACGTTATCAACCCGGACATCCCAGCGCTGATGCCCGATCCCGGCTGCTGGATAAGTGGCGGTTGCGCTGGAGTGGTGCCGAGATAAACGCCCTGCTGGGGCTGGTGGATCAGGCGCCCGCCCTGAAACAAGTGCATGATGAGCTGGGCATCAGCCACACGCTGCTGGAGGCACGGACCGACGAATTGAACAAAGTCCGTAATCAGTTTGAGCAGACGCAGGCAAAACTTAAGGAAAAAAAATCTGAGTTTCTGGCAATCAAACGTAGTCTGGCTGAGTTGCGCGGCGAGGCCGACTTGCTGAGCGCTTCCGCACTCGCCCTGCAACAAAATAATCAGGCCCTGCACACGGAGATTGAATCTCTGCATCAAAGCAGTGTCCTGTTAAGAGAGGAAATAGAGGCCCTGCACAGTGAATACCAGGCGCAACTCGCCAGCGTCAGCAACCAGCTGCAACTGAGCAACGATGCACTGACCGCAGCAAACACGCGGGCAGAACAGATAACCCGACAGTTACACAGTGTCGAGCACAACTACCAGCTTCTGCAAAGTGACTACATCTCGCTGAATCTGGCTCACGAACAACTGGATCGTGGCATACGTGAGATACTTGGCTCGTTTTCCTGGCGCGTCACTGCGCCTTATCGGTGGCTTCGTCACCGTCTCAACAAAGTCCTGGCGCGTTTGTTGCCACCGCAAAGGCCCGGCAGCTCGCAGACAGCCGGTGCTCACACAAAAGAACATAACATCACCGCGACACTGCAAACCGGTCTCGTCACACCGTCCAGCGATAACGCCGTGTTGCCCGATGACTTCACAGTGCAAGGCTGGGCATGGTCTGAAAAGCCTATTGTCAGCGTCCAGCTGTTTGTAGATCAGGATATGTTTCATGACATACACCCACTGCCGGCACACGAGCGCCTGGCAGATGCCCAGCGCATCGGTTTTGCGCGGCTGATTGACACGCGGGATCTGACTCCGGGTCAGCATCAACTGAGTCTGCTGGTACGCGATGCGCAAGGACAGCAGATGCGCGTCTCGCGCAGTTTTGTGTATCAACCGTCAGCCACCGTCTATCAACGCTGGCGTCGGGATACAGCACCGACTGCACAATCATTGCAAACACAAGCTGCAACGGCTCTGCCCGCTGGTCGCACTTTTACCATCCTGGTGCAGTTTGAAAACACCGGCACTGTGCAGAACCAGGATATCGGAGCACTGCACAACACGCTGAGCAGCCTGCTTGCGCAAACCTGCCGCCCTTTGCAGTGCCTGATCTCGGCACCAGAGACACAACATCAGGCCATTCATACACTAACATCGACACTGCTGCCCGATGCCAGAGTGATCTCGGTATCCGATATTTGGCCGGAACTTCTGGCGGCACGCGGCGCAGTGCTGTGTGTGCTGAATGCCGGCGAAGTGCTGCGCGCGGACTGCCTATGGCGCGTGGCGGCTGCATGGCAAGAGAACACGACCTTGCTATATAGCGACCATGATCAGATTGACCCAAACGGCAAGGCGGTCAGCCCCTGGTTCACAACCGAGTGGTCTCCTGACCTGCTACATGGACAGAATTATATAGGCCAGGTGTTTTTTGCCGACACACGCCAACTCGACAAACTGCGCACACTCAACACACAGGCTCCAGCCTGGCGCTACACCTTGCTGCTGGAACTTGGCTGGCAGCAACCGCTCAGTGCGGCGCACCGGATTGCTGCTGTGTTGTGGAGCGCTCCCCAGCCCACGGCAGAGCAGCGCGAACGTGAACTGGCTGGTGAATCGCAGGCACTGACACAGCACTTGCAGCACCATGGTCAACAGGCCCTGGTATTGCCTGTCCCGGGCAGCGAGTGCCGGCGAGTGCAGTGGTCACTACCCCGTAAGCCACTGGTCTCCATCATTATCCCCACCACCGGCAACATGCGTTTTCTGAAACCCTGCCTGGATACACTAAAATCCAGCACCTACCCCGCTATTGAAGTGGTGATTCTGGACAACAGCCGCGGCAATTACCCTGAAGGCATTCTCTACGCCCACGAACAGGGTGCTGTGGTGATTGAGTGCAATGAAGCGTTTAACTGGTCACGGCTGAACAACATCGGCGCGGAAAAAAGTCACGGCGAATTGCTGCTGTTTCTGAACGATGATATTGAAATTATCCAGCCAGACTGGCTGGAGGAACTGGTCTCACAAGCGCTGCGTGATGACGTTGGCACGGTTGGGGCACTGCTGCTGTACCCGAATGGCGCAATCCAGCACGGCGGTGTGTTTCTGGTTGACCATGGTGGCGGCGCTCGGCATCTGTTCCACAAGCAGTTGCCGGGCAAAGGCATTTACCACGAACTCGACAACTGTGTCCGCGAAGTCTCCGGCAATACCGGCGCCTGTCAGATGATCCGGCGCGACCGCTTTGAGCAACTCGGGCGCTTTGATGAACAGCTGTCCATCGTCGGCAACGACATAGACCTATGTATGCGTGCACTGGAAGCGGGACTGCGTAATGTTTGGACGCCCCACAGCCGGGTGATCCACCATGAAAGCGTCAGTCGTCAGAGCAAGCCGATTGGCCAGGATGAAAAGGCCATGTGGGATCGCTGGCAACATCGCTTTCTGGGCGGTGACCCCTACTTCAATCCCAACATTGATCTGACACGCGAAGATTACGTGCTGGCTCCGGTTCAGAGCACAGACCCGGCGCTTGATGTCACAGCGACCGTGCCGGAATCACCATCACTCCCCCAGGGCGGTGTGCATCTGATTGCCTACATCCGCGCCAGCATGGGTGTGGGCGAAGCGGCACGGGGCAATGCCGCCGCACTGGAGGCATCCGGAGTACCCTTTGGCATTCTGAATTATGAAAAGGGCAATCCGTCGCGAATGGACAACCTGGGCTGGCAGCACAGGGAAATACAACGCCCGCAATACGGCATCAATCTTATCCACATCAATGCTGACCACACCCCCGGGGTGATAAAAGATCTGGGCCCGCAATGGTTTGACCAACACTACAACATTGGCTTCTGGGCGTGGGAAATGCCCGAGTTCCCTGACCGCTGGATAGACAGCTTTAATCTGCTGGACGAAGTCTGGGTGCCTTCTGCTTATGTGAACCAGGCGGTGGCTGCCAAATCACCCATACCGGTGATCACCATTCCGCATATTATCAATGTCAACGAGAACGATGCTCACCAATACCCGCGCGCTTACTTTGACATACCTGATCATGCGTTTGTGTTTATCAGTATGTTTGACACCCACAGCATTGCCCAGCGCAAGAATCCCTTTGGGTCAATTCTTGCTTTCCAGAAGGCGTTTGCGGCCACCGATAACAGCGTGCAGTTGCTGATCAAAATCAACAATGCCGATGAAGCTAATCTGAAGGTATTGCGCAGACTGGTCGGAGACTATCAGAATATTGTGCTACTTGACGCCTACCTGGATCGCGCCCAAATTGATTCGTTGATTAACTGCTGCGACTGCTATGTTTCCCTGCATCATGCCGAAGGGTTCGGGCTGGGTCCGGCAGAGGCGATGTCACTGGGCAAAGTGGCACTGCTCACCGCATGGTCTGGCAACATGGAGTACATGCGCAGCAATAATTGCGTGGCCGTTCAGTACAGCCTTAAAACTTTGGGCAAAGACTATGGCCCCTATGAGGCTCATCAGTATTGGGCCGTCCCGGACATTGATCACGCGGCTGCAGAAATGCGCGATCTGGCGCAGAATCCGGTCAGGGTTAGATTGCTCGGTGAGCAGGCACGCAAAACGATTAAGCAGGAGTTCTCTGCAGACGCAGTGGGAGCGCGTATGCGCCAACGTTTGCACAGCATAGAACGCATTATTGGAAAACGACGCCAACAGCAGTAGAGGCAGTATGTTCAAGCGCAGTAGTACGTCACCTGTGAAACCCGGTTTTTTAAGTGACGAACAGATCGATTATTTCGAACAGAACGGATACGTGATTGTAGATTTTGGTTTTGACCATAACGAGATTGATGCGTTGATCAGCACCTTGCAACCACTGTACAACCCCGAGCACTTGCGGGCGCACGCGTTTGGTGCGCGCATCCAGGACGCATGGCAATTTGTCAAACCGGCGCACACCCTGGCGACCCACCCCAATGTGCTCTCGGCACTGCATCAACTGTTTGGCCGGCAGCCTCGCCCGTTTCAGACCCTGAATTTCCCGTTTGGCACCCAGCAGAAAATTCATTCAGACACCATTCACTTCAGCAGCATGCCCGCCGGGTTTATGGCCGGGGTGTGGGTAGCGCTGGAGGATATCGACGAGAACAACGGGCCGCTGCGTTACTACCCGGGCTCACATAAACTGCCGCAAGTCAGTATGCAGGATGCCGGGCTGGCGCCGGGTTATGAACATTACCCGGCCTACGAAACCTTTATGGAAAACAAGGTCAGTTCGCTGGACATCCGTCAGTCGTTTGGCCTGATGCCCAAGGGACATGCCCTGATCTGGCATGCAAATTTATTACACGGTGGGGCCGAGCACAAAGACCATCAACGCAGCAGGCACTCGCAGGTTACACATTACTTCTTCGAAAGTTGTCGTTATTACACGCCTCTGCACAGCACACCGGACAACATTCGCTACCGCAATCCTGTGTGGATACGACCGGACAAATGGGTACAACAGTTTCCGGTCACGCCGCAGATGCTGGCGCAAATGCCCTACCTGGCGCGACGCACTCTGCGTCTGAAACGTTGGCTGGAGCGCAATTTGCCTTAACTCCGGCGCCGCAGTTGTCTAAACAACAAACGCTGCCCCCACAGCCCCAGTCGCGGCAATAGCGCCACATCACGCAGATGCTTTATGTGGTTAACCGGCAATTCATCTGCATAACGCGCCTGAAATGCGGCCGCCTGAGCCGCAGCTTTTTCAAACAAGCGCTGGGCTTCTGGATGCTGCCTGAACTGCAGCAATTTAAAGAAAGTTTGGACACTCAAAGCAGCCCGGCTGTGAGCGCGTGCACCCAAGGTATTACTGTCATGTTGCCGATATTCAACCAGTGATTTGTCGATAAACAATAACTTTCCGAAACAACTCGCAACCAATGACAACCACCAGTCGTGCATCACCGCGTCAACAGGAACCGGCAAGGCTTTGTGCAACAACGGCTGGTTCATTAACACCGTGCAACCGGTGACCGTGTTGCTCACCAACTGTGCAGGAAAACCAGTGCGCGCAGGATCAAGCCCCTGATAAACCATCAGCGAGGGCGACATCAATTGCCCGTGTTTATCCACCACGTTCAGATCGCTGTGCACCAGCACCGGGACCTGCCCGGACTCTGCTGCCGTCATGATCTGCAAGGTGCAGGTCAATTTATCACCGTGCCAGATATCATCCTGATCAGCCAGTGCGACATAGATTTTTTGCGGGCATGACTGCATATACTTCAGCGCCCAATGCATCAGCAGTGAAAAACTACCGCTGGCACCCAGATTACCCAGAGTATCCTCAATCAACAGCATTTTTTCTGAATGTGTGGTCAGATATTTAGCAAGAATGGCTACTGACCTGTCGGCGGAACCATCATCACGACAGACCAGCAGAATATTGTCATGGCTTTGAGCGAAGACAGAATCCAGCTGCTCGGCAAGGTAGTGTTCGCCATTAAACACCGGCAGCAATATCAGGATCAGTGGCATGCTGCGCGCAGTATCAACGGCCGCAGTGTTGCTCGAAGGCGGGCAAACCGTGCTTTTATCCGCAGAGCTCACAGCATGACCTCTGCATCATCAATGCCGCGTTTAATCTGTTGCCGGTACTCAGCACGCCGGGCAGTGAAGTGTGTCAGCCAGAACGACTTCAGCGCAAAACGCAGCGTGTCGCGGATTTTCCAGTCCAGCGGAGCATAACTCTGACGGCGCAGGTGCAGTCGATTGCGGGTAGAGAAGTAACTGCGCAGCGGACTGTGCTGCACCATCAACCCACTGCTGACCAGTGGATTGTTACTGCGCTCGCCGATCCGGTGAAACAGCACTGCGCGATCGGTTCCATACAAGGCATAGCCACGCGCCCGTGCGCGGAAACACCATTCAAGATCGATATTGTCGATGAAATATTCATCTTTCATCATGCCTATCACGCTTAAAGCCTGCACAGACAAGAGCGTTCCAGAGCTGATCAAAAAGTCGGTCTCATAAAGCCCGGGGAAGTCGGCAACAGGACAGTCCGAGCGATGTCGCCAACGAAAGCAGCGGAAGGCTGTGCGACGTCCGCTCTCTGGATCCTGCAAACGCGGGCCAATGGCTGCGGGCGGCAAGTGGTAACGTGGGCTGTTTGGCAGCGATTGCAAGCCAAGCCACTGTGTCAGCATGGCCTGCACAAAATCTTCGCCTATGGCGCTGTCCTGATCAAACAACAAGGCCATCTCATAGCGATGCTCACTTGCCAAGCGCAAACCCTCGTTGAGCGCGGTCGCCAAGCCCTTGTTCTCCAACCAGCTCACCAACTGTGGCGCGGGTTGCTGCGGATGTTCTGTTGCCAATTGCTCAAGCAGATCAGTTAACTCAACCCGGTTGCCCGAGCCGTTATCAATCACAATCAACGGGCAGTGTTGCAACAATAATGCATTCAGCAGATGTTTCAGTGGCAACAATTGAGGTTGCCAGGTAACGATGATTGCGCAGACTGTTTTGGCAGACCCGCCAGAGACGCACTCAGACAATATCTCAGACGCCTGTTCAGACCGGGACATCGGTAGGCACCGGCAGACTGGACGCACCCGACTGCTTCAGTTGCAGGAGGTAATACACAATCGAACCTACGCCTACAACCAGACCTGCCACCACACCCACATCAACGATTCCCCGCCAGGGCTGCGGCAGCATGCGCGCCAGCAACACAAAACACACAATCATACAGCTCAGGGCAATCGACATGATGCGTCGGCGCGGTGTAGCGTGGACATAGCCCATACAAAACAAAGGTGCGAGCAACACATGGACGGGTCTTGGATTGTTGGCGAGGTAGTTGGCACGCGCCACAACACGCGGGGCAAAAGCCAGATGAAATCCTTTGTATCCCTCTGCCCAGACCATGTAGGCGAACCAGCCCAACAACAACAGCCATTGCGTAAGCGACAGGTCGTACGTATTCAATTCCAGAGCAACACCACCAAGCCTGACGATGGCAAACGACAACAGCAGCAAAATCCCGCCAACACCCCAGATAAATCCGATAGATCTCACAACACTGTAACCCGCTGAATACTTGGTTCAAGGAGTCGGCATTATAGCCAGTTTAGACAACAGGCTGATAGGGAAGATATTTAGCCATCAAGGTATGCTGCTCACGCAGGAGCTCGGTCATCAAGCTGCGATACTCGTTGATATTGCCACGTTGACGCAGAATCTGACGCAAGCGGGTGTTGATGGACTGGCAGTGTTTCCATTCCGCGGCTGCTTCAGACGGGTTGATCTGCACATGCTCAGTCAGTGCCTCTGTCTCGCTGGCCGGCGATCCCTGCCGTGCCTGTGGAAACAACATAAACAGCTCGTGAATGGATTTTTGCGCTGCAATCTCAAGATGCGGTTCATCCAGCGGGCGCCAGGCGG
The DNA here is from genome assembly GCA_945869725.1 of Klebsiella pneumoniae. Taxonomy (GTDB): domain Bacteria; phylum Pseudomonadota; class Gammaproteobacteria; order Pseudomonadales; family Pseudohongiellaceae; genus Pseudohongiella. The sequence goes on from CAMBPO010000016.1 coordinate 28,622, forward strand.
CAGCCTGATCCAGCAGTCTGCACAGCACTCGATGCGCACGCCCCAGCACCAGACGCAGTTTCTTCTGTTGTTGCAAACGCTCAGGCTCGCGGCTCAAGAGTTGATAACAATCCTGCATCAGTCTGGACAAGCTTTCCACCCGCATGACGCCCAACCTGCTGGCGCCCTGCGTCAGCAGCTGCAATTCGTGACTTATCTCGCTCAAACTGGTGCCCGATTGCCGGATGTCATCCAGCAACGCAGACACAATGCCGTCCGGTTTTGGCAGCTGATGTAATCCCGCCGCCAGCATCTGATGTTCCAGTCCGTCACCCGCCTGAGACCACCTGCCCGCACAGATTTCAGCGGCAGCCAACTGGTTGAACAACTCGTCAGGCGGTAAAACGCCGCTCCCTGCAGACTGACGCAGATCGCTGATGAGCTTGCACAGACTGTTGAGGTCCGCATCGCTGAATATGTCTGGTCGCAGCAGGCAGTGACAACTGTACTGGTACAGACAAGCCGCAATCATTTGCCAGCCCTGCCAAATTGAATGCTCTGCAAAACCATGCTCCGCGCTGATCTGCAGTGACGCACGCAGTTTGTAAACACTGACCATCATGGCTGACAGTTGCTGGTGAACGGGCTTGATACCGCCAAGCGTCGCAGCGATAACCGCCAGCATTTTTTCCAGCCAGACAGCACTGTCACCCCCCGCCATTGGCTTGATAGGCGGACAGTTGTAATGACCCCCATAGCGCTCTGCCAGAGAGGCCTTCAGTGTCGGGTGATTTGCCGTCAGGACACCCAGAGTGCACAGGATCAGTAACAATTCGGTTGGCTCTGGCTGAATGATCTGCTGCTGCAAAACACGCATCACTTGACCGATTCTCTCCGATCCGGCTGCCTGGTGATGGCCGGGCGGCGCTGACACCACATCGGTTGCCAACAGACTCTCGATGCGCCAGATAAAGTGCCGTACCGTGCCACTGGCAATGGCATCAGCCGACAGATGTTCAGCAGCAGGCAGAAACGACAGGGCATGACACAAGCGTTGTGCACGAGCAGCGCAGGGCGTTGCACTCAGCATGGATGTTAACTGCACCGCCGGCGATGACTGCAGCAGTGCATAGATATCCGCCACCATTTCACGGATCAATGCGGTCAGTGTCGTCACTGCCTCAGAAGATACACTCGAAATGCTGCTATCGTTGGCGATCATCGGCTGCGGAAAGTCAACGTCGGACAAATTCACCTCTTGCTGAGGACCGGGCAGAGGGCCAGGCAGAGGCACAGAATCCGCTTGCAGCTCCGGGTGCGAATGCCCGGTTGGTCTCAGCGGCGTCAGCAAGTGCTGCAGTTGTTGCGCCAGAACGGCGGTTCCCGCACGCCGGCTCAGCACATGCCTGATGCCTCTGGCCGCTGCCCACAACAGATCTGACTCCAGCCGGCGATCACTCAACAGCACGATGGGCGACTTTGTCTGACGCGCCAGTGCAGCGGCCAGCGAGAAGCCATTGGATTGGTGACGCATCAACTCAACCAGAATCAGGTCAGCACGATGCGATCGCCGCCACGCTCGATAATCGTCAAGGTTTCCGACACACGCAACGTCATGTTCGCCATTGAGAGCCAGCATCAGACTGTCGGCCAACTTATGGGCATGGTCAGTATTGTCGTCAATGATCAGAAAACAGGCCATCCAGCAATGACTCCCTGTGCATCGACGCGCCTGCGTCTGTGCGCTGCGCAAGCACGCTGCTGAACGCGGCACGCAACTCTTTGCTGCGAAACGGTTTTTCAAGGCAGGCATCAGCGCCGGCCATCTCTGCCCTGACCGTATCCACCAGTGCGTGACTGCCCGTCAGTATCAGTACCGGCAAGGACACAAAGTCGGGGCTTTGACGCAGGAGCGAACACACCTGAATGCCACCAAGCCGGGGCAAATCACTGGCGATCAGCAAAATATCCGGCCGCAGTTCGGGTAACCGGCATAAGACGTCAAAGCCATCAACAGCCGTCATCACCTGACAGCGTGACTGTGACAACATCGATGTCAGCTGCTCACGCAGCAACACCCCGGCATCTGCCAACAACACGCGCACGGGTTTGCTGACTGTGTTTATGCCAACCGTGTCCGCGACAGGCGGTCTGGTATTCACTTGCATGGTTTCTCCTCCCTGAGCAAACCCTGGATATCCGATTCACAAGGGTTGTAGCACAGCATAACGGCGGCTGCCCGAAACCCTGATCTGGCATGTTATGATGCCCGTCATTCAAGACTTAACGTCTACAGAGAGACAAATCCATGCAGATCAGACTCGGCATCGTGATGGATCCCATCGACCGTATCAATTACAAAAAAGACACCAGTCTTGCCATGCTGGTGGCTGCTCAGGAGCGCGGCTGGGAACTTTTTTATATGGAGCAGGGCGACTTGTACCTGGCGGGTGAAACCGCCATGGGACATATGCGCAAACTGTCGGTGGCCTATGATCCTCATCAGTGGTACTCCATGGGTGAGATCGAGCAACGGCCTCTGGCAGACCTGCACGTCATCCTGATGCGCAAGGACCCACCCTTCGACAACAACTATATTTATTCCACTTATTTACTGGAACGGGCCGAGCAGGCAGGCTCTCTGGTTGTCAACAAACCGCAGGCTCTGCGTGACTGTAACGAAAAAATCTTTGCGACCCAGTTTCCGCAGTGTTGCCCGCCGTTTCTGGTCAGCAGCCGCGACAACATCCTGCGCGCGTTTCATAAAACCCACGGGGATGTCATCTTTAAACCACTGGATGGCATGGGTGGCAGCTCGATCTTCAGACTGAAACCCGATGATGCCAACGTCAGCGTGATCATTGAAACGCTGACTGAACATGGACGCAGCCCGATCATGGCGCAGCGTTACATTCCGGAGATTGTCAAAGGCGACAAGCGTATTCTGTTGGTTGATGGTGAACCGGTACCGTATGCACTGGCGAGGGTTCCCGCCATAGGCGAGACACGCGGTAATCTGGCGGCGGGCGGCAGTGGTATCGCCCAACCTTTGTCTGAACGTGACCGCTGGATTGCCGGGCAGGTAAAAAGTACCATCAAAGCCAAAGGTCTGCTGTTTGTCGGACTGGACGTTATCGGCGATTACCTGACTGAAATCAACGTTACCAGCCCAACCTGCGTGCGCGAGATAAATGCCGCTTACAATCTTGATATCGCGGGCGACCTGATGGCCGTGATCGCGGAAAAACTGGTCTATGCTGGCAAGCTCTGATGTCAAAGCCCTGACCTACACCGACCCGGCGTCGCTGGGCAATGAACGGTTTGGTTTTACCATGTTCATGTCGGCCTGCCTGCACGTCATTCTGATTGCCGGCGTGGGCTTCAGTTTTGCCACCAAAAGTGCCGACACGCCGGCGATAGAAATCACACTCGCCCAGTTCCGCAGCGAGACGGCACCGGATCAGGCTGACTTTATAGCGCAGGAGAATCAAACCGGCAGCGGCACTGTTGATGAACGAATTGCGCCGGCAACCCCCTTCGAGTCCATGCTGTATGACGAGCGGATTCAGGAGGTCCAACCGATCCCTACCCCCGCTGCGGCAGGTCAGCAGATACAGGATGTGCGCATTCTCAGCTCCACCAACGCTGAGGAACGCTTGCGTCAGCATATGGAGTCACAATCGCCTGAAGACAGTGCTTTGTTGTCTGAACACTCAAGCCCACAGGACATTTCACTGGCGATAGCCAGTTTGCAGGCGCAGCTGGACATTCAGCAACAAGCGTACGCCAACCGCCCGCGCCGATATACTATTTCCTCGGCATCAACACAGAAGCGCCATGACGCACTCTACCTTGATAACTGGCGCAAACGTATCGAGCTGGTGGGCAATCAACATTACCCGGACGAAGCACGCCAGAACGAAATTTTTGGCAGCCTGCGCTTGATGGTTACCATCAGACCTGACGGCAGTGTTGCAGAGATCAGGGTGCTGCAGGGCTCAGGACAACAGGTGCTCGATCAGGCCGCCGTGGATATTGTCCGGCTGGCGGCGCCCTTTGACGTATTCCCGGAAGAACTGCGCGACAGCATTGATCTGCTGGAGATCATACGTACCTGGCGGTTTCGCCCTGGCAACGCCTTCAGCAGTCAGTAGAACAGGCTTTAAACTGGAGACGATATACCTCATGCAAAAGCAACCTGAACCAAGTGGCTTTTCTGACCTGGCCGCAGAAGATGGCAGCTGTCTTGAACATCATTTTCTGATTGCCATGCCGCAGTTACAGGATCCTCACTTTCAGGGTTCGGTAACCTATTTGTGGAAACACGATAAAAACGGCGCCTTGGGTGTTGTCATCAATCGGCCGTCAAAGTTACCTGTCAAAGGCCTGATGGAAGAAATGAAGATCACCGTCAACGACCATATCGTGCAAAGACTCACCGACAAAAAAGTCATGGCCGGCGGCCCGGTAGAAAAAAACAAAGGTTTTATCCTGCATGATGCCGGCACCGAGTGGGACTACACGCTGCCCATCAACGACTCAATCAGTCTGTCGATGTCACGGGATATTCTGCAGGACATTGCCAGCGGCGGCGGACCTGTCCGTTATATCGCGGCGCTGGGATGTGCAGGATGGGATGCCGGCCAGCTTGAGCAGGAAATCAGCGACAATGTCTGGCTGACGGTACCTGCCAATGCGGATGTGCTGTTCTCAGAGGATCATAACGCCATGGCGGATGCGGCCGCTGCTATTCTTGGCGTCAGCTTGAGCCAGTTATCTACCTTATCAGGACATTCTTGACATCCGTTTATGGAAGCGTACCCACAAAAATATCTCAAGCCACTTAAAGTGCTGGCCTTTGATTTTGGCACCAAACGCATTGGCGTCGCTGTTGGCCAAAGCTTAACCGGCACCGCGCAGGCGCTGTCAGTATTGCCTGCAAACGATGGCATACCGGACTGGAGTCAGCTAGAAAAGCTGGTCACCGACTGGAGGCCGGACGCATTTGTTGTCGGGTTGCCATGGAATATGGACGACAGCGAGAGTGAACTGCTGATTCGGGCACGCAAGTTTGGCAACCGTCTGGAAGGCCGTCTGCACAAACCGTGTTACGGCATTGATGAACGACTCACCTCGTTTGTTGCGCGGGGTGAATTACTGCGCGGTGAATCCAGCGGCGCGGTCGACAGCTTGGCCGCACGCCTGATACTGGAAGCCTGGTTTGCTGGTTTGCCTGCGCTTACACCATCGTAAATACCAGCCTGCCCACACCCTCGATAGCGGCGTCCACCTCGTCGCCCTGATTGGCAGCACCAACACCCGCCGGGGTTCCGGTGAAGATCACATCGCCGGCTTTTAAGGTGTAATAGGTCGACAACTCCGCAATAACTTCATCGACTTTCCAGATCAGATCCGACAGATCACCACGCTGTTTTGGCTGCCCGTTTAAAGAAAGCGTGATGGCACCTTTATCTAACCAACCGGTTTTGCTCACAGGAATCAAGGCTGAAACCGGACCTGAAAAATCGAAACCTTTGGCGGTATCCCAGGGACGCCCTTGTTTCTTTGCATCAGCCTGTAAATCGCGGCGGGTAAAATCAATGCCCACACCATAGGCATATACCGCCTCACGCGCCTGCTCCAGCGTCAGTGATGAACCGCCCTTGTGCAAGGCAACCACCAGTTCAACTTCATGATGCAAATCCTTTGTTCGTGTGGGGTACGGAACTTTGCCGTCGGGCACAAAGACCGCATCAGCCGGTTTACCAAAAAAGAACGGCGCTTCCCGCGAAGGATCCGCGCCCATTTCTTTGGCGTGCTCGGCATAGTTGCGGCCAACACAATACACTCTGTTCACCGGGAACTGCGCATCATCACCCTGCACCGCCAATGTCACTTGCTTCAATTCAAATATGGTTTTCACGCTATTGGTTTCCTGATCTGAAATTTTTTAAAAATCTTAAATGGGTGCGCCGGGTGGCATCGGCAACGGCGCACTTAATAAACTGTTTTCCGCACCCCGTTGCAGGCGGTTTTCGATTTCGTCCCGCGCCATCTGATAGTGGGCCTGCCACGGACTGTCGGAGACAGACTCTGCATCATCCAGCCACTCATCCAGATTAGCCAAGGTGTGGTTGATCATGGCTTTTACCTGATTATCAACGCGCTCCGACTGCAGAACAGCCAGCATGCGATACAACAAAACATTATTGACTGAACGTTGCACACTGCCCAGCTGATCGGTTTGACGTGGTGCATAAAAGGTATTTTCAACCAGTCGCGACAACACCAGCTCTACCGAGGGCAGGGAGTTATCCAGCATATTTAGGTTGTTGATACGCGTCAGCCGTTCGGCCTGCAGAATCCCGGCGATGGTGTGATCTGCCGCAGTTTCCGCGATGGTGGCGAAGTCGACCCCAACCGAGGTGCGCAAAGGAAAACTCTCCCGATTGCGCCCATACCCCGGCGGTTTGGGCGGAATGACGGACAATATTTCTGGCGATAACGCAAGTAACTCGGGCCTTAAGGTCAACAGCAGCGCATCGAGTGCGCGCAGCTGACGGGCGGCATCGACCGGCACTACCAATGGCGACTGTGGTGCGCTGCCGTCGTAAACTGAATATTCATAATACGTGCCGCCCACCAGACGATGCACTGCTGAGACCTGATAACGATGTAACAAATACAAGGGCACCAGAATCTCTTCGAGTTCGGCATACGGTTGGCCCACACGCAGATTATCGGACCCAAAGCGTTGCAGAGCGTCGGCACGCACATCCAACAGGCGTTGCAATTCCTCTACCGGATCAGCGCCGTTGTCCCACACATGCGAGAGCGGATGTGCACCGCCTTCTGCGTTGGTATCCAGATCGGTAATGTAATACAGACCGGCATCTTTGTTCTCTTGCAGAATCGCAGCCAGACCCGCATCCTCAGCAGCCGCGTCAGCGAACTGGCTGTAGCCATATTTGATGGTCTGGAAATCCCACTGGCCCAGCCCGATGTCATACGCATTGAGGGCGTCCAGAACCCCTTGATCGCTGATCTCCAGCGAAGGATGCGGGTAATCCATGACCGAGGCCCGATTGTTAACACTGGCCGCAAAATTGTGGGCGATACCCAGGGTATGTCCGACTTCATGCGCCGACAACTGGCGTATACGAGACAGCGCCAGCTCCTGAATCGCCTGATCCGATCCTTCAGTAGCCAGCCCCATCAAGGATTGAGCAATACGATAATTCTGCCTGACGCGCAGTGAACCCAGTGTCACTTTGCCCTTGATAATTTCACCGGTGCGCGGATCGATCACACTGGAGCCATAAGACCATCCGCGCGTGGAGCGATGCACCCACTGAATCACGTTGTAGCGGATATCCATGGGGTCAACATCTTCCGGCAGAATTTCAACCTGAAACGCATTATCAAAACCGATGGCTTCAAATGCAGAATTCCACCAACGCGCACCATCCAGCAATGCACTGCGCACCGGCTCCGGCACGCCGGCATCCAGATAATAAATAATCGGTTTGACGGCTTCGCTGCGGGCCGCTGTGGGATCACGTTTTTCCAGCCGGTGACGGGAAATATAACGTCGGGTCATGTCTTCATTGATGGGCGCGGCATAATCCATAAACCCACGTGACCAGAATCCGGATTCCGGATGAAAGTCGCGCGCCTCATAACCCGGTTCTGGCAGTTGCACAAACGAGTGGTGCTGACGCACCGTGATGCTTTCCGGCGTGGGTGTCACTGAACGCACCAGACTGCCGGGCTGATTACCCGCGAACGTCAGCTGGGCTTCAAATTCAGAGTTCAGGGGAAAGTTGCGGGTTCTGTCCATGTAAATGGCTGAACGTTGTTTATCGACGCTGTAATTTCCCTGCTGACTGCTGGCCAGTGTCGCCGACACACCGTGCGCATCGGTGAGCAGAAAATCCGTCAAATCAATCAAAACAGCGTCAGCATCGCTGGCGAGCACGGTAAAACCGGCGAGGATGGATTCGGCAAACGCTTCCTGCACAGACAGGCGTTCCGCGGCACTGTCTGAGTCGGCGCGATAATCCAGATTGATATGTTTAAGAAACACTTTGTTGCCGTGGCGCTCAAATCGCACTACCCGGCTGTCGCCCACCTGGCCACGATCAAGTCCGATATCGTTGGATCCTATTCCCGTGGACAAGGCGTTGGCATACAGAAAATCTTCGTTCCAGCGATCGACTTGCAACAGCAACTGACCGGTATCAGGTTTGTAATAAAAATCGAAGTAACCCGCCTGATATTCAGCATCACTGGTCAGTTCATCCCAACTGGCTGCTTCTGCAGATGACCTGGCGAAGAACTGGCTGCCCGGCACCACAAGCGCCAGCGTTATTATCAGACGCGGTAAAAAACGAAAAACAGCAGCAGTGGATATCATGAACCTGAACTCCGGGTTGTCAGCCTGTTGGGCTATCACATTGATATCCGGAGCGTAACACAGCAACAGGTCTGGACAGAACTGCGTCAATTTAGCCTGACTGTTTATGCCAAGTAACTATTTATGCCAAATAGCTGCGCAGGCGCGGATTAACGTCATGTCGTCGCAGCAACTGCTCCAGCGCCCATTGCAATTCGGCCGGCACCTCACGCAGGAATCTGACCTGCTCATTGTCCAGCAGTGCAACGGGCACACCATCCTTGTACAGCAGGCGGTTGCGCGTGGTTTTGGCCAGTTTTACATCGGGCAGAAACAAGGGCAGGTTGTTGACCGGATCCACGGCGGACAGACTGCAATAAATCGCCTCATTAAAGTCGCTGCTGAATTTTTCATGCTCGCTGCCTGCGCGTTCCAGATGTGCTTTACGCTCAGCCAGTTTTGTGGCTGCCTCGCGCAAAGGCGCAACATTCTCTGGCAAGGTAAATTGTTCACCGCCCAGACCTTCGATAAAACGGCCACCGCGCAGCTTGCCTTGCAATTCCTGACGCCGCAGCACTGGCAGCAGATCACGCCACGCGGGGGCAATGCTCTCTCGCGCCACAATCTGGCGACTGATGACGCCCCAGCGTTGCAAATAGACAGAAACCAGTGTCTCCAGCGCAGGCTCGTCCAGTTCTGCAGGCTCAGGCTTGTATAACAAAGACCAGCGGCCGGCGTCTTCCACGCTGTAACCGGTGCGTCGGGAACGATGTCGCCCTGACGCTGCACCGGAACCCGCAGCCCCGGACATTGCCATACCGGACATCGCAGCCCCGGACCGTAATGAAGGCTTGCGCGCATCCGGCGTCAGCAGCGCGCGCAATCCGGTAAAACCGTCACTGGTGAGTAATCCACTAGCGACCAGTTCTGACAGCGCCTGCTCCAATTGAGCAGGCAACAAACCGGTACGTTGTCTGATCTCGGCAAAAAAGCTGGCACCACGCTTTTTTAGATCATTCAACACAGCCCCGGCATTGCCCGAGAGATCTGCCATTACTGTCGGGACTGGCGCGGCCAATTGCTGCCAGACATCCATATGGATACGCGACGCAATCGAAATGGGTGTGGTCTTGATCGGCCCGCCGCTGCGTTTGCTGCCCGCGCGCACGGCGCTGACAGGTGCCGGGCTGATCAAACGCCCCCACCCCAGGCGTCCGCTCACGCACAACAGATCCAGCCATGACGGGTCATAAAAACTCAGGCGCGCGGGCAGGATATCGCCCTCCCAGGCTGCCGCAGGAGCAGACATGCCATCAAGCCTGTCCATGGTTCGCTGCAGTAAGGCCTGCGCTTCCGGCGCCGAAGGCAATGGCACTGGTTTGGGTTTGATGGTCTGAGTGCGCAGCTCATGCAGCCCGAACAAATACAGCGTGTACGCCTGCAGGGAAACCGGTTTGATAGACTCGCGATGTGCATCGAGGGTGTAACGGTGAATACGCTGCAACAGTCGCCTTTCACACCATTCCAGCGATGCATCATCCGTGCGCGCAACACTGGCTTGTGTAAAACGGCCGCGGAACACAAAACCTTCCTGTTCCAGCATCAGCAGCGCCATGTCTATTTTTTTAACTGGCAGGCCGCTTTTTTCTGCCAGCTGCAGAGCGGTAACAGGGCCTGACACATCCAATCGTCTGCGCACAACAGTTTGTATGGCAGCATCGGCCTCAATGGCTTGCAACATTTTTGCCGGCAACACCGGCTCCTGCTCACACAGGGCAGCGGGAAACATCGCACGCCAGGCGGGCAGCATTTCTGCCGTCAGCAATATCGCGGGGGTCACGCCTGTCGCCAGCACCCTGCAGACACGGCCCTGCTGATGTAAACCATCAAACAGACGCTGCAGTGTTGCTGACGACAACTCCGCTTCGGTCATAAACCCGGCGCAATACAAACCGTCGTGAACTTCTTCGCTGTCACGCATCAGCGGCCAGGCTTCATCACGCACACGGGCGATGGCGCGCTCATCCAGTCGACTGTAAGCATCGGTTTCAGCCGGATCAACCCAACTGCGGTTTTTAATGGCATTGGTGCGCCGCTCTTCAAACGGCGCATCATCCAGAAATGCATACGGCCGCGCATTGATGATTTCCTGCGCAAACGGTGATGGCTCACGCAGATCCAGTGCAATCAATGTGTGCTCCTTGGCTTCAAATCTGCGCAGCAGCTCAAGCAGCCCTTCAATGTCCATGGCCTCTGTCAGACAATCATGAATGGTCTGTTGCACCAGGGGATGAAAAGGAATCTCGCGCTTGCCGGTAATATTTTCCTGACACGCCAGTTGATCGGGAAACACCTGCGCCACCAGATCTTCGGCATCCATACGCTGGAATTGCGGCGGCACACGCTTGCCGGCGCGGTTACGCTGAATGGCCAGCGAACGAGTGGCATTCCAGCGCCAGCGCACTTCAAACATCGGCGCGTCCAGCAGGGCTTGTGTCAGCACGTCAGTCACAGAATTGCTGTGCAGATAATTAAACACGTCGTCTAGGGGAAAACTGTGCACCGAACCGAGGGAGATCACAATGCTGTCTTCGTTCGCGGCTGCCTGTAATTCAAAATTAAAGGTGCGACAAAAACGCTTGCGCAGTGCCAGCCCCCAGGCTTTGTTCAGACGACTGCCAAACGGCGCGTGTATGACCACATGCATGTCACCGACTTCGTCAAAAAAGCGCTCCATGACAATGGTGTCTTGCGTCGGCATCACCTGCAGCGCTTTGCGGCCCGCATGTAAATAGTCCACCAGTTGCTGCGCTGCAGAACGTGGCAGTCCCAACTCACCGGTCAGCCACAGTACCGCCTTGTCAGGCCCTTCATTTAACAGATAGTCATCAATGCTTGAGCGCAAACGCGACACAGAAAAAGACAGTTCTGCCGTTCTGCCCGGACCCTCGCCGATCCAGAATGGCACCGACGGTTTCTGGCCATGTGCATCACGCACCCGCACCTTGAGCCCATCCACTTTCATCATCTGCCAGCTGTGTGTGCCGAGGGTAAAAATGTCACCCGGCAACGTCTCCAGTGCAAAATCTTCATTCAGATTGCCCACCACAATGTCATCCGGATCGAGCACCACCTGATAATCGAACATATCAGGTATCGCGCCACCGTTGGTCAGCGCGGTCAGCCGTGCACCGCGGCGGGCACTGACCCGCTGGTTGATGCGATCAAGGTGCAGCCAGGCGCCACGTCTCCCTAATCGGGTGGAATAACCATCCGCCAGCATCACCACCAGCTCATCAAACACCGACCGCTCAAGATTGCGATAGGGCCAGGCGCGGGTCATCAGCGCAAACAACTCATCCATGGACTGCGGCGAGGGATCTTCATCCTGACGCGCCGCCAGCTCCGCCACAATCTGCTGCGACAGAATATCCAGCGGCTGCTCGGGCATCAGAATTTTGTCCAGCTCTGCGCGGTGAATGCTGTCGACCAGCGCGGTACATTCCACCAGATCATCACGGGTGAGCGGAAACAGAATGCCTTTGGGAGTGCCGCCCACTGAGTGGCCACTGCGGCCCACACGCTGCAAAAAGGTGGCAATACTGTTGGGTGAGGCAAACTGCACCACCAGATCCACGGCGCCGATATCAATACCCAGCTCCATGGATGCTGTCGCCACCAGCACTTTTAACTTGCCGGCTTTTAATTGCTGCTCGGCTTTGTGACGACGCTCTTTGCTCATGCTGCCATGATGCGAACTCACCAGACTGGCGCCGGCATCACCAAACAAACTATCGGCACCCAGACGCTCAGACAACGCCATGGCCAGACGCTCCGACAAACGTCGGGTGTTCACAAACACCAACGTGGTCTGATGTTGTTTGATCAGTTCAATCAGCCGCTCATATAACTCGCCCCAGACCTCATTGCTCATCAGGGCCGACAAGGGTGAGGAAGGCACTTCAATACGGATATCCCGCTTGCGGTTATGTCCACTGTCGACAATGACACAGTCCGATACAGGATGATTGCCCGTCAGATAATTGGCCACCATGGCAATCGGCTTCTGCGTCGCAGACAAACCGATACGTTGCAGCGGCTGATCAGTCAGCGACTGTAATCGCTCCAGGGACAACGACAGATGCGAACCGCGCTTGTCGCCGAGCATGGCGTGGATCTCGTCGATGATGACCGTGGTGACACCGCGTAACATCTGGCGACCGTGGATACTGGTCAGCAGCAGGTACAACGACTCCGGCGTGGTCACCAGGATATGCGGCGGCTTGCGCAGCATCTTCTGCCGCTCGGCCGGTGGAGTATCACCTGAACGTACTGCGATGCGAATGCCTGCCGGATGCGCTCCCTGCAAAAACAATTCATCTTCTATGCCCGCCAGTGGGACCTGCAGATTGCGCTCAATATCATTACTGAGCGCCTTGAGAGGAGAGATGTAAAGTATGCGGGTTACTGACGGTAATTCAGACTTCTGTGCCTGCCAGACCAGATCATCAATCGCAGCATAAAACGCGGCAAGGGTTTTACCGCTGCCGGTTGGGGCGGCAATCAGCGTGTGCCGTCCGGCCTTTATGGACGGCCATGCCTCTGCCTGAGCCGGCGTAGGCTGCCCAAGCGTGGATTCAAACCAGGCTCGACTGGCAGGATGAAAGGCGGACAGTGACATCTGATTGACCTGTGAACGGATGTTGACCCAATAAAATACGTGGATACTTATACAGTATAAATCACACAATTATCGATGCTGTCAATCCGCTACAAACGGCTGCGAACAGAATTTGTGAAGATCCAGGCAACGGGGTTGTGCGTATCTTGATAGACTTAATCGCTGACAGAATTGGCTCACCTACCCAACCGTGAGGACAACACCATCGAAAGCGCATTTTCCGAGTGGATAACCAATAATCGACATCTTGCGCCCATTGTGGTGAGCGGGCTGGCGTTTGCAGAGTCATGTGTAGGAATCGGCATTTTTGTGTCAGGTGCACTCCTGTTAATCGCCACAACCCTGCTCTACAACAACGGCATTGTCGATCTTTACCAGATCGGGTTTTTGGCATTCTTCGGCGCAATTGCCGGGGATCAGGTTGGCTTCTGGGTAGGCTACCGTGCTGGCCCCGGTTTTCACCACACACGCCTGGCCAAACGATATGCCCAACAACTGGCCAAAGGCGAAAACATGGTGTTGCGACATGGCGGTTTTGCGGTGTTTATCGGACGTTACATCCCGGCTATCCGCAGCCTGGTACCGGCATTGCTCGGTGTTGCGGGCTACGACCGGCGCAAGTATGTGTTGTTGGATACGCTGGCCTGCGCCACGTGGGCAGTCGCACTTTGCTTGCTGTCCTTGCTCGGGTCAACAGCGCTGGGGTAGAGCCTTGATTGACCGGCCAGCGCCAATCACGTAATGTTGCCGCTACGTTTTGAACGTGCTTTGTTTGACCAACGAGAAAGATGTTTAATGAAACACTACGTAAGTGCCTTCTGGCGCGAAAACCGCAAATTCCTGCTGATACTTGCCTGCATTGTGTGTTTCAAAAGCGCCATCGCTGACCTGAATTCCATCTCCGGTCGCTCAATGCAACCCACGTTACTGGATGGCGATAAAGTCTGGGTCAACAAACTCGCCTATGACCTTAAAATTCCTTTTACCGATATAGCCTTGATCTCCACCGGCGAACCAGAACATGGCGATATTGTGATCATCGATTCATCAGCGGCTGGCAAGCGCCTGGTCAAGCGCATCATCGGCCTTCCCGGCGATACTGTGTATATGCGCAATAACGTGCTGATGGTGAACGAAATAATCGTCGACTTCGAAGTGCTTGAGGAAAATCGCGACGCCGTCACCATTCAAGAGCACCTGTTTGATAGCATCCACCAAGCCATGCTGTCCCCAAGCCGCAACAACCGTGCAACACGCAGCTACGGCCCGGCGCAGGTACCTGAGGATCATTTTTTTGTGTTGGGTGACAACCGCGATAACAGCGCAGACAGTCGCCTCTACAGTTTTATTCCGCGGGAACAGATCGTTGGTCGTTCCAGTTCTGTGGTGTTTTCTCTGGACAGTGAACAGAGTTTTCGACCGCGTAGTGGTCGTTTTCTGGCCGAATTGGACTAATCAAACCGGGGGATCTGTTTGTGGGTTTGCGTACCGCATTGTTTGAAAAACACGTCGAAGCTGGCGCCCGAATTGTCGACTTTGGCGGCTGGGATATGCCCATTCAATACGACTCCCTGATCAATGAGCATCACGCGGTTCGTCAACACGCGGGTGTTTTTGATGTATCGCATATGACCATTGTTGACGTCACCGGCCCTGATGCTGAAAAGTGGCTGCGCTTTTTGCTGGCCAACGACGTGGCCCGATTAAAAGCAACCGGACATGCCTTGTACTCAGGCATGTTGACCGAGCAGGCAGGCGTGATCGACGATCTGATTGTCTATCGCATGGCGTGGGGATTCCGTCTGGTCGTTAACTGCGCAACCCGCGAAAAAGATCTGGCGTGGATGAATAAGCAGCTGACCGGCTTCGACGCACAGCTCACCGAACGGCCGGAGCTTGCCATTCTGGCGGTGCAAGGCCCGGCTGCGATAAATATTGTCATGGACTTGTTGAACCGCAAAGGCGGTCTGTCCGCGGCTGCTCAAGTCGGCAGCCTGAAAAATTTCAGTGGTGCAGAGCTTGGTAGCTGGTTTATTGCCCGCACCGGCTACACCGGCGAAAACGGCGTCGAAATGATGTTGCCGAACACCGAAGCGCCGGGCATCTGGGATGATCTGCTTGCGGCGGGCGTGAAACCCATCGGATTAGGCGCACGCGACACCTTACGTCTGGAGGCCGGCATGAATCTGTACGGTCACGACATGGATGAAAGTATTTCCCCCTTGTCAGCCAATATGGCGTGGACAATTGCCTGGGAACCGGCTGACCGTCATTTTATCGGACGCAGCGCGCTGCAACACCAGCGTGAAGCGCAGCAACGCGGCGAGCTGCCGACAATGTGCGGTCTGGTCATGGAGGAGCGCGGTGTACTGCGCGAAGGGCTACGAGTGCAATGCACATTTGCCGATGGCACGGTCAGCGACGGGGTGATCACCAGTGGCACTTTCTCTCCGACATTGAAGCATGGCATCGCATTGGCTAGAATTCCCTCGAATCCGAAAAATGCCGCACTGACCCAATGTGAAGTCGACATCCGCGGCAAACTCATCCCCGTGCGCCTGGTGAAACCGGGTTTTGTTCGCCTGGGCAAAAAAGTATTTATATAAGCCACATCATTACCCACTATTCACTAAAACTGACAAAAACGAGGAACTCTCCGTGAGCGATTTTCCCGATGATTTGAAATATTCTGCAACCCACGAGTGGGTGCGTCTGGAAGACGACGGCACTGTCACTATGGGCATCACTGACCACGCACAGGAACTGCTGGGCGACATCGTTTTTATCGACCTGCCCGAAGAAGGCAAAGTGATTGATGCCAGACAGGAAATGAGTGTTGTCGAGTCCGTCAAAGCGGCGTCCGATATTTATGCACCAATCTCCGGCGAAATCATTGCCGTCAACGAAGATCTGGCGGATGCCCCTGAGACCGTCAACACTGCGCCGTATACCGACGGCTGGATCTGCCGCATTTTGCCCAGTAATCCCGCTGAACTCGAAGAGCTGCTCGACGCAGATACCTACGCCGGAATGTGTGAATGAATATAAATACGCCCCTGCGATCCCTGCAAGAGTCTGAATCGTTTATCGGCCGCCACATTGGCCCGGATGACCATGACACGCATGCCATGTTGTCTGAATTGGGGTATGGCTCATTGAGCGATCTGATCCGTGCCACCGTGCCGGATGTGATTGCACTGAACCGCCCGCTGGCTCTTGCCGCGCCCAGCAGTGAGCAAGAGGCTCTGGGTCGTCTGAAGCACCTTGCACAGCAAAACAAATTACACCGTTCGCTTATTGGTCTGGGATATTTTGATACCGTTACGCCGCCAGTGATTCTGCGTAACGTTTTGGAAAATCCGGGCTGGTATACCGCCTATACACCGTATCAGCCGGAAATCTCCCAAGGCAGGCTGGAAACACTGTTGGCTTACCAGCAAATGGTGCTTGATCTGACTGGCATGCAACTCGCCAACGCCTCACTGCTCGACGAGTCGACAGCTGCAGCGGAGGCCATGGCTCTAGCCAAGCGCGTCAGCAAAAGCAAATCCAATGCGTTTTTTATTGACGAGCGCACTCTGCCACAAACCATCGATGTCATACGCACGCGTGCTGACTGTTTCGGTTTTGACATTGTTGTTGGTGCCGCCACTGATGCCGCGAGCCATGATGTATTCGGCGCGATTTTTCAGTACCCGGATCGTGACGGTGTCATCACGGATCTCGGCCCGATGATCAGTGCGTTGCAGGCAAAAAATGCGGTGACCTGCGTGGCAGCGGACCTGATGAGCCTGGCTCTGTTGAAATCCCCAGGCGAAATGGGTGCCGATGTTGTCGTTGGCAACACACAACGCTTCGGCGTACCGATGGGTTTTGGTGGTCCGCACGCCGCGTATTTTGCCACCAAAGACGAGTACAAACGTGCCGTGCCAGGTCGCATTATTGGCGTTTCTGTTGACGCGCGCGGCAAACAAGCTTTTCGTATGTCACTGCAGACACGCGAACAGCATATCCGACGCGAAAAGGCCAACAGCAATATCTGTACAGCGCAGGTGCTGCTCGCCAACATCGCAGCCATGTATGCCATGTATCACGGCCCTGAGGGAGTGCGCAAAATTGCACTGCGCATTCACCGGCTGACGCGCATCCTGGCCAGTGGCCTTGCCCAGAAAGGCATCCGCATCAACAGCTCATTTTTTGACACACTGACGTTATCTGTCAGCGGCGCTCAACGTGACGCCGCACTGCAACGCGCAGCTGAGCATGGATTTAACCTGCGATTGACTGACGCTGCCACGCTGGGCGTGAGCCTCGATGAATGTTCCACAGTCGCCGAAGTGGAAACACTGTGGAAAGTGCTGCTGGGTGCGGATGCTGCAGGACTTGACGTTAATGTCACCGATGCAGCGCTGGCTGACAGCACTGCTATCGGCATACCCGTCGCGCTGCAACGACAATCGACATTTATGACTCACGCCGTGTTTAATCGTTATCACAACGAAACCGACATGCTGCGTTATCTGAAGCGTCTGGAGAACCGTGACCTGTCTCTGGCACATGCCATGATCCCTCTCGGATCATGCACCATGAAACTGAATGCTACCGCAGAAATGATGCCAGTGACCTGGCCTGAATTCAGCAAGCCGCATCCGTTTGCGCCACGCGAACAGGTCAGTGGTTACCTGCAGATGATCCGAGAACTCGAAGACATGCTGGCGGAAATCTGTGGCTTTGATGCGGTGAGCATGCAGCCTAACTCAGGCGCTCAAGGCGAGTATGCCGGTTTGCTGGCCATCCGCAATTATCTGAACAGTATTGGTCAGTCACAGCGTAATGTGTGTCTGATCCCAAGTTCGGCACACGGCACCAACCCGGCCAGTGCGCAGATGCTGAGCATGAAAGTCGTGGTGGTTGCCTGCGATGACAAAGGCAATATTGATGTTGATGACCTGAAAGTCAAAGTCGAAGAGCACAAAGAAAATCTGGCTGCACTGATGATCACCTACCCATCCACACATGGTGTTTTTGAAGAAGCAGTCAAAGATATCTGTCAGCTGATTCACGACAACGGTGGTCAGGTATACATGGACGGCGCCAACCTTAACGCACAGGTTGGTGT
>CAMBPO010000017.1 GCA_945869725.1 Klebsiella pneumoniae
CGGCGTGAGGACCAGGCGTTGGTCCTCGCCGTACAGTCGCAAGATGTCAGCGGTACCTTGGCCTACCCGGTAAATGGCAGCGCGCCCTGGCAGGTAAATCTGGATTATCTGCACCTTGGCGAGGCGCCGGAGGTACCTGTTGTGGACATTGAGGAGCCGCCGGTGCTCATCGCCGAAGCGGTTCCCGAAGAGCAGCTATTGCAGGACCTGCAGGATCTGCCCAGCGTTGAGTTTGAGCTGCCACGCGAAGATCCGTTGTATGCACTTGATCCGCGAACGTTCCCTTCCATGCAGCTGACTGTGGGTCATTTCACCGTCAATGGTAGTGATTTTGGTCAATGGCAATTTACCTTGTCGACAGATGGCAGTGGTGCGGTTTTCCGTGATCTACAGGTATCCGCCCGCGGTTTGATGGTTGGCAGTGAGTCTGCACCTGCGGAGTTCCGCTGGATTTATGATGGCCAGAATCATCGCAGTGTGCTCAACGGTCAATTGACGGCCACCGATCTGGCACCGGTGTTGAGTGCTTACGGCTATGCCCCGAGTTTGCAAAGTACATCAGCGGTGTTTGATTCGCGTTTGCACTGGGATGGGAGTCCGGCGTATTTCTCGGCACTTGGGTTGAGTGGAGATCTGGACATCAATATCAGTTCAGGGCGATTTCAGCAGCGAGTGGGCGTTGCCAACAGTGCGCTGCGGTTGATCAGCATTATCAATTTTGATGCGGTGATCAGGCGCCTGCGTTTTAGTGATGACTTCCTGCGATCAGGTTTGTCCTACGATGAAATTGTTGGTCAGGTCAATCTCAGTGATGGCATCGTCACCATTAAGGATCGGTTGCAGATCATAGGGCCCGCCAGTTTGTTCCAGGTATCAGGAACCTTGGACCTGGCGGAACAAACCATCGATGCCAATTTGTTTATTACCTTGCCAGTCAGCGAAAACATACCCTGGTTGAGTGGATTGGCAGTCCTGAATAACCTGATTAACTGGCAACTTGCCATAGGTGTTTTCCTGTTTGATCAGATTTTTGGTGAGCAGGTCGATAACCTGACCAGTGCACAGTACACCTTGCAAGGTCCGTGGGACGGGGTTGAACCGGTTCTCTATCAGGTTTTTGGCAGCGGAAGCTGAGTTAACGTTACCTGGCTGGGAGATGTGTTTACAGATCAGGATGTCAGTCGCAGCGGAATTACAGGAGATGAGTGCGTGTCACTGAAGAATTGCAGGATAGCCGCCGTGCAGATGGTCAGCAGTGCGGATATCAACCAAAACATGGCTACTGCTGAGCGTTTGCTTGCAGAGGCAGCGCTGCGCGGCGCCGGACTGATTGTATTGCCGGAGAATTTTGCTGTGCTTGATGGTGGCCCGCAGGCAGCATTTGCTGAACGGGAGGGGGACATGAGCGCTCCCCTGCAGAGTATGTTGTCTCGTGTCGCTAAACAGCACGCAGTCTGGCTGGTTGCAGGCACTATCCCGATGATTTCGCGGCCTCAAAAAGCAGATACGCCCGCATCCGAGTTGTCAGATGGTCGGGTGCGGCCGGCCTCATTGGTATTCAGTCCGGATGGATTGATTGTGGCCCGCTACGACAAGATGCACTTGTTTGATGTTCAGGTCAGTGACAAACAGGCGCGATACGCCGAATCAGACAGCTTCGAAGCCGGTGACAGTCCGGCTTTTGTTGATACCGGCGCCGGGCGACTCGGACTGTCCATCTGTTACGACATCCGGTTTCCCGAACTTTATCGGCATTATTTTGACAACAAGGTTGACCTTGTCAGTGTTCCATCGGCGTTTACGCGTGTCACGGGTGAAGCGCATTGGGAAGTGCTGCTGCGTGCGCGCGCGATTGAAAATCAATGTTATGTGATTGGTGCCGGTCAGGGTGGCGTCCACAACGAACGCCGCGAAACGCATGGACACTCAATGATTATTGATCCCTGGGGGCGCATTCTGGATGTGCTGGAGCGCGGAGAAGGTATTGTGGTAGCGGATATTGATAAAGACGCGCTGGCAGCTATCCGCCAGCGCATGCCGGTTTTTGAGCATCGTCGTTTACGGACCACGATCGGTTGAACAGGAAACTCTGTGATGATAGATAAAGGCTTGATTACAAATCTCTCGGCTTCTGCCTTGGTAGCAGCAGGTTGGATGATGCCTGAACCAGCGTCAGCGTGGATCATGAGTGCTGGTCTGTTTGCTTTGTCCGGATCGCTGACAAACTCGTTGGCCATTCACATGTTGTTTGAAAAAGTACCGGGCTTCTATGGCTCTGGTGTGATCGCACTGCACTTTGAGGAATTCAAACGTGGCATCCGCGAAATGATCATGCAGCAGTTTTTTAATGCTGAGACCATTGATCGGTTTTTTGATGCGCAAACCATGATGCACAGCGGGATCAATACCTTGTTGCCGTCAATGGTAGACGAACTGGATCTGGATCGCGCTTTCGACTCGTTGGTTGAGGGCATCATGCAATCCTCGATGGGCGGTATGCTGGGTATGGTCGGTGGTGCCAAGGCTTTATCAGGATTGCGTGAACCATTTAATCTCCGAATGCGTAGTTACCTGCTTGAAATGCTGGATTCAGAAGAATTTCAGTCTCGATTTTCCGAGCGTCTTTCTGCAGCGACACACAGTGATGCGGTCATAGCGCGTATAGAAGACCTTGTTGAAAGGCGCTTGCAGGAGCTGACACCTGAGCAGGTGAGGCTAATTGTGCAAAAGATGATTCGCCAACATCTCGGATGGCTGGTGGTGTGGGGTGGAGTGATCGGAGGATTGATGGGTGTAGCGTTTGCAGCACTCAGTGCGATTTGAACCTGAATTGTAAATAATTTGTGAATGCTGAATTGATTTTGTTAAGACAACTGCTCCGAAGCACGTTTGTGTCAAATTTGTTTGTGGCATTTTGTATCATTTAACCTTCAAGGCAGTCGCAATGGTCTAGAATTAAAGCTATCTCACTGCTGCATAAGAAAAATTCAAACATCGGCGGTGGCTTCCTGTTATTAGTTGATCCAAATTCAATTTAAATGAGTGTGTGAATTATTATGGCGAGACCGGTCGAATTTGTTTATGAAGATGTACTCACTAATGCCATGGAACAATTCTGGCGCGAAGGCTTTGAAGCCAGCTCTGTGCAAAAACTTCTGGATGTAACCGGAATCAATCGTGGAACCCTGTATAACTCGTTTGGCGATAAGGACGCATTTTTTAAGTCCTGCCTCGAGCAGTACAGCAAGTTGGTTGACAGCGAATTAGCTTCCTCTCTTGATAATGTGCAGCTATCGACCTGGGCGGCAGTCAGTAGATATTTTGATCTGACTGTGGTGGCTGCATCAAACAAGCGTCGTTCCATGGGTTGTTTGTTGGTGAATTCCTTCTGTGAGAGCATCAATTACGACAAAGAAATTCAGAAGCTTCTCAAAAATTACTACGGTGTCATTCGCAAGTCACTGTTAAAAAGGCTTAAGGATGCTGAGAAGGCGGGGCAACTGGCCAAAGGACTGAATGCTGAACTGGCGGCTGATGTATTGCTGAACCTGCTGAGCGGTTTGCGTGTACATTCCCGAGAAGGCAAAACCGGCAAACAACTTGCTGACGTTATCGCCTTCACTCTGAAATCAGTGCAAGCGTAACAACTGCTGCGGGCAAGTCTGATTGTCGGGGAAGTTGCCCAAATTTGAAACAGACAGACTGAGCCACTGGCCCAGTCAACTTTTATGTGGCTGGATGACCAGGCGCCATGGAAATTTTGGTCAGGCACTCGGTCGGCTGTTGTCCTACAACATTATTCGGGTATACTTGGGCTCGAATTTGTCAGCGATACAGGTTCTCACTCGGTAGTCGGTTGTGCCGGGATGGAAAAAATATTTAACAGGTAAGCGCTTGAAATTTATGTGCTTATAACTAAAAAACTTAAAAAAAGTGGTAGATAAAAATGAAAAAAATGGGCGGCAGAAGAAAAAAAGACGAAGGTAATATTGACCTGACCCCAATGCTGGACGTGGTATTTATTCTTCTGATCTTCTTTGTTGTAACTGCAACATTCCTGTCAGAACAGGCAATTGACGCCGCCAGTAATGAAAATAATAATCAGCCCCCGCCCGAGCAGGATGAAGAAAAGCGCAATATTCTGGTTGAGATCAGCCAGAATAATGAGATCACCCTCAATGGTGAGCCCCGCGCGATTCTAGAAAGCCAGTTGCGCGCGAACATTGACCGCCTGAAGGCCGAGAATCCGGCAGCATCAGTGATCATTCGCCCAGATGACCGATCCAATGTAAACACGCTGGTAATGATTATGGACTCTGCGCGTCAGGCAGGTATCTCGGCTATTTCTATAGTTGAGCCGTGAAATAAAAACAGTTGAGCCGTAAGCACTGCGAATACGGCGGAATGATAAACAGACGGGCAGATCGAGAGGCACGTCCGACCAATAAACGCACCCTCGGGTGCGTTTTGCGTTTCAGGGGCATAACCAATCATGCAGGCAGCAGCGGAAAAGCAGAGAACACTCTGGTTTGATTACGAGGACGGCAGTTTGAAGGTCATTGACCAGACTCTGCTGCCGTTTCAGTTCAAGGTCCTTGCCCTCAATACGCTGGCAGATGCTGTTGATGCGATTGTCACCATGAAAGTGCGTGGTGCACCGTTGATAGGTATCACTGCTGCCTTTGGTGTTTACCTGTCATTGCGCTCCGACATGCATTCTTTGAATACTGCGTGTGAGCAATTGGTAAAAACCCGGCCCACCGCGGTCAATCTGCGCTGGGCACTAGAGCGCATGCGCTGTGCATTGGAGTCGGTGTCAGAGCAGCAGCGCCCACTGCACGCTTTACTGCTGGCCCAGCATCTTCTCGATGAAGATGTCGCAGCCTGCAGCGCTATTGGCAACTACGGCTTGCAGTTGCTGCAGGATATTTATCAGCAAAAGCAGGCGCGACACGGAATCGATACGGTGCTTAACGTGCTGACACACTGCAATGCCGGATGGCTGGCGACCGGCGCTTGGGGTACCGCATTGGCGCCGGTTTACAAAGCGCAACTCGCTGGATTGCCCGTGCATGTCTGGGTGGACGAAACCCGGCCGCGCAATCAAGGTGCGTCATTAACGGCATGGGAGCTTGGCCGCAGCCAGGTGCCTCACACGCTGGTGGTTGATAATGCCGGTGGGCATCTCATGCAGCATGGCCTGGTGGATGTATGTCTGGTGGGTAGTGACAGGACTACGTCAGCAGGAGATGTGTGCAATAAAATTGGTACCTATCTGAAAGCACTGGCGGCGTACGATAATCAGATTCCGTTTTATGCTGCACTACCAGTGTCGACAGTCGACTTTGCCAGTGTGGATGGTGTGCGTGAGATACCTATAGAAGAGCGTGCCGCCGCCGAGGTGACACATGTACAGGGGCTTGATCATGCGGGTGTTCTCAGGCAGGTGCAAGTCTCCGCGCCTGGCACTGCTGTCAGCAACTTTGGATTCGATGTCACACCATCCCGACTGGTAACCGGAATTATTACTGAACTTGGCGTGTTTCCAGCCACGGCAGCAGGTTTATTGCGATTGCGGGAGCTTAGCCCGGAGGCCAGCTCAGGTGCCGGCCACTAAGCACGTGAACGTGGATATGAAATACCGTCTGCCCACCCATGTCACCGGTATTAATGACAGTCCGGTAGCCGACGTCAGCAAAGCCTTGCTGATGTGCGATCTCTCTGGCGCTGGTTAACAATTCTCCCAGCAGCGCCTGATCTTCGTGTTCAGCGGCGTTCAGACTGTGCAGGTGTTTTCTGGGAATGACCAGAATATGCTGCGGCGCAGCCGGATTAATGTCGCGAAACGCGTAAACTCTGGTATTGCTGTAGACCTCCGTCGAGGGTATTTCGCCTGCCGCAATGCGGCAAAACAGGCATTGGCTTGTCATCACTTGATCTCCTGCTTAGACTGCTTGCACGGTATGTAACCGCGGAGAAACATAACATGTTGTTTGTGCATTTTCATCGGCGAATGTTGGCGGTTTGGCTAGCATTGATCTGCCTGCTGTCGGGGTCTGCCACCGTTGGTCAAGCCCTGGCTGCAGAACTGCCAGTCTACGATTACCAGGTGATCAAGAGTTACCCGCATAACCCGCAGTTTTTTACGCAAGGTCTGTTGTTTCATGAAGGCAAACTCTATGAGGGAACCGGCAGGCACGGACAATCTGCCTTGATGCAGCTGGATCTGGAGACTGGAGAGGTTGTCAGCAGACGCCCTCTGGCATCGCGTTATTTCGGAGAAGGTATCGCGGTTGCTAATGGACAGCTTTTTCAGCTGACCTGGCGCGAGAACATGGTGTTTGTCTACGACGAGCTGACACTGGCGCCGGTGACATCTCACTTCTGGCCACTCGAAGGATGGGGCCTGACCTGGAACGGCGAGCACCTGATTCTCAGTGATGGTACTGATCAGTTGTATTTTATTAACCCGGAAACCTTTGTAGCTGAGAAACAAGTCGCTGTGCGATTGGGGGATCAGCCGCTCCCCCGTTTGAATGAGCTTGAGTACATTGATGGTGAGGTCTGGGCTAATGTCTGGATGAGCCAGCAGATTGTGCGAATAGATCCGCAAAGCGGGCAGGTCACCGGGATTATAGATCTGACTGGACTGGCAGATCAGACACAAACCAGCGGCAGTGATTCTGTGCTCAATGGTATTGCCTGGAACGAGCAGACCCGTCAGTTGATAGTCACCGGAAAATTGTGGGCGCATCTGTTTGAAATTGAGCTGGTGGCCAGGTGATCCAACGCGCTGTGCGGGCAACGCTGCTGGCCGTTTTGCTGGCACTGATGTCCTCGTGTGACAGCGTGCATTTTTATGCGCAGGCTGTGCATGGGCAGGCTGCTATACTCTTGTCACGCGAACCCATTAGCAAGCTACTAAAGAGTGCTGACACGGATGACGAGTTACGTCGGCGACTAACCTTGGTAGAGGCTGCACGCGGTTTTGCAGAGCAAGAGCTGGGTTTGTATTCCGGCGGCAGTTTCACCAGTTTTGTTGATGCCGGACGAGAGCATCTGGTGTGGAACGTATTTGCTGCACCAGCCGATTCGGTTGATCTGCTCAACTGGTGTTTCCCGGTGGCTGGATGTGTTTCGTACCGTGGGTACTTTTCTGAGCAGGCTGCTCAGCGTTACGCAGATAAACTGACGCAGCAGGGCCTGGATGTTTATGTTGGGGGAGTCGATGCTTATTCGACGCTGGGCTGGTTTGAAGATCCTTTACCCTCAACCGTGCTCAG
The DNA here is from genome assembly GCA_945869725.1 of Klebsiella pneumoniae. Classification (GTDB taxonomy): domain Bacteria; phylum Pseudomonadota; class Gammaproteobacteria; order Pseudomonadales; family Pseudohongiellaceae; genus Pseudohongiella. The sequence goes on from CAMBPO010000017.1 coordinate 7,284, forward strand.
GCGTTCGGATTCTCAGCTGGCAGGTTTGATCTTTCACGAACTGGCGCATCAGCGTGTTTACCTGCCGGGCGATACCCGTTTTAATGAAAGCTTTGCAAGCTTTGTAGAGCGTGAAGGATTGCGTCGCTGGCTGGAGCATACGGGGCAGGTAGAACTTTATCAGCGTGCCATTGAGTCCCTGGAGGTTCAGCAGCGCTTTGCGAAGTTTGTCGGGGATTACCGGGAGCAGTTGCGTGCCCTATATGCAGAATCAGCACCGGCTACCGAGCAGCAGGTATCCAAGAACATCCTCATCAACGAGATGCGCAGCGCGTGGACGCAGCATCAGGATGCTGCCTACTACAAAGGCTGGTTTGCGGGCGATATCAACAACGCCAAACTGGCGACGGTTGCTGCGTACTTTGATTGGGTACCGGCGTTTGAACAGCTGTTTCTCAACTCAGGTCAACAGTTTGAGGTATTTCTGACGCAAGTTGAAGCCATGACACAAGTGTCGGACAGTGACCGTCAACAGCAACTGAGCGCCTTGCAATCAGTCAGATTGCAAAGCTCAGAACTGGCTGTGGTGAAAACCAGCCCTTGATCCTTCAGCCTTGTGCGATCGTTGTGCTCAAGGCCAGTCGCGCCTCGATGTTCTGCACCAGTTCGCGGTAATACTGAGCACTGGGGTCCGTCTCAGCCGCACGTTGATATTGCACCAGCGCTTCCTGCAATTGCCCTTCGCGCTCCAGTAACCTACCCAGATTACGATTCATAAAGGCATTGTCCGGAATAGAAAGGGTTGCCTGCTCATAAATGCGTATGGCTTTCTCGGCATCACCGGCATTGTCATAACGATTGGCCATCAGATGAATCTGTGACTCATCGCGCGGATCGGCGGCGATTGCGCGGATGTCGTAATCGATTGACTCTTCGAAACGTTCTGCTCTGCGCAGCAGTTCACCAATGGTCTTCAATGACGCTATCAGTGGCGTGCCTGGCTGGTTGTTCTGCAAGGTTATAAAACGCGCCAGCATTGTAATGGCGTCGTTGAACTGCTCTTTGCTTAGATAAATATTCGCCAGATTCCGGTAGGCATCAGCCATGTTCGGGTCAGCAGCAATAGCCAGTTGGTACTCGGTGACGGCCTCGTCAAATCGCTCCATATTGTTGTAGGTGTTGGCTCTGCGGTAATGGCGTTGAGCCAATTCGTTGGTTGACGCCAGCGCCTGATCCTGCTGCGTTCCACCGCTCTGTTGTGCAGCAGCGTCCGTTGAAAAGACACCGGCGGTCAGCGTGGCGATGGCCAGACTCAGTCCCAGGACTTTGAACGTGGCGCGAGATAGTATGTTCATAGAGAAAAACCTGCCCCAAAAATATTGCATCAATACTAACGATCACAGCGGTAATCAAACCATGAGTAAGTACATTAAAGGTGTGATAATTTGTGACACAGTCAGCTGGATAGATCATAAGTTTTAATTATAATCCGGTGAGGTTTACACTCGGAATGGATTCTTGCAGGAACGTACCCCATGTCTGATTTACACGTCATCGCCGGCCCTCATGCGCTGCAACATCTTCAGAAAAATGGTCTGCGCGCTCAAGACGTCAGTTGGCTGGCTGGTGCATCGGGTGGCCCCAAGTGGTTTGTTCTGTATGGTATGGACAAATATCTTGCGGGTGAATTTTTTACCACAGGCCATCAGCCTCTGCGCATGATAGGTTCATCTGCCGGGGCCTGGAGGCTGGCTTGTTACGCGCACTCAGATCCGGTATCTGCTTTGCAGCGATTGGCAACGCGCTACGCCGGTCAGGTGTATTCTGATCATCCGGACAGGCATGAAATCAGCCGGGAGGCGCGCGCGATGCTGAACCTGATGCTCGGGGACAGCGGGGCCACAGATATCGCCACTAATCCGCACAGACGACTTTATGTCATTGCCGACCGCGCTCGTATGCTGGTTCGTTCAGATAAGCAATGGCCGTTAAATGCCGGTCTGTTGGCGGCAGCACTTTCCAATCTGGTGAGTCGCAAATTGCTGACCCAGTTTTTTGAGCGTCATGTGTTCCACAACGCGCTGGACAGGCCGGATTTGAACTGGCTGCGGGACATGCCAACGACGTGGTTGCCGCTGCGCGAGGATAACGTCAGAGAAGTGTTGATGGCGACTGGATCCATTCCGCAGATCATGGAGTCAGTGCGTGATATTCCCGGCAGTGAAGATGCGGTTTATCGCGATGGAGGCATTACCGATTATCATCTGGATCTGCCTTTTAATACCCGTCCGGGGCTGGTACTGTACCCGCACTTTTACGCGGGCCTGGTGCCCGGCTGGTTTGATAAGTTTGTGGCCTGGCGTCGGGTAAATCCCCGTTACTTTGATAATGTGGTGATGTTGTGCCCGTCACGAGCCTTTGTTGAAAGCTTGCCCTTCGGAAAAATTCCGGATCGGAACGATTTTCGTCGCATGTCTCAGACTCGGCGTGTCGAGGCCTGGCACAAGGTGCTGGAGCAAAGCGAGCGGCTGGCAGAGGCCCTGCGTGAACTGGTGATTCATGGCAGGGGTATCGAGCACTTGCAACCGTTTACCACTCGCCGCAGCGGGCATCTTTGAACAACCACACAATGGTATCCCGGGCACCAATCGCCCGAGCTTTATAAACCCGGAAGAGCAGTGATATGAACAGAGTAAGGGTGCGTGTTTTGATAGCGGCAGCGTTGATGCTGAGTTTGTCGGCCTGCCTGGGAACGGTGGTTGGCGCAGCCATAGATGTCAGCCTTGAAGTCGCGAAAGTGCCGTTTAAAGTCGCTGGTGCTGCTATCGATGTTGTGACTGATGATGATGAAGATGAAGAAGACAAGGATGAGGACTGAGTGAACATTAAAGAGGTCAGCCCGCAAGCCTATGGCATTGCGGAACACTTTCAGCATTGGCAGGGTGACTGTGCAGAAGATCACAATGGTCCATTCTTTTTTGCAGTGGACAATGATCAGGCAGAGACAGTCACCACCGCATTCAGGGTCAGAACCGAAAACTGCAACGCTCACAAAACCCTGCATGGCGGTATATTGATGATGTTCGCCGACTATACTTTGTGTATTGCCGCGATTGGCGGTACCCACGAGGCGGTAGTGACAGTCACCTGCAACAATGAGTTTGTTGGCCCGGCCTTTGATGGTGATCTCGTGATCGGGCGCGCTGAGGTGACTCGTAAAGGCGGTTCACTGATTTTTGTCAGAGCGGTTATTGAAGTGGATGGTAAACCCATTTTGACCAGCAGCGGTGTGGTCAAGCGTGTTAAACGCCGGGAGTCGTCGTAAGGTGGTATACCCGCGCCGCTGTGCCATAAAATAGCGCATGTTTATCGTCTTCACTGAAGTCTGCCACCAGCTTTTTAAACGCGTTCCATAAAACCGGGTAACTGATGGACAGGCGGTCTACCGGGAAGTTGCTTTCAAACATGCAGCGTTGTGGCCCGAAACACTCAATGGTGTGCAGGTAATATTTTTTCTGCCAGCGCACCAGTTCATCGGAGTCCGCCGGCCGCTCTCGCGTATCCCAGCCAAAACCATTATCCGGCATCGCCAGACCGCCGAGTTTTGCCACCACATTGGGTGAACGCGACAGGCGTTTTATATCTTCTTTCCACTGGCTGAAGATGGCATCACGCGAGCCTTTGTAAACGCCCACACCAAGCGGCGTTCCGAAGTGATCCAGTACCAGGGTGGTTTCCGGGACGGCTTCAGCAAGATCACAAAAATCGACGTTCTGATGATGGTAATGCCAGGTGTCGTAGGTCAGACCCAACTCGCCAAGCAAGCGCACGCCTTTGCGGAAGTCTTCTCTGCCATACAGATACGGTGGTGCTCGTCCCGGAATCAGCAGATCTTCAGGTCGTGAATCACGTGCACCGGCATGTCTGATGCCCTTGAGTAATGTGCCAGCAAGCTCCTGATGTTGCTTGATAACCGATCTGAGCAGTTCAGGCTGATCTCCAAGGCACAGATTGACGTTGGCAACAATACCGTTCACCCGCGCCTGGTCTGCGTAGCTGCGACTGGCGGCGGCGATATCCGTAATCGTGCGGGTCTCACCCAGAGACTGCAGGTGTTCTGGAGCGTTTTTATCGTAAAAGGCGTGACATTCAATAAAGACTGTCTGCTCAATATTGTGGCCGCTGTTGGTGTCAGCAAAATACTCGTCCAGCAGATAATCACGATTAAAGCGATTGCGCCACAGATGATGATGGGGATCGATAATACGACGTTCGGGATCAATGATTTGTTCGCTAACCAGGCTGAGCCATTCGTCGCTGCCCGGAACACAGGTTGCAGATTGCTTATTCATGTTACCCGCTCTGCCAGTTGATGTCGGAACCCATGCTACACCACGGCGCCTCAGGTCTGTAGTCTGCGGCGCTATGGTGTTTGAGTAGGATCAATAAATTAACAGGCAGTCGGTGGGCTTAATCGTAGCGATGGTAACGACGCGGTTTGATCGGCGCCAGCAGGAAGTAGAATATCCACGCAAACCATGACAAGAAGATGATTGCCAGAATCCACGCCGCCTTTTCACCGCCCGTCGTTTTATCGGAATTCAGGATCAACAGAATCGGCAGCAGCCAGATAAACGCTGCGCCAAACAGCACCATCAGGCCCAGTCCTGCTCCAATCAACGGTAATGCCAGCACAAACAACGCGGCGAACACGATCAATGTGCAGATATTTTTGATGATATTCATTTCTTCAGGCTCCAACCGGTCTGACGTGCCGGAAAACGGCGTTAAGCCACAGTGACAAAGTGTGTTGTATGTTGTCATTATGAGACAAGCCAGAACCGTGCCAGAAGTAAAAAATCATATAAAACATTATGTTAACTAAAAATAATGGTTGGTTGAGTGAGCCGGACCACTAATAGTTGGATAGCCGGCTTACTTTTTGGTTAAAACCTGGCTGCTAACACATCGCTTGGATCAAAAAAGGACCTGCTTGCTGATAACTGCGGTTCAGCAGTGTGCACAACTCGTCTGCAGACCTGGCTGTGGCGGAGGGCACTCCCATGCTGTTGGCCAACATGGCCCAGTCAATATCGGGATTGCCGATGTCAAACAAGCTTGCCGCGATGGGGCCGACCTCGGTGACTCCCAGGCGACCATACTCAACATTAAGAATGTTGTATTTGCGGTTGGCAAAAATCACCGTTGTGACATTCAATTGTTCACGAGCCTGCGTCCACAAACTTTGAATTGTGTACGCCGCGCCACCATCGCCCAGTAACGCAAGCACTCGGCGCTGCGGGCAGGCTAATGCCGCGCCGGTAGACACTGGGCTGCCTTGGCCAATTGAACCACCCGTCAGACTCAGCCAGGTGTGCGGTGCAGCGTTCTGGCAGGCGGGTTGTGCTGCGTTACCCAGACCGGAATCCGTGGCCACGATCGCTTGATCGGGCAGTGTTGCCGCAATCGCCTGAATCATATTGCGGGTGCTCATCTCACCGCTTGGCAGTGCGAGCTCGGCGCGTGCAAAGCATTTTGCAGTAGATGTAGAAGCTCCCAAGTGCTCGGCAAGTTGCTGCAGAGCGTCCAGCGCGTTTTCTTCAATCCGAGCCAGTGTATGCACCTGGCAGCCTTCGGGAACCAGTCTGCTGGGGGTCGTGCGGTAGGCAAAAAAGCTGGCTGGAGGTTGAGCGCCAACCAGAATCAAGTGCTGTACGCCCGCCAGTGACGCCAGAATGTGCTCGGGGAAATAAGGCATGCGCTCAACGTCGATGGCACCGGCGCCGCCGTCAACCCGCCCCGGAAAGGTGCCTGACATGATACGGCAGCCGGTTTTTGCGGCAATTTTTCCTGCCTGTTGCAGCGACGCCGCGCGCACACCATCGTGCTCCAGAATCATGACGCATTTCTCCCCCGATGCCAGAATGCTGGCAACCTGGGATATGTTACTGCTGTCGACCACTGCCCGCTGAGGCAGGCCATTCACCTTGGCACGGCCAGGTGAATCGCCCCAGGCAGCATCTGCGCCCAGTATCAACGTCGATATCTGTCCCTGAGATCCGGGTGTAGCACGCAAACTGGCGGTATACGCATCTGCGCCGTCCTGTGCCAGGGTGTCTGCAGTGCTACAGGATTTTATCCAGCAAGAGAAGTTACGCGCTAGTGTGTCTATGTCTGAGGTCAGCGGGGCATCAAAACCGATATGAAACTGTGGGTGGTTGCCCACCAGATTGATAATCGGTGTGCCGGCCTTGCGTGCGTTGTGAAGATTGGCGATGCCGTTGGCCAATCCAGGCCCCAGATGCAACAAAGTTGCTGCTGGCTTACCTGTCATGCGACCGTAACCGTCAGCCGCACCGGTGCAGACACCTTCAAAAAGTGCCAGCACACTGCGCATTTTGGGCACCTGATCCAGTGCCTGAACCAGATGCATCTCTGAGGTGCCGGGGTTAGCCAGACATAGTTCAACGCCACAATCGGCGAGTGTTTCAATAAGCGCTCTGGCACCATTCATGGCTCTTTCTCCAAGTGGATAGACTGATCAAGGCAGTTATCATAGGCATTGACCCGACACTCGGCAAGGCGGACGGCGGTGGATACCGGACTGAATACTTGATTGGGGAACTTTCTTTGATATGATGGCTCTGAATTTGAAGTACCCAACAGCAGCGCAAATTCCACTATTTATAGTAGCTTCGCAGATCATTGACTTCCTCCAATCCAGTATTTGAAGCCCTAGACGGCTTGACACAGGGAAAGCTTGTGCAGCGCAAACATCACAGAACTATGCTTGTTGTTTTGTTGCTTGCGCTCGGCATCCTCTGGTCAGCTGTATTGCCTGCACAGGTCGATAATCAGCCCGCTGACAACGCCGTTCAACTCACTGCGCAGGACCTGCCCGTCATCGATGACTTAAGGTCGATCCGGTTACCTGCAGACTGGAACCGTGTGCAGTTTTTTCTGATCACTGTGGATGTTGGTAATCGTCTCTGGGATAACTTCGGTCATACAGCGCTGCGGATGGTTGATGAGAATTCTGACACCGATATTGTCTTTAATTGGGGGCTTTTTGATACCAGTGTTGGTTACCTGCGCTTCGGCGCAAATTTTGCCCGTGGCGTCATGGAGTATCAGCTGGGTGTGTCGCCGCCACACTGGGAACTTTCCCGTTATCAGGGCGAGGCACGCACCGTCTGGCAGGACCGCATTACGCTGACCAATGCGCAGAAGTTGCAACTGTATCAGCGACTGTCATGGAACCTGAGACCCGAAAACATCGTTTACAGCTATGACTATTTTTTTGATAACTGCACGACGCGTGTTCGCGATTACCTCAACGAGGCGCTGATCGGAACACTGGCCGATCGCAGCCAGACGCTGGTGCCAGAGACCTTCCGTGATGAAGTGCAGGCGCATTATGCCAGCCTGCCGTTAATTGCTCTGTCTCTGGATGTGTTGATGAACGAACGCATAGACCGGCAGATGAGCCAGTGGGAACAAATGTTCTTGCCCGCCAGCTTGCGCGATCAGCTCGGCCGCCTGGGATTATTGACGGATACTGAAGTATTGGCACAGTTCACGCCCCCGCAAGACCGCTACAGTCCTTACCTTGTCACCAGTCTGTTGATGATGCCCTTGTTTCTGTTGTTGTTGTGCGTGCGCAAGGCTTCAATCGCCTCATTTTCAAGTCAGCCCGGTTTTACGCTGCGCGTGCCGTCAGTGAGTTACCGGGTACTGGGTTTGACGGGTTTGGTGATCAGCCTGTTCAGTGGTGTTTACGGGATTATCATGCTGTTAGGCTGGTTGTTTTCATCCCATCAGGACATGCATGCCAATATTAATCTGCTGTTATTCTGGCCAACTGACTTGATGGGGCTGCTGCTGGCCACACGCTGGACGCTGGTGGGCAGCGCGCCGTCCGTGACCCGCGGCAGAAATCAATTTGTGATGATTTACATGGCGTTGCATTTGCTGGCGGCCGTTGCGTACGTGTTTATGGGCCTGACTGGGCTCAGTCAACAAAACACGCTGTCACTGATGATGTTTGTGATGCCGGTGCTGATTTTGTTTGCGCTGGTTCTATCAACGGCCGGTTTGAGGTCGGTGCGTTCGCTAAGCTTTACATGACCGTAACTTACACGACCGTGTTGTTAAACATCACAATCAGTAGCACACCCAGAGCGATGCGGTAAATCACAAACGGCTGCATCCCCATGCGTTGAATAAACGCCAGAAAATAATAGATGCACAGGTAGGCACTGATACCTGACAGCACGACCCCTGCGGCCATTGCCGTCCAATCGACGGGTGTGTCGCTGTTAAGCAGTTCTATGCTCAGCAATCCGCAGGCAATAAGGATAACCGGAATAGACAGCAGAAACGAAAAGCGCGCTGCTGCCTCGCGGCTCAGTCCGAGAAAAAGAGCTGCAGTGATAGTGATACCGGAGCGTGAGGTGCCTGGAAACAAGGCGATTGCCTGTGCTACCCCAATCAGCAGAACGTCCTGCCAGTTCAGTTGACGCTCTGTTCGTGTACCGCGATGTTTCCAGTCCGCCCAGCCAAGCGCCAGGCCAAACACAATCATGCCGGCTGCCAGATAAAGCGGTGAGCGCAGCACATCTTCCACAACGTCTTGAAACGCGAGACCTGCCAGGCCCACAGGAATTGTGCCAAACAATACCGCCCAGGCCAGTTTGGCATCGGCATCCAGTTGACGGGTAAACAGCGAACGTGTCCAGCTGTGCGTCATAGCCAGAATATCCCGCCTGAAAAACACCAGCACAGCGGACAAGCTGCCCAGATGCAGCGCGACATCAAAGGCCAGGCCCTGATCCTCCCAGTTGGTGAACGCCGGCACCAGTATCAAGTGTGCTGAGCTGGAGACCGGCAGGAACTCTGTCACGCCCTGTACAACTGCCAACACAATTATTTGCAGCCATTCCATTTAGTGTTCTCCCACGCCCAAGCGCCGCGCCATTATCAACTAATACTTTTCCGGGTCAACCATGGGCGCCCAGTTGCCCATAAACTGCGCACCATCCGCCACGATGCTGGCACCATTGATGTAGCGCGCGGCCGGGGAACACAGAAACAGGGTGATGGCTGCCATTTCCTCGGCGGTGCCCATGCGATGGGCGGGCACATCCCGCAGCGTACTGTCTGCCAGATCACCATACTCGGCCGAGGCAAATTCCTCTTCATGGACGCCGCGCGTATCGATTGTGCCCGGTGCCAGCGCGTTGATAGTGACACCATGACGGGCCAGGTAATAGGACATCGATTGTGTCATGCTCACCACACCGGCTCGCGCCGCGCCCGAATGCACAAAGGGTGGGGCGCCGCGATTAAACGAATAAACATGCACTATGTTGACAATAGCACCACTCCCTTGTTTGACCATCAACGGCGAGACCCGGCTGCACATGTTCCAGGTACCATTCAGGTTAAGATCAACAACAGCGCGCCAGCCGTTGTCGCTGATTTCTGACGGTCGTGCCGGGAACTGGCCACCCGCGTTGTTAATCAAAAAGTCGATTTGCCCGAAGGTCTCGAGACTGCGCTGAAGCAGATTTTCTACCTCACCGGTGTTGCGGATATTCATTGGTACAGCAAGGCAGCCGGCTCCCAGTGCACGGATTTTTGCGGCGGCAGGCAGCAGATTCTCTTCACGGCGGCTGGCGATGACAACATTGGCGCCCAGTTGCGCAAATGCCTCGGCGATAGCTTGCCCGATGCCCCGCCCTCCGCCGGTAATCAGCGCAGTCTTCCCTTTGAAGAGTCCTGGCGCGAAGGTATCCAGTGGTGATGACGCTTGCATAGATAATCCTTGTTTAGTGGTGTTGGTGCGTCTTTGAACATGAGATTGTCATGTGCATTCAGCAATATCAGTGACGGCTGATGATAGCGAGGTCTGTGCAGGGCTAGCCAGTTAAAGACGCATTTTTGTCGTAGAACAACTGCTCGGCTTTTCCGTTTTCAATGCGCGGTAAAAGTGGTAAAGTCCCCTGCGTTGTGACTTGACCCCGAGGTCATTGACCAGATCTGGTCGTTGGAATCAAGCGGAAAGATTTTGATATCCAATAGCCGGGCAACGTCGCCAACTACCTACATTCATTTGTTAATAAATTCAATTCTGGGAGAATCTCTGTGAATGCTGATTTCACTGCTGAAGATTTGAAGTTTCAGAAAGAAGTTCAGGACTTCTTGAAGGCGGAGTTTCCGCAGGATATCAAACACAAAGTCGACAACGGCATTCGCCTGGAAAAGGACGACTTTGTGCGTTGGCAAAAAATTCTAAACAATCGTGGTTGGGTTGCTCCGAATTGGCCGGAAGAATTCGGCGGCACTGGCTGGACCCCAACCCAAAAGTACATTTTTGCGATGGAAATGGGTTTGTATGGCGCCATGGCGCCGATGGCATTTGGTGTCAATATGGTCGCACCGGTCATTTATACCTACGGCAATGAAGAACAAAAAAAGCGCTTCCTGCCCGATATTCTGGAAAGTAATGTCTGGTGGTGTCAGGGCTACTCCGAGCCCAATGCCGGTTCAGATCTGGCGTCTTTGAAAACCACGGCCACGCGCGATGGTGATCATTACGTTGTGAATGGTACAAAAACCTGGACCACATTGGGTCAGCACGCGGACTGGATTTTCTGTCTGGTGCGTACTGATAATACCGCGAAGAAGCAGGAAGGCATCAGCTTTCTGCTGATCGACATGAAAACCCCCGGTATCAAAGTTTCTCCGATTTACCTGCTGGACGACGAACCGGAAGTCAACGAAGTGCATTTTGATAACGTGCGTGTACCGGTTGAGAACCTTATTGGTGAGGAGAATCAGGGTTGGACCTATGCCAAGGTGCTGCTGACACACGAGCGCACCAACATTGCACAAGTGCCAAACTCCAAACTGAAACTGCGTAAGCTGCGCGATCTGGCGGAAAAAACCCCGGACGGTTTTGGCGGCAATTTGTTGAATGATCAGGTGTTCTCCCGCAAATTGGCTGAGGTTGAGATTCAGGTGCTGGCACTGGAGTTCGCTGAGCTGCGAACGCTGGCGGCTGTCAGTGTTGGCAAGGCGCCTGGCCCGGAATCATCCATCCTGAAAATTGTAGGTACTGAAGCCACCCAGTTTATTGATGAGTTGTATATGGAAGTTGCTGGTTATCACAGTCTGCCGCACGTGCCTGCCCAGTTTGCAGAAGGGTTCAGTGGTGAGCGAATCGGCACTGGCTCGTTGGTCAACAGCTCAAATGTGTATTTCAACAATCGTAAAAAGTCCATCTATGGTGGCTCTAACGAGATACAGAAAAACATTATCAGCAAAGCTGTGCTGGGCCTGTAATAGCGCACTGGCCATCCACCGGGTCAGTTGATCTGACCTGGTAACTCAAACAGATAGGGATACAGAAGAGGAAACATCGTGGATTTTTCTTACAGTGATGAGCAGCAGATGCTGCAGGACAGTGTGCAGAAGTTTGTTTACAGCCAATACGACTTCGATACACGTCGCAAGATTATCAACAGTGACGCAGGATACAGTGCTGAGTATTGGTCCCTGTTCGCGGAATTGGGCTGGTTGACAGTGCCCTTCAGCGAAGAGGATGGGGGCTTTGGCGGCTCTGCAGTGGATCTGATGGTGGTGATGGAAGAATTTGGCAAAGGCATGGTGATAGAGCCGTTTCTTGCGACCGCAGTCATTAGTGGTGGCTTGATCGGTAAATTGGGCAGTGCCGCGCAGAAAGAAGCGCTGCTATCGGCCGTGATGGAAGGATCACTGCAGCTCGCCACGGCGTATGCTGAAGCCGACAGCCGCTACAACCTTGCCAGTGTTGGCACCACCGCGCGCAAACAGGGTGATTCTTACCTGATTAATGGCAGCAAGGTTCTGGTGTTAAACGCCCCCGCTGCTGACAAACTGCTGGTGATTGCCAGAACCTCAGGCGATAAATTTGATCGTGATGGTATATCCGCATTTATTGTCGACGCCAGCGCTGCGGGCGTTTCAAAAAACAGCTATACCGCTGTAGATGGTCACCGTGCTGCAGAAGTGCACTTTAACAATGTGCTGGTGTCTGCTGGCGACAGGCTCGGTGCAGAAGGCGGTGCCCTGGCTGCACTGGAAACAATCATTGATCGTGCGGCACTGGCGGTTGGTGCTGAGGCCATCGGTGCGATGGATTGTCTGTTGAAGAAAACGGTTGAGTACGCCAAAACCAGAAAACAGTTTGGTGTGGCAATTGGTACTTTTCAGGCCCTGCAGCACCGCATGTCAGAAATGTTTATTGAGTGCCAGCTGGCGCGTTCTGTGGTCATTATGGCCGCCATGATGTTGGATACAGACGGATCACCGGCTGAGAAAGCCAAAGCAGTTTCTGCAGCTAAAGCGCGCGTCGGGCGTGCTATGCGTAAAGTCGGTCAGGAAGCGGTGCAACTTCATGGTGGTATCGCAGTGACGGATGAGCTGGATGTTGGACACTTCTTCAAGCGTGTTACCACGATAGAAAATCTGTTTGGCAATACTGACTATCAACTGGCTCGCTTTGCATCACTGTAATTAAGGGTATTTGACAGTCAAAACAAGTGGGGCTGATTGCTGAGGCAATTACGCCCCCTTTTTTTTAATGGATGGCTGAACAGCAATTCTGCATGGCTACTCGGGGTCCAACAGGCTAAAGATGAAAGAGGCACAGGCGTGAGTGAATTGATTTTAGTCCGTCACGGGCAGGCGTCTTTTGGTGCAGATTCTTACGACAAACTTAGCCCTGTGGGTGAGCGTCAGGCAAGTCTGCTGGCGCAGCACTGGCAACAGATGGGCGAACAGTTCGAGGCGCTATACAGCGGCACGCTGCAGCGACAGCAACAGACCGCTGCCGCGTTAGTGAGGCTGGTCAGCCAGCCGCGCATCGTCACCCATCCGGGCCTCAACGAATACAATGGTGAGCCTTTGTTGCAGATATACCTTCGTGATCATGCACACCGTGAAGGGTTTGCTGCCGGTCTGCAACTACCGCTGCGGGACCGTAAAACCTTTCAGCTGGTGCTGGAGGCGGCCACTCAGCACTGGATCAATGGCACTTTGCTGGCGTCCGCTGACGATACAGATTTTGAGTCCTGGAAGAGCTTTTATGCCAGAGTGCATGGCACCCTGGACGAATTGATGCGCACACACAGCGGCGGCGCACGTGTTCTGGTGTCGACCTCCGGCGGCGTCATTGCGCTGGCGTTGCAGCGTGCCTTGAACTTGCCGGATAATCAGGCCATTGCCACCAACTGGATGGTCAACAACAGTTCGGTCACGCGTCTTGTGTATGGGCGCGGAAAAGTGTCTCTGGGTTGTTTTAATGCGCTGCCTCATCTGGAAACGCCTCACCTGAAGGACCTGATCACGTTTCGTTGAGCAGGCGGATGTTGACAGGTCAGCTTCAAACAAAAACAAGGAAATCAACATGTCACGATTGGATCAACTGGTTGATCAGGCTTACGCGGTCCGGGAAGGCGAAGAGTTGGATCTGATCGTACTGCGCGAGCATTTGCGACCCGTGTTGGGCACACTGGTTGACGCCTTACAGGTCAAACAGTTCCCCGGCGGATATTCCAATCTGACCTACCTGCTGAGCAGTAGCCATCACAAGTGGGTGTTACGCCGCCCGCCCTTTGGCAGCAAGGTCAAGTCCGCACATGATATGGGGCGCGAATTCAAAATTCTGACTGCGCTGGAGAATGTGTTTCCATACGCGCCCAAACCCATTCATTTCTGTGATGACCCTGCGGTGCTGGGGTGTGATTTTTATCTGATGTCCTATATCGAAGGTCTGGTGATTCGCCGCGAGTATCCGGCGGGCTTCAATCTGTCACCGCAGCAGGTGCGCCAACAGTTTTTTGCGCTGTTTGATGTATTGGGTGAGTTGCATTCAGTCAATCTGCAGCAAGCCGGGTTGACTGAATTTGGTAAACCCGAGGGGTATGTGACCCGTCAGGTTGACGGCTGGAGCAAACGTTACGTGGCGGCACTGACCAGCGATGCGCCGGACTTCGGGCCGGTCATGGACTGGTTACGCGATAAGATGCCGGCGGAGAGTGGTGTGGTGGGAATTATCCACAACGACTACAAACTGGATAACGTGATCTGGTCTGTTGATGATCCCATGAAGGTCATTGGCGTGCTCGATTGGGAGATGGCGACTGTTGGCGATCCGCTGATGGATCTTGGCTGCACACTCGGCTATTGGGCCGAGGCAGATGATCCGGCGTTTTTCCGCCAGTTCCGGGCGATGCCCAGCGATGTGCCAGGAGCGCCCACCCGTGCGGAAATTGTGACCCGCTTCAGCAAACGTACCGGCATTGCCGTCGATAACATCGATTTTTACTTCTGTTTTGGACTGTTTCGCCTTGCCGGAATCGGCCAGCAGATTTACTACCGCTATGCGCAGGGATTGACCAAGGACCAGCGCTTTGCCCGCCTGATCGACAAGGTTCACAGTCTGCGTCAGATGTGTGAGCTGGTGATTGCACGCTCAACACTCTGATCTATAAACGTACTTTTCAGCGGCCACCTGAATAGGCGGTTTTCCAACGGCCCTTGCGGAAAATATAAAAGTACATCGCGGACTTGATCACGTAATCGGCAATCAGCGCGCCATACACCCAGTAGATACCCAGTTCCAGAAAGTAGAACACTGCTGTCAGCATCACGCGTCCGAACAGAAAACCGGCCAAGGTGATGCGAGCGGGTGATTTGGTGTCACCTGCGCCCTTGAGCGCACCGCCCAGCGTGAACTCGATAGACATCATGGGTTGCACAATAGCCACCATCACGGTTAACGCGACCAGATAGTCCAGCACCAAGGGGTCGCTGATAAAGAAACTGCCGATCAGGCGGGCATTGATACCAATCAACAGTCCCAACACCGCCATGGTGCAGAAGGCAATTTTCAGATTGCGCCACGCGGCACGTTCAGCTTCATCGGGCTGCCCGGCGCCAAGGTTCTGGCCGGCCATGGTGGCGGTGGCGATGGCAAAACCCATACCGATGACAATGGAAATCGACAGGATATTGACGCCGATACCATAGGCCGTAAACGCTTCCGTGCCATACAAGGACACTACCCACATAAAACCAATGATCGACACGTTAAAAATCGATTGTTCGATACCCGCTGGTACCGCAATGCGGATCAGGCGCCGCGCTCGGTCTCGCTGCATAAAAATCTGCTTTTCGGGTTTCAGCAACAGACGTCGGGCGCGCCACATCATAAAAAATATGACGCTGACAACCAGATACGAAACACCGGCAGCATAGGCAGCACCCTGTATTCCCAAGGCAGGAACCGGGCCGAAACCATACACAAGCAGGTAAGCCAGCACGATGTTGATAACGTTGCCTATGGCCGCAATCCACACCGGTGTCAATGCGTCACCCGCTGCTCTTAGTGCAGCACTCATCACCGCCAGAAACGAGAAAAACACATTAAAATAAATCAGCAGCTTCAGATAGAACGCAGCCTCGACGAGCAGGTCTCCGTGCAATCCAAAAATGGCGACCATAGGGGTCGCCAGCCACTGAATCAGCACACATAACACTAAGGAAGCGCCGAGCGTAAATACGGCTGACATTTTCACCACCCGGTCAGCTTCTGCAACATTTCGGCTACCCCAGGCAAAGGCCACCATCGCGGTAGTGCCTGCGGTGATCGAAAAAATAATCAGCTGTATCGCCATATAAATGCGGTCGGCAGCAATCACCGCGGCAACAGCCTCCGCGCCCAATTCGGCAACAATTTTGATGGCGGCCAGATGCACCATAGACAACAGCAGATTGCCGACAATAGTGGGGCCAGCAAGTTTAAAAAGACTGAGTTTTAAGGGTGCCGCCGGTGCGGCAGATGCAGCATTGTCCGGCGAGTCCGGACTGGGTTGTTGCGTGGACATATGGGGCCGGCTGAGGAGTTTTTTCAGGGCGCTGAGGATACCCCCATGCTTATGGTTTGGCAATCAGACACACTGATTTCACCTGCACCTATGTGGTACGCTTGCGCCTCTGATGTCGGCGTAAAGGGCGGTTCTCAGTTGAAAAAAAATACAATAAAACAGCAAGCAGCAGCGTTGCATGGATTTGAATCGTCAGCGCTTGCGCGTCGTGTGGTGCTGGCAGTGGCATTCACCAATGGCTTTGTGATCATGGCCATTCAGTTGTTAGGGGGCCGCATCATGGCACCTTATTTTGGCAGCAGTGTTTATGTCTGGGGCAGCATCATCACTGTGTTTATGTTGTCTTTGTCACTGGGATATCTGGCCGGTGGCCGTTTATCAACCCGTCAGCCTGATGTACGCATGTTTGCGTCATTTTTTCTGGCCTCGGCCATACTCTGTCTGCCGATCATCTTTTTTGCTGAACTGGTGATGTCGCAGATTTTTGTTGTTGTGGAAGATCCCCGTTACGGTTCATTGCTGACAGCCGGGCTGCTGTATTTTTTGCCAATCTGTGTGATGGGC
Organism: Klebsiella pneumoniae; assembly: GCA_945869725.1. Classification (GTDB taxonomy): domain Bacteria; phylum Pseudomonadota; class Gammaproteobacteria; order Pseudomonadales; family Pseudohongiellaceae; genus Pseudohongiella. The sequence goes on from CAMBPO010000017.1 coordinate 23,759, forward strand.
ATGGTCTCTCCCTATTCAGTGCGATTGTTGGTGCGTTCACAAGAGGGGAGCGGCGGTGTGGCAGGGATGTTGTACTTCGTGTCAACCATGGGCAGCGCACTCGGTACGTTGGGCACCTCATTTTATTTTGTGCTCTGGTTTGATCTCGATCAGGTCATGTGGGGCTGTGTGCTAGCGCTGTTAAGTTGTGGTGCTGCGATGACGTGGGTCAATCAACATGTGAATACTGCCAACAGGCAGTCGGGTGCAAAATGAGACTTGTAGCGATGCGAAGTGTATCTGCATGCCTGATAGTGCTGGTCGTGCTCTGGTTCGGACTAGATAACCGGGCGGTCGCGCAGCGCACCATCATTCACGAAGAGCGATCTCAATACAGAGATGTGGTTGTGACTGAGTTTAACAATCAACGCTGCATGTTGTTTAACGTGCATCGCGGCGATATGAATCAGACCTGTATTGATCTGCGTGATCCGAAGCGGCTGGTCTTTAATTACACGCGAATGAGTTTTGCCGGCCTGCTCCTTAACCCGGACCCTCAGCGAATTCTGGTGGCCGGTTTGGGTGGCGGGACAATCCCTATGGTAATGCGCGAACTGTTCCCGGACGCGCGGATCGATGTGTTAGAGGTAGACCCGGCGGTGTTGACGGTGGCCAAAGCGTATTTCAACTTTGTTGAAGATGAGCAGTTGGTCAATCATGTTGTTGATGCCCGCGTCTTTATCAAGCGTGCCGGACTTCGTGGAGAGCAATATGACTACATTGTGCTGGATGCGTTTTCCGGTGAATACATTCCCGAACATATGTTGACGCAGGAGTTTCTGCAGGAGGTCAGCCAGATTCTCACGCCAGACGGCGTGCTGGTTGCCAACACGTTTGCATCCAGCCGTTTGTACGACTATGAGTCAGTAACCTACCGGGCGGTGTTCGGCGAGTTTTTTAACTTCAAAACCGCCGGCAGCGGCAATCGCATCATTCTGGCAAAAAAACAGGCCTTGCCGTCCATCGCCTCTTTAAATGCGCCGGCGCGGCAGCTGTTTGAACGTTTACAGCCTTACGGCATCAACCTGCTGGAATATCCGGCCCAGCTCAGCACAAGGCCGGACTGGGATGTGGATACCCGCGTGCTCACGGATCAGTATTCGCCGGCCAATCTGCTTAACTGATTGCCTTGGTGCGGGACTTTTCGATCAGCTCGTACATCGCCATGCCGGCCACCATGGCGACTACAAACACGATGGCTTTGGGTGCGCCGGTTCCAAAAGCCACCAGCGCCGGGCCAGGACAAAAACCAGCCAGCCCCCAGCCTATTCCAAACCCCAGGCTGCCCATGATCAAGCGACTATCCAGGTCTTGCCGGGTAGGCAGGCGCAAGGGTTCTCCCCACAACGAGTGCGTGCGGCCTTTGATCAGCGTAAACGCCACGATACCAACTGCAATGGCGCCTCCCATCACCAGCATCAGCGATGGATCCCAGTTGCCGGTGATATCCAGAAATGACAGAACCTTGTCCGGGTTAGCCATTCCGGAAAACAGCAGGCCAATGCCAAAAATCAAACCGGTAACAAACGCAGATACAAATTGTTTATTCATGATGTTTATCCTCAGAGTCCAATTACATGGCGCACGATGTAAACCGTCACAAAACCGGTAAACATAAAGGCCAGTGTGGCGACGATTGATCGGGGTGACAGGCGTGAGATACCACAAACGCCATGACCACTAGTGCAGCCCGAGCCATAACGGGTGCTGATGCCAACAATCAGGCCGGCAATGATCAGCAGCGGATATCCTGCATCAATCTGCATCGCGGGCAGTGGCCCGGTCAGCAACCAGGCGGTTGGCGCCAGCACCATGCCGGCCACAAACAATGCCCGCCACCCTACATCACCCTTTTTGGGTATCAATAATCCCCCTAAAATCCCGGAAATACCCGCAATCCGGCCATTGAGCAGAATGAACATGGCGGCAGCAACGCCAATCAGCATCCCGCCCGATAACGATGCCCACGGTGTAAAACTTGTCCAGTCGATAGTCATTGCTTGATCTCCTGTTGGCAGAAAATGTCATGAAGTTGATGGATGATGGTCAGCGCTGGCCCCGGGCCCTGCCACCGGCAAAATAATGTACAACGCAATCCAGCCAAACGCGGCTTTGGAGTCGCGCTTGTAATGATTAACGGGTGTTCATCAGGAACTACACGGCGTACATAGTCAATCAGTCGCATAACCTGTAGTTTGCGCTCATGCTCCAGCAAGCCCAGATGAATGCAGATCAGATGGATGCTGCCGTTATCCGTACCGGCAATGGTGCCGTGCAGAAAACCGCGCTGCGAGAAGTTAACAAACGATGCGTCAATATTGTCCCAATTGATAAACGGGTGCGCACTCAGGATTGCATTGCCATGGTGACCATGCTGATAAATGGCGTTTTTTCCGTAGGCATGGTGTGGCCAGACAGAATCCGCCAGATACTCCAGTTGAGTGCCGTCAGGCCAGTGTTGCACATGTTGGCGGTGACGCTCATTGTCACCAACCACTTCCTGAAGAAAAACCAGGTTGGCGTTACTGGCGCGAAGATGCTCGCGAATATGCGATAACACAAGTCGCCTGGGGCCGAGTGCAAATCCTTTATGAATGTTTAGCGTCAGGATTCTGAATCGCTGGGCGGACATGTTGGACCCAAAAGACGGTGATTGATGTCATCGGACGCGATCAGCATTCTTGTCTTGCAGCATATCCAGCAAATAGCGAGGCAATGCAAACGCAGCCAGGTGCAGCTCGGGCGTGTAATAACGTGACGGAATATTCTGCGCCTGCCAGCGTTGATGCAGCGTATCCAATGTGATGTTGAGCAGATCGGGATTATCGCTGGCCCAGGCAAAGGTCATCAGGCCACCGATATAACTGGGCACAGCCGCGCTATAAAAACGCCAGTCATTAAATAAGCGGGAAAGTCGTGCTGCTGTATCCGTGAATTCAGATGTCTGCATAAACGGCACGCCATTCTGCGTCACCAACACCCCGCCTGGGTTCAGACTGCGTTGGCAACCGGCATAAAAATCTTTACTGAACAGGACCTCTCCCGGCCCTACCGGATCGGTAGAGTCGGAAATAATCACATCAAAGCGCTCTTGTGTGGTTTGTACAAAATCAAAACCATCGCCGATCACGATGTGTGCGCGCGGATCATCATAGGCGCCATTGCTGTGACCGGGAAACCAGGTTTTTGATAATTCAATCACCGATGGATCGATCTCCACCTGCGTTACGTGTTTCACAGTCTTGTGACGGCAGACTTCACGCAGTATGCCACCATCGCCGCCACCGATGATCAGCACGCGTTGCGCATTGCCATGAGCGATCAGCGGAACATGTGTGAGCATTTCGTGATAAATAAACTCATCACCTTCGGTGGTTTGCACAATTCCATCCAGCGCAAGCACCCGCCCGAATTGCTCATTGCGAAAGATTAGCAGATGCTGATGTGCGGACTTTTCCTCAAACAATATCTCATCAACACGAAAGCTCTGACCGTAGGATGAGTACAGTGTTTCTGTCCACAGTGGGCGTGCAGTGACCGCTGTCAATTTTCGAAAGCCGATTGTGTCATGCCGCGCAACTGTTCCCCGATCATAATTCGCTCGGGTTTAAAGGCACCTTTCAGAATGGGAATTGCCTTTTCTGGTTGCGCATCTCCGCACATAAAAATATCAAACGCAGCATAACCGCGCTCTGGCCAGGTATGGACGCTGATATGCGATTCAGCCAGCACCGCTACGCCGGAGATCCCGCCATTGGGCGAGAAATGGTGCAGGTGGATATGCAGCAAGGTAGCACCACATTTTTCGATGCATTCGCGAAATTTAAGCTCCATCAACTCCAGATCGGTGAGGTTGTGTGCGCCCCAAAAATCGATCAGTAAGTGAGTGCCGGCAAACTCGATGCCGTTGCGGCGAATAAAGTGATCTTTGGGTTCAGCATTGGCCTCGCCACTAAAACTGGGCCACTTATTTTCGTTGGCGCTGCTGATGCTCTCACTGGCAGTATTTATTTTGAGAGTCTCTTTAATGGAGGAGGTTGAACTCATAATCCTTACCCCAAAAAAAGATGGCGGTGAACTTATAATCCGTCAGGGTTGCTGTAGCACAGCAGACTCTTTCCAGGCTATCAGTCTCCGAACCATACGTGTTTAGTTTGATGATACATCGTTTAATACGATTGATTGCCACTCTGCTGCTGACATCTTGAAATTTGCAGAGGAGCCGGAGTTTATGTATTTTTTGCCGAATTACAAGCTAAATCCGGACGTTTGACAGAGCGACGCACAGGCTGACTGCGATCTTAACTGCACAGATCCTTGCAGTTAAGATCGGTTTGCCGCTATCTGCGGTAACTAGGACGCCGCCTTGATCATGTTTCGGGCGATGATAATTTGTTGGATTTGTGACGTGCCTTCGTAGAGCCGGAACAGACGTACATCGCGATAAAAACGCTCAACAGCATATTCGGAAATATATCCGGCGCCACCATGAATCTGCACAGCACGATCGGCTACTCGCCCTACCATTTCTGTTGCAAATAGTTTGCAGGCCGCAGATTCGGTGCTGATGTTTTTGCCTTCATCGCGCAGTCGTGATGCATCAAGCACCATACACTTAGCAGCATATGTCTCAGTTTTGGAGTCAGCAAGCATGGCCTGAATAAGTTGATGTTCAGCGATGGCAACACCGAACTGTTTGCGATCAATTGCGTAACGCAAAGCGTCTTCGATCAGGCGTTCAGCAACACCAACACTGACGCCGGCAATGTGCAACCGGCCCCGGTCAAGTACCTTCATTGCTGTAATAAATCCGTCACCTTCTTTGCCGACAAGGTTGGCTGCTGGAACGCGGCAATTGTCAAAAATGACATCACAGGTCAATGAACCGGCCTGGCCCATCTTTTTATCGACGGCGCCCAGAATAATACCGGGCGTGCCTTTTTCAACAATAAACGCAGAGATGCCACGTGCACCTTTTATATCAGGGTTGGTGCGCGCCATGACGTTAAAGGTGTCGGCTACGGGGCCATTGGTAATGTAGCGTTTGGTGCCGTTGATCACAAAATGGTCGCCGTCACGCACGGCGGTTGTTTTCAGTGATCCGGCATCGGATCCAACGTCGGGTTCGGTCAGACAAAAGCAGCCGACCCACTCGCCGCTGGCATACTTGGGTAGAAATTTCTGCTTCTGCTCTTCAGTGCCATCAAACACCACTGCGGCAGAGCCGATGCCGTTGTTGGTGCCCAGGATTGACCGGAATGCCGGAGAGGTATGACCCAGTGCCATAGCAACATGGATTTCCTCTTCCATGGTCAGGCCGAGACCACCATATTCCTCCGGTATGGTCATGCCAAACAGCCCCAGTTCTTTCATCTCCTGGATGATTTCATCGGGGACTTTGTACTCTTCAGCGACCTGTTGCTCAGCCGGGATCAGTCTTTCCCGGACAAAACGTTCAACCATATCAATGAGTTGATTTAATGTTTCCTGATCTCGAATCATGTTTGGCCTCTTTCATGATGCAGCTGTCTGACAGTATCGGTGTTTCTGTTTAACGCGTGGTTTAACTATCGAGCGGGGGTTCGGCATAATACCCCGAACGAGCGTCCGGAGTCGAATTCCACCCCCGAAAGGCATGTGCTACCATGCGGCGCGGTATCGAAAACAATGTTATGCGGAACAAGAGAACAATTCTATGAGTCAATTTCAAGATGCCTTTATCTATGACGGTGCACGTACCGCGTTTGGTCGTCACGGCGGATGTTTGTCGTCTATCCGCCCGGATGACCTGCTTGCCCATGTTATTCGCAGCCTAGTTGGTCGGAACGTCTTTAGTCCTGAAGCCTACGAAGACGTCATCATTGGCAACACCAACCAGGCGGGTGAAGATTGCCGCAATGTGGCTCGATTTGCAGCGCTGCTGGCAGGGTTACCGCGCAGCGTGGGTGGCCTTACCATTAACCGGCTTTGTGGCTCAGGTCTGGCAGCAGTATTGGATGCCAGTCGTGGCGTAAAAGCCGGTGAGGGCGAATTGTTTCTTGCCGGCGGTGTTGAGTCGATGAGCCGTGCGCCACTGATTCTGTCAAAGGCTCACTCAGCATTTGATCGTGGTCAGCAGATTGCCGACAGTACCTTGGGTGCGCGTTTCACCAATCCCTTGTTCGCCAGCGGTTTTGGCAATGACACCATGCCGCAGACTGCAGACAATATTGCCACTGACCTTGGCATTACCCGCCAGCAAAGCGATCTGTTTGCAGCGGCGTCGCAGGCGCGGTACGAAGCCGCCAGAGCGTCAGGTTTTTTTAACGGTGAGATCATCACCACGGAAGTCTCTCGGGGCAAAAAACTGCCACCGCTGCTCATTAACAGTGATGAACATCCGCGTGCGGATTCAACGCTTGATTCGCTCACAGGACTGCGCCCCTTGTTTGAAGGAGGAGTGGTGACTGCGGGTAATGCGTCGGGAATCAACGATGGCGCGGCAGCACTGATTATCGGTAATGCGGCAATTGGTGAGCGATACGGCGTCAAGCCGCGCGCTCGTATTATTGCAGGCGCTATCGCCGGCGTTGAGCCACGGGTGATGGGTCTCGGTCCGGTGTTCGCGGCACACAAGGCGCTGGCCCGTGCAGGATTAAAACTTGGCGATATGGACGTCATCGAAATTAATGAAGCATTCGCGACCCAAGTCTTGGGCTGCCTGAAAATGCTTGACGTCGATTTTAATGATTCACGTGTCAACCCTAATGGGGGTGCGATTGCGGTGGGTCATCCACTGGGGGCCTCAGGTGCGCGGATTGCACTGAGCACTGTGCGTCAGCTTGAACGCAGTGGCGGACGTTACGCCATGGTGAGCCTGTGTATCGGCATTGGCCAGGGTGTGGCAGCGATTATCGAACGCTGCGAGTGACAGATATTCAAATAAACGTTTTCCCAATTTAATCAGCTCTGTAAGGGATCCTCTCATGTCCAGTGTTGTCAGTTACGAAGTGATCAATAATGTTGGTGTTATCAAGGTTAACAGCCCGCCCGTGAACGCTCTGTCGCAGGCAGTGCGTGCCGGCATACTTGACGCAGTGAATGCAGCGCAGAAAGATGCCTCGGAGGCGATCGTGCTGATGTGTGATGGCCGCACGTTTATCGCGGGCGCAGACATTACCGAGTTTGGCAAACCGCCAATGGCGCCTTCACTTCCTGACGTTCTGGGTGCTATTGAAGGCTCTTCAAAGCTGGTGATTGCCGCCATTCACGGCACCGCGCTGGGCGGCGGGTTTGAAGTGGCTCTGGCCTGTCACTACCGCTGTGCGGTGCCGTCCGCCAAGGTGGGTCTGCCTGAGGTCAAGCTCGGTCTGCTGCCGGGCGCGGGTGGTACCCAGCGCGTACCGCGCATCGCAGGTGTAAAGGCAGCATTGGAGATGATTACCTCTGGCGACCCGATAGCCGCGGCGCAGGCCAGCGATATGGGTCTGATTGATGAGGTATTGGGCAGCGAAAATCTGTTAGCCGGGGCCCTTGCCTATGCACATGACCTTGTCGAGTCTGGTGCCAAACTTAAACGTATCCGTGATATCAGTATCGACCCGGCTACAGTCGAACCCGGTTTTTTTGACGCGTACCGTAAACAGATAGCCAAACGCGCACGTGGTCAGATTGCACAGGATCGTATTGTTTCGTGTATTGAAGCTGCCGTTGGACAACCCATCGATGCCGGTCTGGAAGTGGAGCGCAAACTGTTTATGGAACTGGTGACATCGCCACAGTCCAGCGCGATGCTCCATGCGTTTTTTGCCGAGCGTGAAGCGGCCAAGATTAAAGACCTGCCCAAGGATACCGCCGCGCGCGACATCAGGCAGGTGGCGATCATCGGCAGCGGCACGATGGGTGGTGGCATTGCCATGTGTTTTGCCAACGTCGGTATTCCGGTCAAACTGGTTGAACTCAGCGCTGAAGCTCTGGAGCGCGGCCTGGGTGTCATCAAAAAGAATTACAGCATGACTGTGCAAAAGGGCAAATTGTCTGAGGCCGATATGGCCAAGCGTGTGGCGCTGATTACTGGCACAACCAGTTATGACGATATTGGTGATGCGGATCTGGTAATCGAAGCGGTGTTTGAAAACCCTGATGTCAAAAAAGAAGTGTTTGCAAAACTCGATGCGGTATGCAAACCCGGCTGTATTCTGGCGTCCAACACTTCTTATCAGGATGTCAACATGATTGCTGACTCCACAAAGCGTCCGCAGGACGTGGTGGGGATGCACTTCTTCAGTCCGGCCAATGTGATGAAGCTGCTGGAAGTGGTTCGTGGCGACAAAACGTCACACGAAGTGCTGGCAACGGTCATGCAGATTGGTAAAAAGATTGGCAAGGTCTGTGTGTTGTCCCGGGTTTGTTACGGGTTTATCGGCAATCGCATGTTAACCGGCTACGGGCGCCAGGCGCACATGCTGTTGCTTGACGGCGCAACTCCCGCACAGGTTGACGCGGCCGCTGAAAAATTTGGTATGGCAATGGGCCCGCTGGCAGTGGGCGATCTTGCCGGTCTGGATATTGGTTACAAAGCTCGTCAGGCGCGCACTGACGTCGAACACGACCCCAAGACACATTGCATCGCCAGTGCGCTGGTTGAAATGGGCCGTATGGGTCAGAAGACAGGTGCCGGGTATTACTCATATGACCCGGCGACCCGCGCCCGGCTCAATGATGCCGCCGTTGAAGCATTGATAAAACAGAAAGCGGCAGAGTTGGGTGTGACTCAACGCGTCATCAGTGAGCAGGAGATTGTTGATCGTCTGTTCTTCCCGCTGATCAACGAAGGCGCACTGATTCTGGAAGAGGGTATTGCCCAGCGCCCGGGCGATATCGATATCGTTTACCTGTACGGTTACGGCTTCCCGGGTGCCAAAGGCGGTCCCATGTGTTATGCCGACCATGTGGGCCTAAAAAACGTTGTTGATCGCATTAACCAATTTGCCGGCACCTTGGGCGCAGATTACTGGAAGCCAGCGCCCTTGCTGGTCAAACTGGCCAGCGAAGGCAAAACATTTGCTGACTGGGCCAAAGAAAACGCATAACGAGGCAGACCCATGATTTCGTATCAAACTGCGGCGCCCGGCGCGCCGCTGCAACGGGTAGAATCAGGCACACCCATTCCGCAAGGATCTGAAGTACTGGTGAAAATGCTTGCCTGTGGCGTTTGCCACTCCGATATCCATCTGCATGACGGTGAGTTTAATCTAGGCAACGACAAGAGGCTCGAAGTCGGTCGCGCGGGTTTGGTGTTGGGGCACGAGATATTTGGTGAAGTGGTTGCTATCGGCCCCGATGCCAAAGACGTCAGTGTCGGTGACCGGCGGGTGATATTTCCCTGGATTGGTTGTGGAGAATGCCCAAGCTGCCGTCGTGGCGAGGAGCATCTGTGCACACCCGGCCGTGGACTAGGCACCATGACGCAGGGTGGTTTTGCTGACCATGTGTTGGTGCCCCACTCGCGATATCTGTTTGATAAGGGCGCTGTGAATGACGCGCTGGCGTCCACGTATGCTTGTTCCGGACTCACGGCGTACAGTGCATTGAAAAAAGTCGGCCCACTGGTTGATGGTGACGAACTGGTGCTGGTCGGTGCTGGTGGCGTTGGCATGATGGCGCTGCAGGTAGCGCTGGCACAGGGACTGCAGCCTATTGTGGTTGACATAGATGACAACAAGTTGGCTGCTGCCCTGGCACTGGGCGCAAAAGCCGTGTTCAACTCAGGTGACAAAGCGTCTGTGAAGGCCATCAAAACGCTATGCAATGGTGGCGCTTATGTGGTGATCGATTTTGTTGGCGCCGAAGCATCGGTCAATTTTGGCTTGGGCTGCCTGCGCAAGGGCGGCAAAATCATTATTGTCGGTTTGTACGGAGGGGCATTAAACATGCCTTTGCCATTTATCCCGATGAGTGCCCGCATTATTCAGGGCAGTTACGTAGGTAGCCTGCAGGAAATGGGTGAGTTGATGGCATTGGTGCGTGCCGGCAAGATTGCGCCGATCCGTATTGAAGAGCGTCCACTGGCTGGGGTAACACAAGCGCTGGCTGATCTCAAAGCTGGCAAGGTGCAGGGGCGAGTGGTGTTAAGACCCTGACAGCCTGCGGCTGCGGATAGCGTTTATCCGCAGTCGAACGCCACGGTTTGTCAGATGACAGCTGATCGTGTTTGAATACCCTTCGGTCCAATAAAAACTCAAGAAGGATGTTGATATGCAAACAGTGCTGCGCCTGCTCAAACCACAAATGATCGCGGCTGCCTTTGCAGCCCTTTGTGTTTACCTGCTACAGGGCGCTGCGCTGGCGCAAACGCCGCCAGCCAGCCCTCCCGCCGACTGGGGTCCGGTGTCCATCAACCTCGAAGAGATTCCTTATCCTTATCCCGTGCACTTCCTGCATCGTAATCTTTACGGTCAGGATGTGCGGATTGCATACATGGATGCCGCTCCAACAGCGGCCGCCAATGGGCGAACGGTGATTTTGTTGCATGGCAGCAGTTATTACAGTTGGTACTGGGAAGACACCATGCTGGCACTGACAGCTGCAGGTTTCCGGGTCATCGCCATCGACAGACTGGGTTGGGGGCGCTCCTCCAAACCAATCATTCCATACGACGTCAATCTGCACGCCTCCAATGTTATCGCCATTCTTGACAAGCTTGGCATTCAACAGGCCGTTATTGGCGGCCACTCACTAGGAGGGCGTCTGGCCAGTAGTTATGCGCACATTTATCCCGATCGGTTTTCTCATGTCATCCTGGTTAACCCTATCGGGCTGAATGCTTCTGACCGCGGCAGAGCCTGGAGTGAGCCAAGTCCAGGAGATGCAGAGCCCGATCTGCAGGCTCACTACGCGGCCAATCTGCGTCAGGAGCAGAACCGCATCGTTAACTGGCGTCCTGAGTACATGGAGCACGTGCGTATCCGCTACGGCCATGCGTTGAGTGGTGATTTTCACCGGCTGAATCTGGTGCGATCCATGAACAGCCAGTTAACTGCGCTGCCCGTGGATGCGTTCTGGCCACAGATCAATCTGCCTACGCTGTTGGTTGGTGGCGCAGTGGATGGACCAAATTACCCTGAGGCCGCACAGCGTGCCGTTGATCTGTTGCCAAACGGTTCTCTGGTGTTGTTCCCTGACGTAGGTCATAACCCCCATCTGGAGGCACCGGATCTGTTGAACGCAGAAATACTGCGGTTCCTGAGTAATTGAGAGTAAACGGCGCCAATGCCAAAAAAAATAAAAAATTAACGAGGTGTCATATGTCACAGTCAATGCAATATAGCCGTTTGATAAAAAAATCGTTGAAGCTTCTGGCCGCTGTAAGCCTGGTGTCCTCGTCTATGGTAGCGCACGGGCAGACGCCAGTTTCAGGTCTGCCCATGGCTGACCCTGAGTCAGTCGGGATGTCGGCTGAACGCCTGCAGCGCATCGATGCCTTTACTCAGCGGTATATTAACAATGAGATGGTCGCAGGCACTGTGACACTGGTTGCACGCCAGGGAAAAGTAGTGCATTTCAGCGCACAGGGCATGAAAGATGTCGAGCGCAATCAAGTAATGACAACCGACACCATCTTCCGCATGGCGTCGATGACCAAGCCGATTGCGTCGGTGGCATTGATGATGCTGTATGAAGAGGGCTTGTTCCAGCTGGATGATCCCATTTCCGATTGGTTGCCGGAATTCAAAAACATGATGGTGGAGGTGGAGCAGGCTGATGGTTCTATCAGCCTTGAGCCAGCCAAAACCCCCATCAGCTTTACACATATCCTCACCCATACCGCCGGCCTGATGAACAGCTACCGAGGTGATATCGCACGCTACTCTGAAGTGTCGCGGGTGCAGGGTGACGAAAATCTTGCCAGCTGGACTGAGCGCCTTGCCACGCTGCCGTTACGCTATGAACCCGGTACACGTTGGGAATATTCCGCCGCTACCAGTGTGGTGGGCCGCCTGGTGGAAGTGATGTCCGGCGATGACCTGGATACGTTTTTCCGCGAGCGGATTTTTGAGCCGCTGCAGATGACGGACACGCATTTTTATCTGCCGCCGGACAAAGTGAATCGTTTTGCGACCTTGTACGGCCCTGACGCGGATAACGGCAATCGTATGATGCTCACTGAGGTCGGTGATGAGCGCAGCAATTATGTTTCCGGGCCGCGGGCGTTTTTCTCCGGAGCTGGTGGTTTGGTTTCCACAGCTCACGACTATATTCGTTTTCAGCAGATGATGTTAAACGGTGGTGAGCTCGATGGTGTGCGTTTATTGGGATCAAAAACCGTTGAGTTGATTTTTGCCAATCACACGGGTGATCTGCCGTTGTGGCTGAGTGGCCCGGGTTACGGGTTTGGTCTGGGATATTCAGTGGTAATGGATCGTGCAGTGGCGCATACCTCGGATACGGAAGGTTCGGTGTCTTGGGGTGGGGCGTTTGGCACCATGTTCTGGATTGATCCTGAGGAGGAGTTGGTGGCGATTATCCTGACGCAGATTCGGCCGTATAGTCATATTCGGCTGCGTGAGGGATTTCATAATGTGGTGAATCAGGCGATTGTTGATTGACCTGTTTCAAAGACGTACTTCAAAGACGTACTTCAAAGACGTACTTTTTGAGTGTGACCGCAGCGGGAGGCGACCGCAGTGTCGGACCGGCCGCATCCTCTGACGGGTTGCCCGGCGTTGCGCAACTCCTCCTCAGGCGCTGTGCGCCTTGCGAAGTCGAACAGTGCTCACGCTTTTTCGGGCAATCCGTCAGAGGATAAGCGCGGCCTGATGGGTCCGGCACTGCGGTCGCCTCCCGCTGCTTGGACTAACTTCAATCTGTCGTTACCAAGGCTAACTGTGCACTGGTTAGCTCAGGTGGCCAGAGTAATTTCTCTCTTGTAAATTAATTCCTGCAAGCGGCAATTTGTTGTTCTATAACTCCTGTAGAGGGCTTATGAAAATTGGAGCCCTTAATCAAGTCTTGGTATCAAGACACTCAGTTGCTGTTGATAAATTGCAATCAGCATTATCAAAAACAGCCAATTTTTTGCACATCGTGCACCTTATCAATGTCATTTTTACAAGGAGTTAGCTATGACAGGCGTATTTGAAGGTAACAATATGAATTCAGGAATTCGTGAGCTTAATGCTGCAGAGATTGAACAAGTAAGCGGCGGTGTTATACCAGCTGCGGTCTGGGCGGGTGCCAAATTTTGTGGATACACGTTTTGTGGAGGAGTCTTTGCAAAAGCTGGGTCAGATTTCTACGATTGGTTCATGTCGGCTTGGTAATAGTTGAGTAATTGAGATTTCTGCCGGGCTAAGCTCGGCAGAAACTGACAGGAGTGTTGCCATGAGACCATTTTTGTTGATCTTAATCTATGTGATGCTTGAGTTGATGGATGCCGGCACTACGTTGTATTTGTATGAAAATTTCCCATCTGGGCGTGAAGTCAATCCGTATGTTGATCCTAGCAGCTGGCAAGGGCTTCTGCTCGCACCAGTCACGTTCTTTGTTCATGCAGCATTTCTGCTGAGTGTGTTTGTTGCCGAAAAAGGAAAACATAACATAGCTGCAGATGGTGGCTTGTTATCAAACGCAGCCCATGCGGCATACTTTGCGCTGTATTTGATATTTACAGACTTATTGGCGGTCATCAATAACCTGATGCCGTTTATGGGCATCAGTACTCCGATTTCATATGTCCTGATGTTTATGGAAAATTTCCCTGGCAATGAGTCCCAGCACCTATGGATGTTCTTGTCCACGGTCTTTTTAGTGATGGCGCCGGTAGGTCTATGGATTGTTAAATTGATTTATCGGTCGAAAGCGGCGGCGTAATCCTTCGTTGATATTGGGGCTGCTAGAACCTTGCTGAGCAATTTGTGCCTGTTAAGTTTTTTTAGCCTCAACAGGAGTAACCAACCACCTATTCCCCACCCTCGGCCGCTGCCACAAAAGCCATTTCAACCAGATAACCCGGGTTTGCCAGTTGTGCCTGAACACAGGCGCGACTCGGCGCCGTGCCTTCCTCAAACCAGTTATCCCAGACCTTGTTGAGTCCGGGCAGATTGGCTAAGTCAGTGAGGTAAATGGTTACGGAGAGGATACGGGTTTTGTCACTGCCGACCTTGCCCAGTGAGATGGCTGCTTGTGTCAGTATTTGCTGGACCTGGCCGGTGATGTCCGCGGAGAGATCGGTGTCGGGCACTTCGACAAAGTGTGCGATGCCGTTGTAGACGGTGATGTCTGACCAGCGTTTGCCTGGGTTGATTCTGCGTATGCTCATAGGTTTATCTGCCTGACAAAATGAGGTGGCTGGCAACGGCGGGATGCGGCTTCAGAATAGTTCTGCTGCCGGGCCGGATAGAGCCGCAGAGTAACATGGTGGTACAGAAAAAACGGCTGGGCGGATATCGATAACAGGCGCATAATTCGCACGTTTTCTCTCTGGTATCGGGTCATGTCGTCACGTCAGTGGTTCTGGATCATTCTTCTTGGAGCGGTCTGGGGCGGTTCCTTCATTTTTAATGCGCTGTTGATTCGCGAGTTGGGTCCTCTGTGGGTAACTGCCCTGAGGGTCAGCATTGGTGCGCTCGGCTGTTGGCTGTTTCTCTTTGTGCGTGGCAAAGCCGTGCCGTTGGAGCCCATGTTGTGGCTGAAGCTCGGCTTGCTGGGCGTTCTAAATTATGCAATTCCGTTTGCTTTGTTTCCGCTGGCACAGGCAAACCTGGCCAGTGGTGTTGCGGCGATTGTAAATGCACTGACGCCCATCATGACGGTGATTGTGTCGCACTATTGGGTCAATGGTGAGCGCATGAGTTGGAGCAAGGCGATCGGCGTGGTGGCGGGTTTCACTGGTGTGGCAATTCTGGCTTCGCCTGCGTTGCTGATGGAGGGCAGCTCCAAGTTGTGGGCCATTGGTGCCTGTCTTGTGGCGACGTTGTGTTATGCGTTGGCACTGAATATTGTGCGAAGTTTTCGTGATGTAGAGCCTTCAGCGTTGTCGTCGATCGCGCTCACCGGGGCGGCAGTGGTGACTGTTCCCGTCGCGTTTATCGGTGAGGGCTTGCCAGTGATGGTATTGCCCACAACCTGGTTGGCGGCACTGGCGATCGGTCTGATTTCAACAGCATTTACCTTTCAGATTATGTATCGCTTATTGCCGCAAGTGGGTGCCACCAATTTTTCAACCACTACCCTGATTGCGCCGATTTCAGCGATTTTTCTGGGCTTCTGGTTTCTGGGCGAAGTCATCCTGCCATCTCACTTTATCGGCATGATTGTGATCTTTATCGGGCTGATGTTTATTGATGGACGTTTGCCGCGTTTCATTCGCCGTTGGGTGTTCTCAACCAACGGCTGACGTCTCCTGCCTCATGAAAAGCCGATCAGGCGACTAACCCAGCTGGCCTGGCAAACAATCGGTTGCTACACTTCGAGTGCCCGTTCGAACCTTCAATGACAACAACAAACGCTGAAAACAGGGGAGCACCAACTTGACTGATCTTGACTCATTCCGCGCAGACACGCGCGCCTGGCTGGAGGAAAACTGCCCGGCCTCCATGCGCAACCCCGCCAATGAAGACGAAGTGGTCTGGGGTGGCCGCAACGCCGTTTACAAACACCCTGACAGCAGAATCTGGTTGGACCGCATGGCAGCCAAAGGCTGGACCTGTCCGACATGGCCGGCTGAGTACGGTGGTGGTGGTCTGGATAAAGCTCAGAGCCTAATTCTGACGGAAGAAATGCAGCGCATTGGCGCGCGGCCGCCGCTGATGAGTTTTGGTATCAGTATGCTCGGGCCGGTGTTGCTGGAAATGGCAACCCATGAGCAGAAGCTTGAGCATATTCCGAAAATTGTTCGTGGTGAGATTCGCTGGTGTCAGGGGTACAGTGAGCCAGGTGCTGGCTCGGATCTGGCGGGGCTGGGCACCAAGGCTATTCTCGATGGCGATCATTACGTGATCAATGGTTCCAAAATATGGACATCATATGCGGACAAAGCCGACTGGATTTTTTGTCTGGTGCGTACGGATTTTGACGTACCAAAACACAGCGGCATCAGCTTTATTCTGTTTGATATGCAGACGCCTGGCGTGAGCACTAAACCCATCAAGCTGATCAGCGGCAACTCAGTGTTCTGCGAAACATTTTTTGATGATGTGCGCGTCCCTGCGCGCAATGTGATTGGCCGCCTGAATGATGGCTGGACCATTGCAAAACGACTGTTGCAGCACGAACGCACCATGATCTCCGGGTTTGGTCTCAGCAGTGGACGCAACAGTCGTGGTGGACTTGGCGGCAGTCTCGAGCAAACTGCGATGACGTATCGAGGTGACACAGGCAAATTGTCCGACCCGGTACTGCGCGATCAGATTGCCCAGTTCAAGATCGACAGCGAAGCATTTGCGTTTACCTCGCAGCGCTCTGCACAGGAGGCCAAGCTCAGCAAGGGCCCGAATGCGACCTCATCCATGCTTAAGAATTACGGTTGTGAATTGAACAAGCGTCGTTTTGAACTGTTGTTACAGGCGGCGGGTACGCAGGCGCTTGGCTGGGAATCGCTGACCGCGGACGGCTCCGATTTTGCATCTGAAGAGCTGGCAGTCGCACGTGAATGGCTGCGCTCCAAAGGTAACTCGATCGAAGGCGGTACCTACGAGGTGCAGCTGAACGTGATCGCTAAACGTGTGCTCGGCTTGCCCGACATGACCACAATGTTAGTCAAGCAATAAGGGAGCTGCACACTATGTCATTAGTATTTAATGAAGATCAGCTGATGTTGCAGGAATCTGCCCGCAGCTTCTGCCGCGAGCAGGCGCCGGTTGCAGTGCTGCGCACCATGCGTGACAAAAAAGATGCGCTGGGTTTCCCTAAAAATCTCTGGCAGAGCATGGTTGATCTGGGTTGGGCCGGTATGGCTATTCCGCAGGTCTACGGGGGGTTTGAGTTTGGTTATTCCGGATTGGGTATTGTGCTGGAAGAAACTGGCCGCACCCTGGTGCCAACGCCACTGGTATCAACCATTTTATTGAGCGCGACGGCCATTAATCTGGCGGGCAGCGACGCACAAAAAACGACGCTGTTGCCAGCGATTGCCGCGGGTGAATCCATTGTGGCGTTTGCGCTGGAAGAAGGCGCTTTCCACAATCCGGCGCATGTATCACTGAGCGCAGTGAAAACGGCTGAAGGGTATGAGCTTAATGGTGTTAAGAAGTTTGTGCTCGACGCAGCCGCCGCCGATCATTTTGTTGTTGTTGCCCGCAGCTCTGGCAACGCCGGTGATACTAGCGGCATCAGTCTGTTTCTGCTGGATTCCAAGACCCCCGGCATCCTTGTGCAGCCCTTAAGTATGGTCGACAGCCGCAGCGCTGCCAATGTCAGTTTTGACAAGGTAAATTTACCGACGAGTGCACTACTAGGCACAGAAGGCGCCGGTTGGCACGCATTGGAACGTACCTTGGATATTGGACGCATCGGCTTGTCGGCGGAGATGTTGGGCAGTATTCAAGAGGTGTTTGAACGCACGGTGGAGTATCTGAAACAGCGCACACAGTTTGGTGTGCAGATCGGTGCATTTCAGGCTTTGCAGCATCGTGCAGCATTGATGTACTCGGAGATTGAGTTGTGTAAATCCCTGGTGCGCAAAGCGCTGGCAGAACTTGATCGTGGCGACGATGCACAGGATATCCCGGCGCTGGCCAGTATGTGCAAAGCCAAACTGTGTGAGGTTTCGGCGCTGATCAGTAACGAGGGCGTGCAAATGCATGGTGGCATCGGGATGACGGATGAGTTTGACCTTGGTTTTTTCCTGAAGCGGGCCAGAGTTGCTCAGCAGATGCTGGGTGATGTGCTGTTCCACCGGGATCGTTATGCGTCACTACGGGGATTCTGATTTTTTTGTTCGTGGTATGCAGTCAGCGCGTGGCACAAAGTTTTTGCAAACGACGCTTCGCGTCTGATTTGTGGCGGTCCATCCATGGCCGCCACCCTGCGGGACGCCGCTAACGCAGCGCCAAAAACTGCTCCCGACAGTTTTGTATTTGCAAAACACTTTCTGCCCCACACTGACTGCTTGCAAGGCCGGATATAAATCAGAATCCCCGGAGCGCTTGAAGTGCGCAGCCGCCGGCACAACTGAGCATCGGGCGCGAGTAGCAATACCGGACCAATCAGGCCGCGTTTATCCTTTGACGGGACGCCCGATCAAGCGCGAGCAATGTCCGAGTCCCGAGCGGCGCAGCCGCGAAGGTCGAGTTGCGCAGCGCCGGGCGTTCCGACAAAGGATGCGGCCGGTCCGGTACTGCTACCCGCGCCCGATGCGCACTCCGATCGGAGCGCAGCAAACATCACCCGGCCCGATGCGCACTCCGATCGGAGCGCAAGGTCAGTCATCCCTTCAACAACGACTGCCGACAGGTGAGTAACATCAGCTGTCGAAACAGATTCTGCACCTCACGAGCCCCCACATCATGCCCCGACGCACAATCCCAATTCAGACAAATACGCCGGGTTTTAGCATCAACAACCTGCAAAATAGGTCTACCGTCCTGCAATTTTGCGTATATTAGATATCCAGACATATTGATCACCCTGAACCAAATGATAATCATTATCATTTAAATAGTAAATGGATAAATCGCTGCCATGATTTTTGCTGCTCTAGGACTATTACTGATCGCAAGTGCTTATCTGCCCCAAGTCTGGGTGCGATACGTGATGAAAAAACATCACCTTGACCAGCCAGATTTGCCCGGGACCGGGGGTGAATTAGCCAGACATCTGGTTCAACGCTTTCAGCTCGAAGGCATCGTGGTAGAGGAAACCGATGAAGGTCGCGATCACTTTGACCCGACAGCCAAAGCGGTAAGACTGAGCCCCAGCAATTACCATGGACGATCGGTCACCGCGGTTGCCGTGGCGGCGCATGAAGTGGGTCATGCCATTCAGTGTTACCGGAACGAGACTATCTTCGAGCTACGCAAACAATACATGCCGCTGGCGGCAAAACTGAGTCGTTACGGCGTGATGCTGATGATGTCGGTGCCGATTGCGGCGATTGTGCTGCGCTCGCCCGTTGCTATCGGCGTGGTGATCGGCATCAGCGTTATCATGCAATTGCTTGGCGCAATGGCATATCTGATTGTCTTGCCAGAGGAATGGGATGCAAGCTTCAACAAAGCCCTGCCTATACTGATCGAAGGCGAATACATCACCGAGGCGCAGCACCACGGTGCGCGCCAGGTTCTGAAGGCTGCCGCGCTGACGTACTTTGCCGGTGCGTTGGCCAGTATTCTTAACATCGGGCGCTGGCTGATGATTCTGCGGCGCTGACGCCAGATTCGACAAGTCAGGCTGTCGTCTATATCCTCGGTTTAGCGCTGAAACAATTACAACAACTGCTACCGGGACGACTTTGTCTGAGTCAAGCATCACCCTGCCTGTGTGGGTTTTCATTTTGCTGCTGTTCGCCGCTGCCTACGCAGTGCTGATGAGTGTGTTATTTCCAAGTGTGCGCTGGTATGTCAGACGCAGACTCAATCGCGCGGTGGACAGAATCAACACCAATCTGCAGATCCGCATCCGGCCGCTGCAGCGCACACGCCGTCAGGTGCTCATTGATCAGCTGATATTTGATCAGGATGTCATTGCCATGATCGAGCAGATGGCGCGTGATGAGAACGTTCCCCGTGATGTGTTGCAGCAACGTGTGCTCAGTTACGCACGTGAGATTGTTCCCTCGTTTAATGCCTACGTGTACTACCGTGCGGTGTACTGGATATCCAAAAAACTCTCACGTTTTATCTACAGGGTTCGTGTCTCGGCGGCAGATCCGGCTGGATTGAGGAACATTGATCCGGACTCCACCGTGGTGTTTGTGATGAACCATCGCAGCAACATGGATTATGTGCTGATCAGTTATCTTGCTGCCGAACGGGTCACCTTGTCTTTTGCGGTGGGCGAATGGGCGCGTGTGTTCCCGCTGGATATGCTGATTCGTGCGATGGGTGCATTTTTTGTGCGGCGTGGCTCCCAGAATCCGTTGTACCGCAAGGTACTGGAACGTTATGTCTGTATGGCTACCAAAAGTGGCGTGTGCCAGGCGGTTTTTCTGGAGGGCGGTTTAAGCCGCAACGGGCGCCTGGGCGAGCCAAAATTGGGATTTCTGGACTACATACTACGTAATTATGACTGGCAGACGGATCGGTCTGTGGTGTTTGTGCCGGTCAGTATCAACTATGACCGCGTGCTTGAAGATCACAACATGGTGTCATGGGAAAGCAAGGACAAACGTCTGACTGCGCGTCAGCACCTGGCACGGCTGCGACAGTTTCTTGGCAACAATCTGTTTGTCAGCTCGCGCGTGCGCTGGTTGCGTTATGGTTACGCCAGTGTGAACTTTGGTGTGCCAATTTCCATGCGCACGTATTGCCGCGATAAAGACGTCGACTTTAATCATCTCAACAAAGAACAGCGCATCACCAGAATTGCCGAATTGGCCAATGTGTTAATGGGTGCTTTGCGTTACGTGATGCCCATTATCCCGGTGCCCGTGATTGCCTCCGTGCTGTTACGGGCCGGGGAGGAGTCATTGACCTCGCTTGAGATTGTCAGTCGCAGCGACGAGTTACTCGACCTGATGATTACCAATGGTGCAGCCATGAAGACCGAAGAGAAACCACGCTCGCGCACCCTGCTAAAAAGTCTGGAGTTATTGACCGCCCGCCAGTTTGTCATCGAAGAGAACGACCACTACCGCATCAATCCTGCGCAGCGTGTGTTGGTTGAGTACTACGCCAATTCCATCGCCCACTGGTGGCAGGAAAAACCATAGAGCTCAGCACTAAAAAGGTGGCACAAGCGGCGGGGTAACAAGGTAGCAACGGACTAATCAGGCCGCGCTTATCCATTGCGTTGTAGACCGGAAAAGCGCGAGCACTGTTCGAGTCCCGAGCGGCGTAGCCGCGAAGGTCGAGTTGCGCAGCGCCGGTCAACAACACAATGGATGCGGCCAGTCCGCTGCTACTTTGTTGCCCCGACGCGCTCCCTCAAGTAGATACTGAGCGACATGAATTACTCGCTATCAAACGAGGCAGGGCTTCAGCCGGAAAAGTGTTTTGCGAATAATCAGGCGCAAAGCGCCATGAGCAAAAACTTTCCCGGCTGAAGCCCTGCCGGTCACTAACAGGTGTCACTTACGCTCAGTAATCGCCCCGTAAACAAGCTCCTTGCTGATCGCCTGCAACTGACGTGCATACATCAGGTTACGGTTCTGAATCATCCCGATAAACGTCACATTCTCAACAGGATCAATCCAGAACCACGTACCACCAATGCCCCACCACCAGTAACTGCCCTCACTCATACCATTGTTTCGTGCCGGATCCGCCACAATCGCGAAGTCCACACCAAACTGGTTGCCAGGGTAGCCCGGTATTTCAGCCATACCAGCCGGCAGTTGATTGGTACGCATCGTTGTCACTGACTCTGGAGACAGAATACGCGCACCATTTAACTCACCATTATTGGCCAGCATCTGGGTGAATTTGATGTAGTCACCGATGGTGGATACCAGTCCGCCACCGCCACCAAAGAAGGTCGCCGGATCAGGATAGTCGCCGCCCAGGGCGTCCGCCGCTGAAGGCTCCTGCAGCCCGTTTGGCGTGGATTGGTACATTTTTGCAAAACGCGCACGATCTTCATCGGCAACACCAAAGCCGGTATTGTCCATGTCCAACGGCGTAAACAGACGCTCTTGCAGGAATTCTTCGAAGGTCTGACCTGACAATACTTCGACCAGATAACCCTGCACATCCACGGATACGCTGTAATGCCACGAGGAGCCTGGCTGCTGACGCAACGGAATACGGGCCAGCTTGTCGATCATGTCCTTGAGTGTGCCATTAGCATCCAGAATGTTGGCTGCCACATACATGGAGTCAACTTGCGAGCGCGAGAACAGTCCATAGGTGAGTCCACCGGTGTGGGACATCAGTTCACGGACAGTCATTTCGTGATGGGCAGGTTCGGTGACCGGGAAGCCGCCGGGGCCATCTTCAATGGCGACCTGCAGATTGGCCAGTTCAGGGATGTGGCGGGAAACAGCATCATCCAATGAGAGTTTGCCTTCCTCAACCAGCATCATCAGCGCCACGCCGGTGACCGGTTTGGTCATGGAGTAAATGCGGAACAGCGTATCTTCGGATGCCGGAATCTGATTCTCGACATCCTGATATCCATAAGCATCCATGTGCACCAGTTTGCCATCGCGCAGCAAGGCGCTGACGATACCTGCCAGATTGCCTTCATCCACTGCCGCGCGCATGCCATCTGCTAGGGCTTGCACACCGGCGCTGCTGAAGCCGGCTTCTTCCGGAGTGGCGCGCTGAATGTCTTGCGCGTTCAGGGTAAGTGGAAGAGCCAGCGACAGCGCCAGCGCCGATCCCCAGATCAGGTGTCGCAGGCTGTTAGCCAGTGAGTACTTTTTCATATCAGGCCTCTGTTGTTTCAACTTTTTGGTTTGAGTGGTGATGCGGTTGATTCTGGCGTTCGTTGCAGGTGATGTGTGGACCTGACGTCGAACAGTCATTTCGGAGTGTAGCCTAGAGCATAGGGGCGGGCTACATGAAAGAAGTCAGGTTGTGGGGGATTTGAGGTGGGTGGCTGATTGCAGCGGCTGCTAGTGTGATGAATGCCAAGCGGGCGTGTTGCTCAAGTTAACGCGACGCGACGCAACAGGATAGGGCGCTGTGGCAAGCATGAATGGGCAGACCAATCAGGCCACGTTTATCCCCGGGCCCAGCGCCCGATTCAGCTCGAGCAATGTCCGAATCCCGAGCGGCAACGCCGCGAAGGTCGAGTTGCGCAGCGCCGGGCGTTAGGCCCGGGGATGGGGCCGGTCTGCCCATTCATGCTTGCCACAGTGCTTAAT
>CAMBPO010000018.1 GCA_945869725.1 Klebsiella pneumoniae
TCGGCCATCCTCCAGAAACACCAATCAGGATCATTTCAATGTCAGATCAGCCAATCAATCGTCAGGCTACCGTCGAGCGCAATACCAAAGAAACGCAGATCCGCGTCAGCGTCAACCTTGACGGTACTGGCGTTTTTAAATGCCAGACCGGCGTTCCGTTTCTGGATCACATGTTGGATCAGGTTGCCCGCCATGGTCTGATCGATATGGACATTCATGCGGTCGGTGACCTTGAGATTGATGCTCACCACACAGTTGAAGACGTCGGTATCACCCTCGGTCAGGCCTTTAACAAGGCGCTGGATCGCAAAGGTATCCGCCGCTACGGGCATGCCTATGTACCTCTGGATGAAGCGTTATCGCGTGTTGTGATCGACTTCTCCGGTCGACCCGGGATTGAGTATCACGTGCCCTTCACGCGCGGATCGGTTGGTGGTTTTGATGTGGATTTATTTTTTGAGTTTTTCCAGGGTTTTGTAAACCACGCCCTGATGACACTGCATATTGATAATTTGCGTGGACACAATTCCCACCATCAGGCAGAAACCGTGTTCAAGGCCTTTGGCCGCGCACTGCGGATGGCGATGGAAATTGATCCGCGCAGCGCCAATGTTATCCCGTCCACCAAAGGCAGCCTCTGAGCTAATGATGTGTTGCGCCTGCAGGATGTTATGCGCAGGCAACACAGGACCTTCTGATCATGAATAGAGTTGCAGTCATTGATTATGGAATGGGCAATCTGCATTCCGTATCAAAAGCACTTGAGAGTCTTGGCGCTGATGTGCAGGTGGAAATCACCAGCGATGCCAGTCGCATTCTAAGCGCCGACCGAATTGTTTTCCCCGGCGTTGGTGCTATCCGCGACTGCATGGCAGAGATTCTGCGGCTGGGCATCGACGTGATTGTGCGCGACGCCCTTGCCTGTGAAAAACCGGTGCTGGCGATCTGTGTGGGTATGCAGGCGCTGATGCAGTCAAGTGAGGAAAATGACCATGTGTCATGTCTTGGTTTGGTGCCCGGCACGGTCAAGCGTTTTGGCGGCACAGGCTCCTTGCAGGATACTGATGGCCAGCGTCTGAAAGTGCCCCATATGGGTTGGAATAATGTTTATCAAACTGGTGCCCACCCGCTGTGGCAGGGTATCGAAGACGGCAGTCGTTTTTATTTTGTGCACAGCTACTTCGTGGCACCGGCTGCTACAGATGTGTTAGCCGCTGAGACGGAATATGGCCATCGGTTTGCGGCCGCCCTGTCAAAAAATTCGCTGTTTGCTGTGCAATTTCACCCGGAGAAAAGTCAACATTGCGGCCTGCAGTTGTTGCGGAATTTTCTGGATTGGGACGGTCAGTGCTGAGCTTGAGTGGCGGCCAATTTTCTCTGAGTTATCTGAAACTGTTTTTAAGGAACTACAATGCTGGTCATTCCTGCAATTGATCTGAAGGACGGCCAATGTGTGCGCTTGCGCCAGGGCCGTATGGAAGACTCCACGGTATTCTCTGACGATCCGGTAAAAACCGCGGGTCACTGGCGTGCGCAAGGTGCGCGCCGTTTGCATCTGGTCGATCTTAATGGCGCGTTTGCTGGTGAGCCGGTGAATGGGGCTATCGTGGAGGCAATTGCTCGCGCATATCCGGATTTGCCTCTGCAGATTGGCGGTGGCATACGCGATTTAAAAACCATTGAGTATTACCTGAATGTTGGCGTCAGTTACGTCATTATCGGTACACAGGCCGTGCGCCATCCGCCGTTTGTTGCTGAGGCTTGCAAAGCATTTCCGGGGCGGATAATTGTAGGGCTGGATGCCAAGGACGGTTGGGTCGCCACTGACGGTTGGGCTGAAGTGTCCACCGTCAATGTAGTTGATCTGGCACGGCAATTTGCCAATGATGGAGTGGAGGCGATTATTTATACTGACATCGCCCGTGACGGCATGATGCAGGGTGTTAATCTGGAGGCAACTTTGCGTCTGGCGCGGGCGTCGAGCATTCCGGTGATTGCGTCGGGTGGTGTCAGCCGTATGGAAGACATTAAGGAGCTGCTCAAGTTGGCACACACGGATACAGGCGCGGGCATCATGGGCGCGATAACCGGTCGCGCTATTTACGAAGGTGCGCTGGATCTGGCTGCCGCACAACAATATTGTGATCAGATTTAATGGTGACCCTTTGTCACGATGATCAGCAACGATAAGTTACGGGGTAACGCATGGCACTGGCAAAACGCATCATTCCCTGCCTGGACTGCGATAAGGGTAGGGTAGTCAAAGGGGTCAAGTTTCTGGATATCCGTGATGCGGGCGATCCGGTCGAAATCGCGCGTCGTTATAGCGATGCCGGTGCTGATGAAATTACCTTTCTGGATATCACCGCTTCACATGAAGGCCGTGAAACAACGGTTAAAACGGTTGAAGCCATTGCTTCACAGGTATTTATTCCGCTGACAGTTGGTGGTGGTATCCGCACACTGGAGGATATCCGCACCATGCTCAATGCCGGAGCCGACAAAGTGTCTATCAATACCGCCGCAGTGACCAATCCTGAATTTGTGCGTCAGGCGGCGGAGAAGTTTGGATCACAGTGTATTGTTGTGGCGGTAGATGCAAAAAAAGTCAGTGCAGAGGGCGAACCCGCGCGTTGGGAGATCTTCACTCACGGGGGGCGTAAAGCGACCGGGCTGGATGCCATTGCATGGGCAACAAGGATGGTGAGTTACGGGGCTGGTGAGATTCTGCTGACCAGCATGGACAGAGATGGCACTAAAATCGGATTTGACCTGGCGCTTAACAGGGCTATCAGTGAGGCAGTGGATGTGCCGGTGATAGCATCCGGCGGCGTGGGTAATTTGCAACATCTGGTTGATGGCGTTTTACAGGGCGGAGCGGATGCCGTGCTGGCCGCCAGTATTTTTCATTTTGGTGAGTACAGTATACCGCAGGCCAAACGATACATGGCTGAGCGCGGTATCACCATGCGTCTGTAGGGGCGGCGGTCTCGCTGCTTCGCTCGACAATCCGCAATTGTTCCAACATCACTGACACGGGCACAATGTCTACCTGTAATGCCGCCAGCATTGGCAGCGCGGTTTCAAGATATGCCAGCGTTTCCGGGTAGGGATGTCCGATCGCCACCGCATAACCCCGCTGTTGCGCCAATGCAATCGCACGCTTGAATTCGATATCAATCGCTTCTGTAGTCTGAATGTGATCGAGAAATATATGTCGTCGAAGTGATGGAACCCTGTACTGTTCAGCCGTGGCGCCGGCAACGCTGTCCGGTGTGGTCATGCTGTCAACAAAATAAAGGTTCCGTTTCTTAAGTTCCTGCATCACCCACTGCATGGGCTGCACAGCTGCCGTCAATTCGCTGCCGGTGTGATTATTGACACCTTTAATGTAGGGAATATCTGCCAACGCCGCGGTCAGTACCTGCATAAACTCTTCTTCGTTTTGCTGCAGGGTCAGCCCGCCTTCACCCAGATCCATGCCAGAGAGATTGCTCATTGGCGCATGCAGCATTAACTCGCGACCGGCCTGATGCGCGGCTTCGGCCAATGCCTTGCCATACGGGGTGTGCGGAATCACTGCAAAGGTAATTTGAGAAGGCAGATTGATGGCGCGCAAACCCGCTTCTACGCTGTAGCCGATGTCATCAAGAATAAGTACCAGTTTGGCGTTGGGAGGCAAAGTCGCAGCCGGTTCTTCAGGGGAAACAACCAGTGCTGGTGGTTCAGTGCTGTTGTCTGTTGACGACACTGCTTGTGCCACGGGCTCTGCGCTACTAACGGTCTCTGCGCTACTAACGGTGTCTGCCTCTGATACGGGCTCAGTTGCCGCAACGAGTTCGGTTGCTGGCGCCACAGGCTCATCAGCTATAGCTGTCATGTCAGTGGTAATCAGCATCGGGGGCTCCGACTCGCTTTCGGGGACAAGCAACAGCGCCAGCATGACCAGCACGATGCCTCCCAGCAACAAGTTCAAGGTGCCAGGAGCAGTACTTAATGACTGCCAGCGCTTCGTCCTTGATGAACTGCTATTGTCGGGCACGTTTTTTGTCATTGCGGTCAGGTCTGTTTCTTTGCGGACGTGCCGGGGTCACGGTGATATCTGGGTCCTTTGGCGACCTCTTTCCATGATGTTCCAGCCTTTGAGCAGGTTCAACGCCTCATTGAGTTGGTAGTCACTGACAACAACCTGTTCTGCGGAAGTGATGGCGTTAACAGTGGGTGCAGCATTTTCCTCTTCTGCGCTCACTTCGTTAATACCGGGCAGGTGCCCCTCAAGATCGCGCTCAGAGTACACACCTCTTCTATTGGTGACACGTGTCACCAGTGCCTCGTCTACCATGATATCGGGCTCAATTCCAAACGCCTGAATAGAACGGCCTTCCGGCGTGAAGTACAAGGACGTTGTCAGTTTGATGGCGCGTTCATTGTTCAGTGGCAATACCGTTTGCACTGATCCCTTGCCAAAACTACGGGTGCCCATGATGACCGCCCGGCCATGATCCTGCAGCGCACCCGCCACAATTTCAGCGGCGGAGGCGGAGCCGGTATTGATCAGCACCACCAACGGAACGCCTTCGCTGGGGTCTTCAGGTGTTGCGTAGAAGTTACTGTCAGAGTCTGCAAAGCGGCCATCGGTGTAAACGATTTGTCCTTCAGTCAAGAACGCATCCGCTACTTCCACCGAGGCCTGCAGAACACCGCCGGGGTTGTTGCGAAGATCAAGTATCAGGCCCTTCAGTGGGCCATTATCGGCCTTGATTTCAGCAAGGGCTTCAAGCGTCTCTTCACCGGTATTCACCCGGAACTGCGCGATTCTCAGATAAGCATAGCCGGGCTCAAGCATGTTATGGCGGACGCTGGACGCTGCTATCACTTCGCGCGTCAGAGTCAGGTCGATGGGCTCCGGTTCGTTTTCGCGCATCAGTGTAATGCTGACGGTGCTGCCAGGTTCGCCGCGCAATTGTTCAACGGCGTCGTTGACCAGCATATCGCGCACGGGACGTCCGTTGATTTCCACAATCAGGTCGCCTGGCATAATGCCCGCCCGGGCGGCGGGTGAGTCATCAATCGGAGTGACAACTTTGATGTATCCGTCCTCTTCGCCCACTTCAATACCCAATCCGCCAAAGCCGCCTTCGGTGTTCTGTTGCAGTACGTCGTAATCGTCTGGACTCAGATAGGCGGAGTGAGGATCCAGTCCGGCAAGCATGCCGCGGATGGCGTAGTTGATCAGCGTCTGGTCGTCAATTTCCTGAACATAGGCGCTGCGGATAGACTCAAGAGCTTCGGCGAACAATCGCACTTCGTCGATCGGTAAAGGCCGCTCTGTTTGCGCTGCCTGCTCTGCCGGCAATTCTTGCTGCAGCTCTTGATCTTGCTGCAGCTCTGGTTCCTGTGCGAGGGTGTTGCCCTGCATCAGCAGGGTGGCGCTCATCACCAGGATCATTGTCAGTGCAGGCAGGCCTGGCAAGTTGTTAATCATCGTTTTACCCGTGTGTCTGTAATTCATTGGTGTGGAATCCATGATTACCTCTGCCCGCTGTGGCAAGTCAGGCGTGTTGAGGCATTCTAGGCGCATCAGCAGCAAAGCGACAACAATTGCTGGTGAACAGGCTGTGTCAGTCGGGTGTTACCAACCAGTCGGCCGGGTTCAGCGTTTCACTGTTGCGGCGAATCTCAAAATACAGCCCTGGTTCGCCTGTGCCGCCATCCTCTCCGGATAACGCCAGCGCTTCGCCGCGGTTGACCCAGTCACCGCTTTGTTTTAACAGTTGCTGGTTGTGAGAATACAAACTGATGTACGCATTGCCGTGATCAACAATCAGCAGGTTGCCGGAACCGCGTAACCAGTCTGAAAAGATTACCCGGCCCGGATGGATCGCTCTGATGGGCGAGCCGGTCTCAGCGGCAATAACAATGCCGTGACGACGCAGCTGTCCAGCGCCGAACACATCCCCGTAAGCGGCGAGCAGACGGCCGTTTGCGGGCCACGGCATGTTGCCGCGCGAGGCAGCAAAAGGCATTAACTCCTCGGGCGCCGGAATGTCGATGACAACGGAATTGATTTCATTGATCAGCGCCTGCAACTCAAGCTGGTCAGCGATCAGAATGTCCAGTTCGCTGCCACGGGCGCCCATCTGCGCTGTTAATTCGGAGATCAGTGTTTCGCGGGCAAGCTGCTGTGATTCAAGCGTGATCTGTTGCTGCTGCAGGCTGTTATTGAGGTCGCTCAGCTGATCTGCAGTGGTCAACAAGGTTTCTCGGTTTGCTGCCAACTCTGCCAAGGTGTCGCGCCAGCGGATAATGTGAGCAATCCGCTGTTGATTAAAGGCTTCAAAATACACCAGCATGCGTCTGGCGATGGCCGGATCTTGCTGATTTAAAAGTAACTTTAGCTGGCTGTCGGAGCCGGACAGGTAGCTTGCAACCAGTGTGCTGGCGATTTGCGATCGCTGCTGTTCGCTGTCGGCGAGCAGCACATCCTGCTCGGCGGTGAGTCGGGTTAATTCACTTTCGAGCACGGACAACTGACGTTGATTGGAAAGCATCTGTTGCCTGAGCATATTGAGTTGCTGGCTGGACTCCAACAAGGCCTGCTCTTCAACAGAGCGCTGAGCGCGGGTGGTTTGCAGCCATCGTTGAATTTGAGAAATGGCTTCACTGACAGCCTGCAATTGTTGTTCTGCGGACACATCAGGGGGCATATCAGCGGGCGCCTCGGCGGCGTGCAATGGGCTGTTGACAACGGCCAATGCCAGCAGGCTGGCGACTACCGCCATTATCAGTACACGGATGCTCAGGCAGCCAGCCCTCATAGTGACATCAGAACACGCCCGGTCATGTCGGCCGGAGCATCTATGCCCATCAGCGTCAGCAGGGTGGGGGCTATGTCCGACAGGCTGCCGGCTGAGGTGAAATGCCAGCTGCCACCACCAACATAGACCAAGGGTACCGGTCCACTCGTATGTGACGTCAACGCCTGACCTGTGCTGGGGTCTATCATTTGTTCAACGTTACCGTGATCGGCAGTAATCAGGCACTGACCGTTGGTCTCGCGGATGGCTTTGACGAGTCGGCCAAGACACACATCCAAGGCCTCAACCGCTTTGACCGCAGCATCAAAGTTGCCGGTGTGGCCAACCATGTCGCCATTGGCGTAATTGCAGATGATTGCGTCGTATTTTCCCGAACGGATGGCTGCTTCAAGTTTGTCGGTCACTTCAAAGGCGCTCATTTCCGGTTTGAGATCATAGGTTGCGACAGCCGGGGACTGGATAAGGATTCTGTCTTCACCCGGGAACTCTTCCTCGCGTCCGCCACTGAAGAAAAAAGTCACATGGGCGTATTTTTCGGTTTCGGCAATGCGCAGTTGCGTGCGATTCAGGCTGGCCAGATACTCACCCAGTCCGTTATTCAGCGTTTGTGGCCCGTATGCCACTTTCACGAAGGCGTTGAGGTCAGCAGAATACTCGGTCAATGTCACAAAACTGTGCAACGCTGGCGCCGATTTGCGCAAAAAACCGTCAAATGCCGGATTCACGAAGGCATTGGTCAGCTGGCGTGCGCGATCTGCCCTGAAGTTCATAAACACGACACTGTCGCCGTCGTTCAGCGTCACCGCCTCGTCTCCAGCAGCGGCAACGCGAGTTGCTTTGACAAACTCGTCATCCTCGCCGCGGGCGTATGCATTGTTTAGTGCTTCCTCGACGGTCGCGGCCTGGAAAGGCGCTTCGCCCAGTGTGATCAAATCATATGCTGTCTGCATGCGGTCCCAGCGCTTGTCGCGGTCCATGGCAAAGTAACGTCCTATCACCGAGACAACGCGGCCAACACCCGCTTGCCGCAATGTTGAATCAGCCAGTTGCAGGGAAGGCAAAGCACTGCGGGGTGGCATGTCCCGGCCATCCAGAAACGCGTGCAGATAGATTTTTTTAACGCCCTGCTGCTGCGCAAGATGAATCATGGCAACAATGTGCAGTTCATGGCTGTGGATGCCACCCGGGGATAACAACCCAAACAGATGCAGGGCCTTGTCAGATGTCGCCACCTGTCGTGTCACAGCGGTTAGTTGTTTGTTTTCGAAGAATCCGCCGTCGGCGATCTCTTTATCAATCATGGTCAGGCTTTGATAAACCACCCGACCCGCCCCAAGGTTCATGTGCCCGACTTCTGAATTGCCCATTTGGCCCTCAGGCAAACCCACATCCATACCTGAGGTGGAGATCAATGTGTGCGGGCATGCCTGCCAGAGCGCGTCCCAGTTCGGGGTATTGGCCGCGGCAATTGCATTGGAGTCAGTCTCTTCGCGGTAGCCCCAGCCATCCAGAATCAGTAACAAAGAGGTGCGTTTGGGGTCGGAGCTGATCATGGTGAGGTATTCCCTGTGAGCGAAAATAATCGCTGATTCATCAAATGTCAGTATTATCCATGTTAATAACGGGGCTCACCAGAGCTTGTCGTCAGTGTGTACCCAAGCCCTACGCGGGCGTGTATACTTCGCGACTCGTTTGCGGGGCATGCATCCGTAATCAGATGATTACATTTCCAGGAAAGTTGGTTGGGGGCTGAAACAGAAAATGGCGCAGTTTATTGAATTTATTGGCAATAACTGGATGCTGGCGAGTCTCTGGCTGGGTTTGTTTTCTGCGTTTTTGTTTTTTCTCGCCAAGACTGGTGCAAAATCCGTCAGTACGCAGGAAGCGGTCATGCTGATTAACCGAAAAGATGGTGTCCTGCTGGATATCCGTGATAAAAAGGAATTCGACGCAGGTCACATTGTTGATGCGATAAGCATGCCGTCTACCAAGCTTGCCAGTCACTTGACGGAATTGGAGAAATACAAATCCCGGCCGGTGATTGTTGTATGCAGAATGGGGCAGCACTCCGGTGATGCCTGCAAGACCCTTGAAGGAGCGGGCTTCACTGAAGTCGTGCGTCTGCAGGGTGGGATGGCTGAGTGGCGCGGCCAGAATCTTCCGGTGATTCAGGTTTGATCTTTGATCAACAACGCCAAGGTTTTTACACAGCATTTTTTAATCAACTCAGAAAGCAAGAGAGACAGTTAGATCATGGCAGAGAACGACAACAATCAGAACGGTGCTGCACAGGCAGCGCAACCCCAGGGTCCGATGTTTGCGCTGCAACGCATTTATCTGAAGGACTGTTCATTTGAGTCCCCCAAGAGCCCGGACGTGTTCCGTGGACAGTGGGCTCCAAAAATCTCCTTTAACCTCAATACCAGCAATCAAAAGCTGGCAGAAGGTGTGTTCGAAGTGGTTCTGCGAATGACCATTGAAGCCAAGCAGGAGGAGACGGTCGCGTTTCTGGTCGAAGTGCAGCAGGCTGGCATTTTCACCTGTGACGGGTTTAACGAGGCTGACCTGGAGAGAGTGCTGGCGACAGTTTGCCCGAATATTCTGTTCCCGTATGCTCGCGAAACCATTGATGCCGTGGTTGTGCGCGGCAGTTTCCCGGCTGTGATGCTGGCCCCTGTCAATTTCGACGCGGTCTATGCACAGTCCAAAGCTCAGCAGGCGGGTCAGGCGCCTGCCTGACCGGTAATGTCTACGCCAGACCGGTGAAGCCCGTCTGGCGTAGTGCCTCATACAGGGCAATCGCGACGGTATTGGAAAGATTCAGGCTCCTGCTTGTCGGCTGCATAGGCAGTCGCAGCTTTTGGTCTGTCGGTAATGTTGCCAGTAGTTCCTTGGGCAGGCCTCGGGTTTCGGGTCCAAACACCAGCGTATCTCCCGCCATAAATTCAGCTTCATAACACGAACGGTGGGCTTTGGTTGTGAACGCAAACAGTCGCTGTGCGTCAGTCTGACGCAAAAAAATCTCCCAATCTGGCCAGCGGTATACCTCGCTCATTTCATGATAATCCAGGCCAGCACGTCGCACGCGTTTTTCGTCGATCTCAAAACCTAGTGGTTCGATCAGGTGCAAGCGGCAACCGGTGTTGGCCACCAGTCGAATGACGTTTCCTGTGTTGGGAGGAATTTCAGGTTGGAAAAGTACGATGTTAAACAATGAGTTCGATTCTTTTTTATTATCTGGATAAGAAAGTAATACTGATTCAAAACAAGAATATACCCTTCAAGTTGGGTGATTGCTACAGAATCCGGGCGCTCTTGAAATCCTCGCCGCTTATCACCACCATTGCTGCTGATGTCAGTGAGAGATGATCAGGAATTATTATGGCCACCAAGATTAAAGTATATTTCCAGCGTTTTTTCAGAATTACTCTTGATGCGATTGCGATGATGCTGTTCCTGATGGCAACGTCTACGGCAACTGCCCAAGCTCCGGACTATCGAAGTTTTAGCACTAACGATGAAGCCAACAATATTGAAGTTTTTAAACGTGCCAGCCCATCAGTGGTCTACATAACCAATTCGCGCATGGTGCGGCAATCTTTTTTTAACCTCAATCCACAGGAAGTGCCACAAGGCACAGGTTCCGGATTTGTCTGGGATGACAATGGTTATATCGTCACCAATTTTCACGTGATTCAGAACGCCTCTCGTGTGACAGTGACCCTGCAGGATGGCAGCGCATGGGACGCAACACTGGTGGGCGTTGAGCCGGATAAGGACCTGGCGGTGTTGCAGATTGAGGCGCCAGAGGCACAACTCAGCCCGCTGGAATTAGGGGATTCATCCCTGCTGGAAGTCGGCCGCAAGGTCATTGCTATTGGCAATCCGTTTGGCCTGGATACTACGCTGACAGTCGGTGTAGTCAGTGCGCTGGGCAGAGAAATCAATTCTGTGACACGCCGTCAGATCCGCGATGTTATTCAGACCGACGCGGCGATCAATCCGGGTAACTCTGGCGGGCCGCTGCTCAATTCTCTAGGGCAATTAGTGGGTGTTAACACGGCCATTTACAGTCCCAGCGGTGCCAGTTCGGGAATAGGCTTTGCGATTCCGGTGAACACGGTTAAAAAAATTGTTCCCGAGTTGATTCAGTATGGTCAGGTGCAGACACCAACGCTGGGTATCAGTCTGTTACCACCGCAGTACGCCGATTATTACCGACAACGCTGGGGCATCAATGGCGTGATTGTGCTGGATGTGATTGAAGGCGGTAGTCCAGAGCAGGTAGGTATGCGGGGTCTGACGGAAACCAACAGCGGCATTGTGCTGGGTGATGTCATTGTTGAAATTGACGGTACTGCAATTGCTAACGAGGATGATCTGCTGAACCTGCTGGAAAACCGCGAGGCCGGTGACATGGTCGATGTGTTAACGCAACGCGATAACCGTCAGCAGCGCTACCGGATTGAGTTGCAGGCGTCGCGTCGCTGATTTATCACTCGGACAAGCTTTCTAATTCGGTGCTTTTAAGTAACCAGCTCTCTTCACACTGGTTCAGCTCAGCCTTGCAATAACCTTGCTGGCGCAGCAGTTCGGTCAAGTCATTGCGACGCTTGTCTTCATAAAGCGTCGCGTCACCCAGTTTGTCCTCAAGGGTTGCAAGTTCAGTGCCGAGCTTCTCCATTTTCTGTTCCAGCGTACGGATTTCGCGGCGCAGGGGCGCCAGTTGCTCACGCTGCGCGGCAGCCTGCTTGCGCTGATCTTTTTTATCGACCGTTACAACGGCCGGTGAAGTGCTGACGCTGGAGGGCTTGATATCTTTACCGGTACTGGTGTTACGCAGGCCATCAGGATCCTGCAGCCAGCGCGCGTAGTCATCCAGATCGCCGTCAAACGCAGACAGTTGTCCGCGATGTACGGTATAGAACTCATCCACGGTATTGGACATCAGATGGCGGTCGTGTGACACCAGCACCAGGGCACCTTCAAACCCTTGCAGGGCAACGGTCAGGGCATGACGCATTTCCAGATCAAGGTGGTTAGTCGGTTCATCCAGCAGCAACAGATTGGGCTTTTGCCAGACAATCAGAGCCAGTGCCAATCTGGCTTTTTCTCCACCTGAAAAGTTATGGATGGGCTCGGATACCCGGTCGCCCCGGAAATCGAATCCGCCAAGGAAATTACGCACTTCCTGCTCGCGGATCTTGGGGTCCTGCCGTTGCATCATCAGCATCGGGCTGGCCTGCATGTCCATGACGTCAACCTGGTGCTGGGCAAAATAACCCACTTTGAGGTGTTTGGAACTGACGATGTCACCGGACAAAAACGACAATTGTGCGGCGATGGTTTTTAACAGGGTAGATTTGCCTGCGCCGTTAAATCCCAGCAGGCCAATACGGCTGTTGCCATGCAGTTTAAGTGAGACGTTTTTGATGAGAGGTTCGGTGAAACCAATCTCGGCTTTTTTGATACTCATCAGATCGTCAGAAGATTTTTCCGGCAAAAAAAACTCAAACCGGAATGGTGAGTCAATATGTGCGGGCGCAATGTCCTGCATGCGTTGCAATTCTTTCAACCGGCTTTGTGCTTGTCGGGCCTTGCTGGCCTTGGCACGGAAGCGGCGCACAAAGTCCTCAATCTCTGCTTTGCGGCGTTGTTGTTTCTCAAGTGCCGCCTGTTGCTGGGCCATACGCTCCGCGCGCTGGATTTCATAGGAGGTGAAATTGCCGCGATACAGGAACAGATTTTTGTATTCAAAACTGATGACGTGATCAATGACTTTGTCAAGAAAGCTTCTGTCATGGGAGATAAGCATCAGCGTGCCGGGATAACGTATCAGCCACTGCTCCAGCCAGATGGTTGCTTCCAGATCGAGGTGGTTGGTAGGTTCGTCAAGTAGCAGCAGATCTGAGGGGGCCATCAATGCAGCCGCAAGATTTAATCTGACCCGCCAGCCTCCGGAGAAGGATGACACCGGATTTGCAAAAGTCTCTGTGCTGAAACCGAGCCCCGCCAGCAATTGCTCTGCACGCACAGTGATGCTGTAACCGTCGATTTTATCGAGTTCTGCATGCAGCCGCGCGATGGCGTGACCATCGTGATCGTCTTCGGCCTTTTGCAACAGCGCTTCAATCTCGCGGAAACGCTCATCGCCATCAATAACATGATCCAGTGCTGAGCGCGATGAACCGGCAGTTTCCTGTTTCATCCACGCGCAGCGCAGATCTTCTGGCATCTGAATGTCACCGGCATCAAGGCCGATCTGCCCAGTCAGGCAGGCAAACAGACTAGTTTTACCACTGCCATTGCGCCCGATGATGCCGGCCTTCTGACCCTTATGGAGGGTCAGGCTGGCATCTTCGAGCAGCACATGTTCACCGCGCATCAGGCGCGCATTGTTTAGACTGATCATGCAGATTCTATTGTGTTGGTTGCCGGACAAAGGCCGGCATTATACGCCAGACTCAGACACCTGATTGATTTATCTCAGGCAAATTCGTACACTCCGGCGCATGAAACAGATCCTGATTATTGATGACGACGAAAAACTTGGGCAGCTGCTGACACAGTATCTGGACCGTTATGACATGAAGGTTACCGTCGCTCATACGCCCAGCAAAGGTTTTGAGTTGCTCAAAAGATCAAAGCCAGACTTGTTGATACTGGATGTGATGCTGCCGGAAAAGGACGGTTTCGAAATCTGTCGAGAGATTCGTGCCAAGTCTGCCATTTTTGGCCAGTTACCCATCATGATGTTAACAGCGCATGGCGAGGTGACCGACCGAATTGTGGGTCTGGAATTGGGTGCCGATGATTATTTGCCCAAACCTTTTGAGCCGCGCGAACTGGTGGCGCGCATCACCAATATATTGCGTCGTGCCAGCGATGATAATCGTATGTCCAGTGATTTGCCGCTGATTGAGGGGCTTGGTGTTGATACCGCTCGGCGCACCGTTCATCTGGATGGCACGCTGATCGAGTTGACCACCATGGAATACGAATTACTGGTGTTGTTTATTAAGTCTCCCAACAAAACCTTTACACGTGACGAGCTGATGAATCGTTTGCGCGGCATTGATGCGGAGCTGTTTTCGCGCGCCGTTGATACGCTGGTCAGTCGTTTACGCCACAAGTTGGATGACACCTCTAAAACCCCGCGATTTATTAAAACCGTCTGGGGGCGCGGCTACACATTTGTTGGCAAGCTACAATGAGTTCGTTGGATCAGGCGCCCACGGTCAGCCGTCCTCAGTCTTTATTCCTCAGATTATTTTTGATTTTCAGTGTTACCGTTATCCTGTTTCTGATTGTGATCTCCTTGTCACTACGCCAGATTGATCAGAACTGGCGGCGTGAACGTCTGAATCCGCTACCCGTGTTTTATCTCGATAACGTGCGTTTGCTGGTCGATGCTATTGGCATCCCTCCCGATTTGCAGCGCGCAGAAGATCTTGCGCGCGATCTGTCGCTGACAATCATTATTCGTAGTCCTCACATCAACTGGCAATCGGATGATCAGTCTGATCTGGACATCTACAGTGCGGTGTTTGTGCGCACGTTGTCCGACGAAGCTCAGATGATGGCGGTCGGCAACGAACAGGTGATCCGTGTGGCGCGTGGCGGTTATGAATATTTTCTGAACCGCAAAGCGCCGTCG
Source organism: Klebsiella pneumoniae (assembly GCA_945869725.1). Taxonomy (GTDB): domain Bacteria; phylum Pseudomonadota; class Gammaproteobacteria; order Pseudomonadales; family Pseudohongiellaceae; genus Pseudohongiella. The sequence continues at coordinate 14,476 of CAMBPO010000018.1, forward strand.
CTCAGTAACTATGATTATGTGGTGGTGTACATCGGTCTTGGTTTTGCGATATTTATTCTGTTCTCCAACTATTGGCTGGTGCGCAGGCTGATGGATCCGGTGCGCAGGTTACGCCAGGGCGCAGAAAGAATATGTGCTGGCGATCTCAGTTACCGGGTGCAGGTGACCCGTACCGACGAGCTTGGTGAATTGACCGCCAGTGTCAACCAGATGGCAGATTCGCTGCAGTCCATGCTGGAGGCCAAACGTCAGCTGCTATTGGCGATCAGTCATGAGCTGCGTACGCCAGTTACCCGCGCCAAACTGCAACTGGAGTTTATGGAAGACAGCGCGCTGCGCGAGAACTTGCGCGATGACATTAATGAGATTGATCTGCTGATTTCCGACCTGATTGAAGCTGAGCGCCTGAGTACACGGCACTCGGCTCTGATTGAGGATGATGTTGATTTTGCAGACTTCATCGGAATGTTGTCACAACAGTATCAGGATTATGACGGTGGTTTACTGCTCGACTTGCCTGAACACGACAGAGCCATGCATATCGACAAACTGCGCATCCGGTTGTTGCTGGCCAATATTGTCAACAACGCCATGCGTCACGGTCAGAACCGCCCGATTGCTATCAAGGTGAGTTTTACAGAATCCGAGGCGGTGCTTAGCGTGACTGATCAGGGTGAGGGTATCTCAGAGGAACACCTCAAACATGTTCGTGAACCCTTTTATCGGGTCGACAGTGCGCGCCAGCGCAACACTGGCGGCTTTGGTCTTGGTTTGTATCTGTGCAACCTGATTGTACAGGCACATGACGGTCGTCTGGATATCGACAGTGAGCCGGGAAAAGGAACCCGGGTCACTGTGTATCTGCCAATCACCGGGTAGTCCGGCGTCTCATCCGCGTTGCTTAACGACGCACAGCCAGCCTGCGACGACGGCTGCGCATCCATGCAATACCTAATGCAGCGATCACCAGTAATCCCGGTATCAACGCGGTGTTAATGAACTTCAGGGTAGTGCCCAGCCTGTCGATCTCGGCGTTTAGCTGGAATTGTACGTCTCGCAGTGCGCGTCGGGTGTCCGTTTGTACCTGGATAAAACGCTCAATCTCTGCGTTCTGCTCAGGACTGATGGTGCCGCCATTATTCTGGTTCAATGCCGTCAGTTGTTGTTCTGTTTCTGACAGGCGTTGCAGAAGATTGGTTTCCTCAGCTCGCAGGCGCTCATCGGCCGCACGCTGCAGATCGATGACTCGGGTAAATGGTCGTGCATAACGTCCACGGCTGCGGATGTTAATCAGCGCAGTGCTGCCGCTGAGATTGTCCAGCGCATTGATTACAAAATCACCGTTGCTTGCAAACGCATTGATGACCCGTTGTCCCAACACTTGCTGCGACTGTGCCCACATTCTATCCGCGAGTACGTCGGAGTCCGCAATCACAATGACACCAATGTCACCCAGGGATTCGCTGAGGTGATCATCGGGGACAGGTGTCTCAGAATCGGCGGTATCATCCAGCTGCGTCGGGCCATCGGGAAATGCTGATGCGGAGCGTCCTGATACTCTGGCCGCCAGAAAGCGAGCCTGATCTTCAGATACAAATTCATCGAGCAACAGTGTCGGGTCGCCCATTTCGCTGAAAAACGCCGTACCCATCATCATCGTGGTATTACTGGTCTGGATCAGCGGCTCAAATGTGGTGGTGCTGCCTTCCATTTTTGATAACGCGCCTGCTGATGACATATTCATCACCTGCAATTGTCCGCTGACAATATCGTTGGCAAAACCTTCGCGTTGCACACCCATCATGCCGAGGTGAGCCACGGGTCTCTCACCGGGTTGCAGCGTCACATACAAGGCACGTTCCTGATCTGTAACAACCTGGGTAGAGTCAAACTGTATACCCCAAGCCTGCAACAGCCCTGGCAGATCCGAGCTCATGGAGTCGCGAAACTCACCACTGTTTACCGCGATCTGTGTTTGTGTGTCCGAGTTGGGGTCAACAAAAATCAACGCACGACCGCCACGCATCACAAACTGATCAATGGCATAAAGGGTCTGTGCGGGCAGCGACTGCGGATGCACAATCAACAGCACGTCGATGCTGCCGTCGATGCTGTCTGCGGTGCTCTCCACGCGTTGTACGTCATACATATAGCGCACGGTATCCATGACCGCCCAGGCCCGTGTGGGCTGCTGGGCAACGGGGTTAAAGCCGCCGTCAATGTCCAGCGATGTGAGCAGTCCGATGACGGTAGGATCCGGATCCAGTGTGCGTGTGATCAGGCGCGCAAACTCATACTCCAGAAACTCTTCCTGATCCGGGCGAACCAGCGGGATTGCCTGATAAATGCCGGCATCGGTGTCGGTCTGTGTCGCAGGATCGGTGGCTACCACGCCAAAATAAACTGCTTCCCGACCTGCTGCCAGTGGTACAGCCTGAATACCGTAAGCGGTTGCCCGATCCTCTTCTTCAGAAAACGGCGCCGGATCAACTATCTCGAAGCTGAGATTGCCATTGCTGGCAATCACCATCTCGCGCAGCATTTCCTGTACACGCAAACCATAGGCGCGTACCTGTGGAACCTCGGTTACCGACTCTTCAGAGTAAAAGAACGTCAGCTCTATCGGCCGATCAAGATTAGCGACGATATCGCGTGTCGCATCACTGAGGGTATAAAGGCTGTCTTGTGTCAGGTCGATGCGGATGCGGGGCAACAGGCTGATAATCAGTACTGTCACCAGCAGGCCAGCAGCGGTTAGTGCGAGCCCGGCATTTGAAAATAATGCTTTTTTATTCATGGCCAGCTCCTAGTTCGCTTTCTTGATTTCAATAACAATGGCGGAAGCCAACAGCCAGGCTGTGATCACTGCCGCAAAAAACAGCAGGTCGCGGATATCCAGCACACCCTTGTTGATGGCATCAAAATGTGTCAGGAAGCTCAGCGTCGCGATGGCATCCAGCAGTATTTGCGGTGCCCAGCCTGAAAATGCGTTCAGCACGATGGGCGAGCCTGATGAAACAAACACAAAACAGATTGTCACGGTCAGAATGAACGCAATCACCGCGTTACGAGTGAGTGCCGACATGCAGGATCCGATAGCAAGAAAGCCACCGGCCATCAGCCAGCTGCCAATGTAAGCCGCCAGTATCACGCCATTATCTGGAGAGCCCAGATAGTTGACCGTTATCCAGATCGGAAACGTCAACAGCAGGGCGATCCCGCTCAGTACCCAAGCCGCCAGAAACTTGCCCAGTACTGCATCACGAAGTCGTATTGGCAGTGTCATCAGCAATTCTATGGTGCCGGATTTGCGTTCATCTGCCCACAGGCCCATCGCCAGCGCCGGGATCATGAACAGGTACAACCAGGGATGGAAACTGAAAAATGGTTGCAGATCTGCCTGGCCGCGGATAAAAAAGCCGCCCAGATCAAAGGTGAAAATGCCATTCATCACCAGGAAGATCACAATAAAAACATAGGCGAGTGGTGTGCTGAAGTACGCATACAGCTCGCGTTTAAAAATAATGCCGGTTTTCCCCATGATTATTGTGCTCCCGCGGTGGTCACGCTGCGGAAGAAGGCTTCCAGTTTGCCCGGTGACGCCTGGCTCTCAATGATAAATTCTGCAGGGGCGGCTGCCTCGAGTTCGGCTGGCGCTGCGTCCGCTACAATGCGCCCCTTGTTAATGATAATAGCCCGGGTACAGACTGCGCTGACCTCCTCAAGGATGTGAGTAGACACTATCACTATTTTGTCTTTGGCGAGGTTGCGGATCAGATTGCGTACCTGGTGTTTCTGGTTGGGGTCGAGTCCGTCGGTGGGTTCGTCGAGAATCAACACTTTAGGATCATGCAAGATGGCTTGCGCCAGGCCGACCCGACGCTTGAAGCCTTTGGACAGAGTCTCGATGGTTTGGTGGCAGACACTGGACAACTCGACATCATTGATAACTTTTTCGATGCGCTGCTGCTTTTGTGCGCCGCTCAGTCCACGGATGTCTGCGATGAACTCCAGAAAATTGATGACACTCATGTCCGGGTAGCTGGGAGCACCTTCGGGAAGATAACCAATCAGAGCCTTGGCAGCCATGGGGTCTTCAGCGATATCGTGACCATCAATGCTGACGCGACCCGAGCTGGGTGCCAGAAATCCGGTGATGATTTTCATGGTGGTCGACTTGCCGGCACCGTTAGGACCCAGAAAGCCCAGCACTTCGCCTTCAGCAACGGTAAAACTCAGATCATCTACGGCAGTGAAGTGTTCAAATTTTCTGGTGATGTGACTGATTTCAATCATATTGTTATTTGCCCATCGCGAGTTAACAGACCACCTGTTGCGGGTGACCGTGTAATGTGGTGCGGCAAATATAGGTTGCGCTCAGGTATTTTTCAACCTGAGCTTTGTCATGATGTGTGGCAGAGATCAGTCGTCGTTGTCATCCACATCTGGCTGTCCATCGTCGATGCCTAACTCCTTGATTTTGCGGGTCAAGGTATTCCTACCCCAGCCCAGCAGCAAGGCGGCATCGCGGCGACGGCCAAGGGTGTGTTTGAGCGCCACGTGAATCATAGTGCGCTCAAATTCCGGTGTAGCCTGTTCCAGAATGCCTTTGTGTCCCAGATTAAGCTCCTGATCCGCCCACTCATCCAGCAATTGGGTCCAGTCACGCGCGCTGCTGTTCTGTGCCTGATGCTCCATCAGTTCGGGCGGCAGGTCATCCAACCGCACTTCGCGGCTGGATGCCATCACCGTTATCCAGCGACAAAAGTTTTCCAGTTGCCGAACATTGCCGGGCCAATTCAGGCCGGTAATGTACTTTTCGGTTTCCGGGCGCAATACCTTGCATTCCACATCAAGTTCTTCAGCTGCCTTGGCCAGGAAGTGCCGGGCCAGTCGTGGGATATCTTCCCGGCGGTCGCGAAGACGCGGAATGTGGATGCGAATCACGTTAAGTCGATGGAAAAGGTCTTCGCGGAACAAGTGCTGTGCAACCAGTTTTTCGAGATTCTGATGGGTTGCGGCAATGATGCGCACGTCGACTTTGATCGGCGTTGTGCCCCCGACCCGGTAAAACTCGCCGTCCGACAAAACGCGCAACAGCCGGGTCTGGGTCTCAGCGGGCATATCGCCAATTTCGTCCAGAAACAGAGTGCCCCCATTGGCTTGTTCAAAACGCCCGGTGCGGTGTGCGGTGGCACCGGTGAACGAGCCCTTTTCATGACCAAACAACTCTGACTCGATCAGATCCTTGGGGATAGCTGCAACGTTCAGGGCAATGAACTGGCGTTCGCGACGAGGGCTGTGTTTGTGCAGCGCGTGCGCCACCAGTTCTTTGCCGGTGCCGGATTCGCCGTTGATAAGCACAGTAATGTTTGACTGCGATAGCCTGCCGATCGCCCGGAAAACTTCCTGCATCGCCGGCGCTTCACCAATAATTTCTTTGCTGCTTTCAATGATCGGAGATGGGATTTCAATGTCCTGCTCGCGTGCATGTTCCAATGCACGCTGTGTCATGGCCACGGCCTCTTCAATGTCAAATGGTTTGGGCAAGTATTCAAACGCACCGCGGCTGTAGGACGAAACCGCGCTGTCCAGGTCTGAGTGCGCGGTCATGATAATCACCGGCAGTTGCGGGAATCGCTCATGAACGGTTGATAGCAGATCAAGACCATTGATGCCGGGCATGCGGATGTCGCTGATGATTACGTCAGGCCGCTCCTTCTCCAGCCGGTGCAACAGATCATCACCATTCTCAAAGCTTTGTGTGTGCAGCCCCGATCTGCTGAGTGACTTCTCCAGCACCCAACGAATCGACTTGTCATCATCCAGAACCCAGACCGTATTGTGTTTGCTCATGGTTTCTATACTCTGTGAACGCTATTTACCTGTCTGACCGGAGTTAAACAGGTTGGGCGCCGGTGTTTGGCGCAACACTGGCAGATAAATGGTAAACCGGGTGCAGCCCGGCTGGCTCTTGCACTCAATGATGCCTTTGTGCTGATTGATGATGGAGTGCGCGATGGACAGTCCCAGGCCGGTTCCTTCAGCGCGACCACTGATCATTGGGAAAAAGATACTGTCGATCAGTTCAGGAGGGACCCCTGGTCCGTTGTCGACAACTTCTATGCGGGTTACTAGTTTGTGAAAAATAGTTCCGATGGTGAGGTTGCGCATGATGCGAGTTTTGAGTTCTATCAGCCCTGAACGGTGTTTGACATGCGGGCTTTCTAGCGCCTGCACGGCATTGCGAACAATGTTGAGCACCGCCTGTATCAGTTGTTCGGAATCTCCCAGCAGTTCCGGGATACTTGGATCGTAATCACGCTCGACGCTGATGTCACGATTGCGCACCTCCGCTTCGATCAGGTTGCGCACACGTTCCAGCACTTCATGGATATTCAGTTTGCGAAACTCCATGGGTTTGCGTGATCCTACCAGTCTGTCAACCAACTTATGCAGGCGATCAGCCTCTTCAATGATGACGTTGGTATAGTCGGTCAGCTCTGAATTTGGCAGTTCAGCCGCCAGCAACTGTGCCGCGCCGCGAATACCACCGAGCGGATTCTTGATTTCATGGGCCAGGCCGCGGACCAGTTCGCGAGTGGTTTCGTGGGTAGAAATCATGTTCTCGTCGCGACTGATGCGCTCCGCATAATTTGTACCCTGCACTTCGATGAGGATGGACACGTCGACAAAATCAAGAAGCGGGGTGACCGTGTAATCTCCCTGCAGCATGCGCCCGCTGCTTAATTGCAGCTGGGCTTTGCGTTTGGTAAAACTGTGCTGCAGGGCAAGCGCCTGCCGTATGTCCTGCACGTCCTGCTCGGCGTTAACAAAAAGATCTCCGATAAAAACATTTTGCAGCTGTCGACCACTGACCGCCAGCAGGCTTTCTGCTGCCAGATTGATGTACTGAAGGCGTAGCTCGGGATCCAGCAATAGTACCGCGGTGGACATACTGTCCAGAAGTCGCCTGCATAGTTTTGGGTTGCTGCTATCAAACATGGTTTTTAGCTGGTTCCAGAAACAAACGAGCCCGGGGTTTGTCACTGCCAATCCGGATCATCAGCAGATGTATGCAAGTTCCAAACCATGATGAGGCTGGTTGTGCCAAGTCCGAAACTGAACAGGTTCAACGGTTTTTGAGGCATGCACGATGACTGCTCGGATGGACGGCGCACCTGATTCAGTCACGCGCAAAACACAATGCACCAAAAGAGTGCTTGATGCCAGAATTGTTTATTTTGCGGTCAAAAAAAATCGCCTGCCGGACTACCCGCGCAGGCGATTTTTCAGACAGCATTTAACGGCTGGCTGTTACAGGCTGTAATACATGTCGAACTCTACGGGGTGCGTAGACATGTTCAGACGAGTGCAATCCTGACGCTTCAGTTCGATGTACGCATCGATCAGGTCGTCGCAGAAAACGCCACCTTTCTTCAGGAAGTCACGGTTGGCATCCAGATTGTCCAGTGCTTCGTCCAGCGAGTAACACACCTTCGGGATCAGCGCTTCTTCTTCTGGCTCCAGGTCATACAGGTCTTTGGAAGCCGGATCGCCGGGATGAATCTTGTTCTGAATACCGTCTAGACCTGCCATTAGCAGCGCGGCAAAGTACAGGTAAGGGTTGGCAGTGTTGTCGCCAAAACGTACTTCGATACGGATGGCGCGTGGGTTGCCGCCCAGTATGTAAGGAATACGAATGGAAGCAGAACGATTTCGTGACGAATAGGCCAGCAGTGTCGGAGCCTCAAAACCTTTCACCAGTCGTTTGTACGAGTTGGTAGACGCGTTACCAAAGGCGTTCAGTGTCTTCGCGTGTTTGATAATGCCGCCGATATAGTACAGCGCAGTATCAGAGAGACCAGCGTAGCCATCACCCGCAAACGTGTTTTTGCCATCTTTGGACAGGGACATGTGAACGTGCATTCCTGAACCGTTGTCACCAACCAGCGGCTTCGGCATAAAGGTTGCAGTTTTGCCGTAGGCGTGTGCTGTGCTCAGGATGCAGTACTTAAGAATCTGTACTTCGTCCGCCTTGGCAACCAGCGTATTGAATTTTGCGCCGATCTCACACTGGCCGGCATTGGCAACTTCGTGGTGGTGCAGTTCAACGTCGATGCCCATGGAGGCCATGGTGTCGCACATGGCGCCACGCAGGTCGTGCAGTGCATCCACGGGTGGAACCGGGAAGTAGCCGCCTTTGACGCGGTTACGGTGACCCATATTGCCCCCCTCGATTTTCTTGTCGCTTGACCAAGCTGCTTCGTCACTACCGATCTGGAAGAAGGATCGGTCCATGCCAACGTGCCACTTGATGTCGTCAAACACAAAAAATTCGTTTTCCGGTCCGAAGAACGCCTTGTCTGCGATACCGGTAGATTTCAAATACTCTTCAGCGCGTCGTGCCACAGAGCGTGGATCGCGGTTGTATCCCTGCATGGTGCGTGGCTCGATAATGTCGCAACGCAGGTTAACCTGAATCTCATCAGCAAACGGATCAAGTACCGCGGTGCTGTCGTCCGGGCGCAAAATCATGTCTGACTCGTTGATACCTTTCCAGCCAGCGACCGAAGAGCCGTCAAACATCACGCCTTCAAGAAAGGTTTCGTCGACTTTAGAGACCGGGAAAGTCACGTGCTGTTCCTTACCCTTAGTGTCCGTAAAACGGAGGTCTACCCACTTTGCATTATGTTCTTTGATCATTTCTAAAGTTTTAGACATTCCTGATCCTCCGTTTGATCTAGAAATAAAGAGCGACTGAGCCGGGACTTTTATAACGGCATCAGCCACGAGTTACTAGTGCTACAGCAATCTGCGCTCAACAAGACGGGCAGACGGCACAATACTGCGGCGGCCGCTCAGTTCCCGAGTTCAGAGAGTTCAGCAAAATGCGTGCCACCAGATTGGCTACGCAAGAGCTTGATAAATCAGACGCTTGTTTTGCTGGGCGCCCACAAAAACGCATCATTAAGGTGCAATAACCAGGGTCATGCCCCGTTATGGTGCGAGACTCGCCGCAGAGATTTTGATGCGTTACCTGATCAGATTTTTCCCCGAAATCACCATCAAAACACACCCGGTCAGACATCGTCTGATTCAGGTTCTGCGTCGCAACCTGAGAATCATGCTCAGGCGGCTCAATAGCGGGATAAGTGTAACTGGTGATTGGGACATTCTGGAAGTGCAAACCCCGGATGACAACAAAATACAGGGGCAACAGGTTTGGATGTTTCATTGCGCACAGAGTCAGGACAGTTGAGCGGCGCACTTGTGCTGTGCGCTGCTAGCGTCAGGCAGGGCATCCATTTACCTCAATACAGGCCGGGCGCCATATTGGCTGGTGATTGATGCAAGAGATAGAGGCCGCCGCTGTTAACCTCGATAATCCGGATTTCAGGGTGTGTGTTGGCGTACGCTTCAGGGATCTGGTTGTTGTTGAGCAGCAGTTAAAAGGGCATGATGACTCTATAGCAAGCATCGCATCTTAAAATACGCCGGCTTTCTTACTTTAGGTGTTTACCGGTCGTGAGAGAATTCGGTGTTTTAAGATGTTTTTAAGTGCACTTTTTTGGTGCGGTGGTTTGTCATAAATAGTTGACTGACAAGCCGCCGTAGTCCGTTGTATACTCTGCCGCCATTTTTGTTAGTGATCTGCATGATCCATCTGCGGCCAAGCGTCGCAGCAATCTTCTAATTTACAGGTTCTTTTCCGTGATTGAAAAAATCCGCAACATCGCCATTATCGCCCACGTTGACCATGGCAAGACTACTCTGGTTGATAAACTGCTGAACCTCTCCGGCACGCTGAACACCCGTGGTGGGAATGTTGAGCGAGTCATGGACTCCAACGATCAGGAGAAAGAGCGTGGTATTACCATTCTGGCCAAAAACACCGCTATTAACTGGAACGGTTACCACATCAACATTGTAGATACCCCGGGTCACGCTGACTTTGGTGGTGAGGTAGAGCGTGTAATGTCGATGGTAGACAGTGTGCTGCTGCTGGTTGACGCCGTTGACGGACCGATGCCGCAAACCCGGTTTGTGACTCAGAAAGCCTTTGCGCAGGGTCTGCACCCTATTGTAGTTATCAACAAAATCGATCGCCCCGGCGCGCGTCCGGACTGGGTGCTTGGTGAAGTATTTGATCTATTTGACCGACTCGGTGCCACGGACGAACAGCTGGATTTTCCTGTCGTTTACGCCTCTGCACTGAACGGTATCGCTGGCCTGGAAGCGGATACCATGAGCGACAACATGGATCCATTGTTTGACACTATTATCAAGTTTGTACCGCCACCACCCGTCAACATCGATGCTCCTTTCCGTATGCAGATCAGTGCACTGGACTACAACAGCTATGTTGGTGTTATTGGTATCGGCCGCGTGACCGGAGGTATCGCCAAACCCAACATGCAAGTGGTAATTGTTGACGTTGAGGGCAATCAGCGTAAAGGCAAAATTCTTCAGGTCAAGAGTCACCTCGGACTGGAGCGCATCGATGTACCCGAAGCCACTGCCGGTGAAATCATCTGCATCACTGGCATCGACAAGCTGCACATCTCCGACACCATCTGTGATCCAGAGCATATCGAAGCCATGCCCCCGCTGACGGTTGATCAGCCAACCATCAGCATGACTTTCCAGGTAAATGATTCGCCGTTTGCCGGACGAGAGGGCAAGTACGTAACGACCCGTAATCTCAAGGACAGACTTGAGCGTGAACTGATACACAACGTTGCGTTGCGGGTTGAGCCAGGTGAATCAGCAGACAAATATAAGGTATCCGGCCGAGGAGAATTGCATTTGTCGGTGCTGATCGAATCCATGCGCCGTGAAGGTTTTGAGCTGGCTGTATCCCGTCCTGAAGTCATCATGAAAGAAGTTGATGGCATCATGCAGGAGCCCTATGAAGCACTGGTGATTGACTGCAACGATGAGCATCAGGGCGCAGTGATTGAAGAGCTCGGCCTGCGTCGTGCGGAAATGCAGGACATGTTGCCCGATGGCAAGGGCCGCGTACGCCTGACCTTTGAAATCCCGACACGCGGATTGATTGGTTTCCGTTCCATGTTTATGAGTATGACATCTGGCACCGGCATGATGAACCATGTGTTTGATCATTACGGCGCGGTCAAGCAGGGTGAGCTTGCAGCACGTAAAAACGGAGTGCTGGTGTCTATGGTAACGGGCAAGGCACTGGGTTATTCCCTGTGGATGTTGCAGGAGCGCGGCCGTCTGTTTATTGAGCCAAACATTGAGGTTTATGAAGGCATGATTATTGGCCTTCACAGCCGCGATAATGATCTGGTCGTTAATCCGATCAAAGGCAAGCAGCTCACTAACGTCCGTGCGTCCGGAACTGACGAAAACATCGTCTTGACGCCGCCGACCAAACATACCTTGGAACAGGCGATGGAATTCATCGACGAAGACGAGTTGGTGGAGATTACGCCGCTGAGCATCCGAATTCGTAAAAAGAATCTGACAGAAAGCGATCGAAAACGTGCCAGCCGTGGTTCAGCGGCGCGTTAATCTGGAACAGCAGATGGGCAGCCGTTTGAATTGGGGAATATCTCGACAGATTGAAAGATCTGTACCTGATTTCCCCGCTGTAAGTGCTGAGTGCACCGGCAGTGATAATTCATTCCGGAAGACGCAATGATTGCTCTAATTCAACGCGTGAATTACGCCAGCCTTCGCATCAATCAAGAGCAGCATTGCTCCATTGATAAGGGGCTGGTGGTTTTACTGGGTATTGAAAAGAGTGATACCCGCGCCCATGGAGAAAAACTTCTGCAAAAGGTGCTGGATTATCGAGTTTTTGCGGACGCTGAAGGTCGAATGAACTTGAGTGTCAGCGCAATTGGTGGGCAGGTGATGTTGGTGTCGCAGTTTACGCTTGCTGCTGATACCGGACGTGGTTTGCGTCCCAGTTTCACTTCTGCCATGCCCCCTTCAGAAGCCGAGGCGCTTTACCATGAGCTGGTGCACTGGTTTAAGGCCTCGTACCCACAAGTTGTTACTGGCCAGTTTGGTGCAGACATGAAAATATTGTTGGAGAACGACGGTCCGGTGACGTTTAGTCTTCGTGCCTGATGCCGATGCTTACGATTGTTGTGACTGTTCTGCCAGTTCACGTTCCTGCTTTCTTCGCATATAAATCTTGCCGCAATAAACGCCCACCTCAAAAAGCATCCACATGGGCACAGCCATAACAATCTGACTGAAAGGATCCGGCGGCGTCAACAACATGCCGACAACAAAACATCCGACGATGATATAAGGACGCTTGCCTTCAAGCGACTCCACATCAACCATGCCTGACCAGATCATCAGAAACACTGCAATCGGAATCTCGAAGGCAAAACCAAACGCAAAAAATATTTTTAATACAAAACTCAGGTAGCTGGCAATATCCGGTGCAACGGCGATTCCTTCCGGTGCAACTGACACAAAAAAACTGAATACGATGCCAAACAGCACATAATAGGCAAAGGCCATGCCTGCGTAAAAAAGCAGGACACTGGACACGAACAGGGGAATGGCCAACGACTTTTCATTGGCATACAGGCCCGGTGCAATAAACGACCAGACCTGAAAAAGAATATAAGGAGCACAGACAAAAAGTGCGGCGTAAAAAGTCAGTTTAAAGGGCGTGAAGAACGGTGAGGTCGGATCAATTGCAATCATGCTGGTATCAGGCGGCAGCACCGACGTCAGCGGATATGCAACAAACGCGTAGATATCATTGGCAAAATATATCAGCCCCAAAAAAACTAGCAACAAGGCCACAACGCACTTCAGAATGCGATCACGCAGCTCCACCAGGTGGCCAACAATCGTCAGTTCCGGGCGGTTGTCGGGATTTACGTCAGGCGTTTTCAACGGTTATGAATCCTTATTGCCTTCAGCTTGTTCAGCTGCTGGCGGGTTCGCAACGGCGGCTGTCAATTTGCCACCTTTGATCGAAACCACCCCTGTGGGCGGGCTGTTATAGAAATCCTGCACGGGCTTCTTCTCTGCGATGGGCAGTTCCGGAGGCGGCTCGTCTGACGCACTGGTCTCTGCAACTAACGCAGACCCATCCATTGCTACCTCGGCCTTAAATGTTGGTATGCCCTCCACAGCACTGCTGGTCACAACAGGCACTGAGGCAGGCGCAGCTGTTGCGGAACTCACTGCGCGATTGATGCTATCCTGAGTTTTATCCAGTTCTTTGCGGGTGTCTTTAAGCAGCTGATCGGCATTTTTGCGCGCCTTTTCGATGTCCGCCATAATCGATTCATTATGGAGCTGGCGTCTGATATCGTCGGCGTTAATCTGTTGCTCGATCTCCGCTTTGACTTTACCGAAACTGCGTTTGGCACGGCCTATCCACAATGCGCCGGTGCGCACAGCACCTGGCAATTTTTCGGGTCCAAGCACCAGCAGAGCTACGACAAATACAACCAGCAGCTCGATGAAACTGATATCGAACATTGTTGTTATTTGTCCTGTGTTTTCTCGGTGCGAGCGCTGATGCTGACACCGTCGCTGTCGTCAGCTAACTGATCAGGATCATTTTTGCCGTCTTTGTCGTCATCTTTGACCGCCTGCTTGAAACCTTTCAAGGCTCCACCAAGGTCACTGCCCAGAGTGCGAAGTTTTTTAGTGCCAAATAGCAGCACAATAATTAATGCGATGATAAGTAACTGCCAGATACTGATGCCGCCGATTCCCATACTTCCTCCGAATGCCTGACACCTGCATGATTCAGGCTGAAAATTAGTTATTTTGCTGTTCTGGATGCCTTTTCGGCGAGTCCGGAGATGTTAAAACGCTTTCTGAGTTCTTCCAATACCAGCTCGTGGCTCAGCCCGAGATGGCTGAGCATCACCATGCTGTGAAACCATAAGTCTGCGGTCTCGCTGATGACGGTCTGAACATCAGCGCCACCTTCCACGTCACGAGCAGCCAAAATGGTTTCTACCGCCTCTTCACCCACTTTTTCAAGAATCTTGTTCAGACCCTTCTGATGCAGGCTGGCCACATAGGAGCTGCTCGCTTCAGCCTGTTTTCGCGCTTCCAGCAACAATGCCAGTTGTTGAAGCACGTCATGTGTTGATTCTGTTGCGTTTGTCATGGGTTACTGATTTCTGTCTTCGGTTCTTAATGGCCAGGATTTTTGTATATCTCGGCCGGATCTTTAATCACGGCATCTGTCAAAGCCCAGCTGATGCTGTCTTTGCCCTCAGACAGCTGCTGATAAAAACAGCTTAACCTGCCTGTGTGACAGGCGATGCCCCCTGCCTGCTCCACCAGATAACACACCGTATCGCCATCGCAATCGAGAAGTATCCGGTGGATGCGCTGCACGTTACCGGACTCCTCGCCTTTGCGCCAGATTTTCTGCCGTGAGCGTGACCAGTACACGGCACGCCCCTCGGCCTGAGTCAGCGCCAAGGCTTCGCGGTTAATCCATGCATGTGTTAACAAGCGGAGGCTGTGCACGTCCTGAGTTACCACCGGCACCAGTCCTTCATTGTTCCATTTGACCTGATCTAACCAGTCGGTATTACTCATGTGTTCAGTATGCTCTTTCACGATGTGAAATACAAAAAGCTGCTGGCCGCGGTGATCAACAAGATAACAAGCATCAGTCGTCGCTGCCGTTTGCGGTGACGTTTGTCGCGCAGCCCTTGCTGTAACAGTGCTACCTGCAGCGAGTCATTAATCTCTTGTAATTTCTGGTGCTGATTCAGGCTGTTGAGCAGCATTTGTGGCAACTGTGGAAACTGCTCAACCCAATCCGGAACATTATCCTTCAGAGCCTTCCACAGATAGGAGGGCTGCATGCGGCGCCGGCTCCAGTTCTCCAGAAACGGCAAGGCAGTCTGCCACAGATCCAGTTCAGGGTATAGCTGACGGCCCAGGCCTTCAACGTTCAGCAAGGTCTTCTGCAGCAGCACTAGTGATGGTTGGACTTCCATATTAAAGCGCCCGGCAGTGCGGAACAGTTGCACCAGCAGATACCCAAAAGAGATATCCTTGAGAGGCTTTTCAAAGATGGGTTCACAGACAGTGCGCATGGCCGCCTCAAATTCGACCACGTTGGTATTTTTGGGTACCCACCCGCATTCGACATGCAGCTCAGCCACTTTGCGGTAATCGCGTTTGAAAATTGCAAGCAGATTACGCGCCAAATATTGTTGGTCGTCGCGGCTCAATGAGCCGATGATGGCGCAGTCGATAGCAATATACTGAGGGAACTGCGGATTGGCTGGATCCACAAAAATATTGCCGGGATGCATGTCGGCATGAAAAAAACTGTGCTCAAACACTTGCGTAAAAAAGATGCCGACGCCGGTCTCGGCCAACTGTTTCAGATTGACGCCATGCGCGGTCAGTGTAGCAATGTCGGACACCGGGATGCCGCGAATACGTTCGGTCACCAGCATGCCATCGCGCGTAACATCCCAGTAGACCTTGGGGACATACAGTTTGGGTGAGTTCTCAAAATTGCGGCGCAGCAGCGTCGTGTTGGCACCTTCGGAGAGCAGATTCAATTCCCCGAGAATAATGTGTTCGTAATCGTTGATGACTTCGCGAGGTTTCAGGCGCCGGCCATCGGGCAGATAACGTTCGACCATCCGCGCTACCCACTTGAGCACTTTGATGTCTTCGCGGATGGTGACTTCAATGCCGGGTCGCAGGATTTTGATGACCACTTCCTCGCCGCTGATCAGGTGAGCTTCATGCACCTGAGCAATCGAGGCCGATGCCAGCGATTGTGCTTTGATGTCACGGAAGCTTTGTTGCCAGGGCATCCCCAGCGCTTTTTCGACCACATCAAACACCGAGGGCGACGTGAATCCAGGGACACGATCCTGAAGGTGTTGCAGCTCGTCACTGATGTCCAGAGGCAGAAAGTCCCGGCGTGTGGATAACAACTGACCAAACTTGATATAGATTGGGCCTAGGTCTTGCAGTGCCTCTTTAAGGCGCTGCGGAGGTGTCAGATCGCGTGTTCTGCTGCCCGTAAAAACGCCGATGCTGGCCATCAGCAGTCGTAACGGCCAAGCATTGGCTGTCAGAGGGCTGATCTGGTCAAGACGGTATCTGGCGCAGACCGACATGATACGCAGCAGGCGGGGAAGGTGGGACACCAGAATTCCTCAGACCCGTTTGGTCAGGGCTTTCATAACCCCGGCCATCAGTTTCATACCGGCCGTGATGGGCAATGGCAGGTCGGCACCGCCGGCTGCCATGGCACTGTCACCATGTTTTTGTTCATCGATAATCATTTGTTGAATAATGGCGCGGCTCTTTTGGTCGTGTGCCGGTAACTGTTGCAGATGATCCTGCAGATGCTCACAGACCTGTTTTTCAGTTTCACCCACAAACCCCAGACTCCACTTGTCGCCTACAGCGCCAGCGACCGCACCCAGTCCAAAAGATAAGGCATAAAACGCCGGATTCAGCAGGCTGGGGCGACTGTCGAGTTCTTTGAGCCGGGTTTCGCACCAGGCCAGGTGATCGACTTCTTCGGCCGCTGCATGATTCATGCTATCTCGCACATCCGGCAGACGAGCGCTCAGTGATTGGCCCTGATACAGGGCCTGTGCACATACTTCGCCGGTGTGATTAATGCGCATTAGTCCGGCGGCCAGCAAACGCTCAGCCTCGGATAATTCGCCTTCTTCCGTTTTGGCTGCGGGTGAGCCGCGCTGAGCGTGACTGCTACCCGGTATCAGCGTATGCAGCGCCTGGTCCAATTGTAGGATCAGCCGGTCTGCCAGGCTGAAGTGATCGCGATTATCAGATGTGCTCATAAGCGTTTGTCCGGTTACTAGTCACCAGCTGTTTCCCGGGCAATGGCCCGGTGTCCGATATCTTTACGGTAATAGATTCTATCCCAGTGGATGTTTTCCGCCAGCCGATACGCCGCTTTTTGTGCATGGGTAACCGTATCGCCCAATGCCACAGCGCACAACACGCGGCCACCGTTGGTGACTACCTTGCCATCGCTCAGGGTCGTGCCGGCATGGAATACTTTGCCATGGCCGGATTGAGAGGCTTTATCAAGGCCGCTGATCAAGGCGCCTTTATCGTAGGCATCGGGATAACCACCTGCGGCAAGCACCACACCAATCGCAGCACGAGAGTCCCACTCCGCGTGTTTTTGGTCAAGCCGGCCATCAATAGCGGCCTGGCACAGATCGGCCAGATCTGATTGCAGACGCATCATCACTGGTTGCGCTTCCGGGTCGCCAAAACGACAGTTAAACTCGATGACAAAAGGATTACCGTGGTCGTCAATCATCAGGCCGGCATACAGGAAACCGGTGTAAGGATTGCCTTCGGCAGCCATGCCGCGCACGGTCGGCATAATCACCTGTTGCATGACGCGCTCATGAATCTCAGGTGTTACCACCGGCGCAGGCGAATAAGCGCCCATGCCACCGGTATTGGGTCCTTTATCGCCGTCGTCCCGCGCCTTGTGATCCTGCGAGGTTGCAAACGGGAGTACATGCTCACCATCCACCATCACGATAAAACTGGCTTCTTCGCCGAGCAGGAATTGTTCAATGACCACACGACTGCCGGCATCACCAAATTTATTGCCGGATAACATATCGCGAATGGTTGATTCAGCCTCTTCCTGGGTCTGCGGAATAATCACACCTTTGCCCGCTGCCAGGCCGTCGGCTTTTATGACGATGGGTATGCCTTGCTGTCTGACATAGGCAATGGCGGCGTCTGCATCGGTAAAGTTCTGATAGGCCGCGGTGGGAATGTTGTGCCTGGCAAGAAAGTCTTTGGTAAAGGCTTTGGAACCTTCCAGCTGCGCTGCGGCCTTGCGTGGGCCAAATGCACGAAGACCCTGGGCGCTGAAATAATCAACAACACCGGCAACCAAAGGCGCTTCCGGGCCAACAACGGTCAGGCCAACATCATTGTTTTTGGCAAAGGCTGCCAGCGCCGGGAAATCCAGGGCATCAATGGCGACGTTTTCGACGCCCGCCTCAGTGGCGCTGCCGGCATTGCCTGGTGCCACAAATACTTTGTTAACGCCTGCTGATTGAACCAATTTCCAGGCCAGTGCATGTTCACGTCCGCCGTTGCCGAGTATCAGAACATTCATATGCAATCCTCAATGGCGGAAGTGGCGGATGCCGGTAAACACCATCGCCATGCCGGCTTCGTCGGCAGCCGCGATGACTTCTGCGTCACGCATCGAACCGCCGGGCTGAATGACCGCGCTGATGCCGGCCTTAGCGGCGGCATCAATGCCATCACGGAAGGGGAAAAACGCATCGGATGCCATCACCGAGCCTTCCACCACCAGATTTTCATCTGCTGCTTTAATGCCTGCAATTTTTGCGCTGTAGACGCGACTCATCTGGCCTGCACCAATGCCAATGGTCTGTAAGTTCTTGCAGTAGACAATCGCATTGGATTTCACAAACTGCGCTACAGTCCATGCAAACATCAGGTCAGCCAGTTCTTGTTCACTGGGCTGGCGTTTGCTGACCACAGTCAGAT
The DNA here is from genome assembly GCA_945869725.1 of Klebsiella pneumoniae. Taxonomy (GTDB): domain Bacteria; phylum Pseudomonadota; class Gammaproteobacteria; order Pseudomonadales; family Pseudohongiellaceae; genus Pseudohongiella. The sequence goes on from CAMBPO010000018.1 coordinate 33,007, forward strand.
CGGCGCGGCTGATCTGATGGATGTCTCTGTCCTGCACCAGCAGGCCGCCGTTGATACGTTTGTAATCCCAGGCCGCCAACGGTTTGGCAGGCCATTGACCGCAGGCCAGCACACGCACATTGGGCTTGCCAGCGAACACGTGTAAAGCCTCTTGAGAGACAGTTGGCGCAATAATCACTTCGCTGAACTGCTGATCAACAATCTTCTGTGCGGTTGCAGCGTCAAGTTCGCGGTTAAACGCAATGATGCCGCCAAAAGCAGACGTCGGGTCGGTCTGAAATGCCAGCTGATAGGCTTCCTGTATGGACCCGGCAATGGCAACGCCGCAGGGATTGGCATGTTTCACAATCACACAGGCCGGCTCGCTGAAACTCTTCACGCATTCCAGTGCTGCATCCGTGTCAGCGATATTATTGTAGGAGAGCTCTTTGCCCTGAAGTTGTGTTGCAGTGCTGACGCTGGCTTCCTGCGGCTGCTTCTCAACATAAAACGCTGCGTTCTGATGCGGGTTTTCGCCATAACGCAGGTCTTGTTTTTTGTGAAACTGGCTGGAGAAACTGCGCGGGAATTCGCTGCCGGAAACGATCTTGCCAAGGTAATTGGCAATGGCGCCGTCATAAGCAGCGGTGTGTTCATAAGTGCGCACCGCCAGATCAAAGCGAGTGGCCTGTGTCAGTCCGCCTTCATTGGTATTCATTTCGCTGAGCACCAGGGCGTAATCTGCCGGATTGACAACAACCGCGACCCAGGCGTGATTTTTGGCAGCTGCTCGCAACATGGTGGGCCCACCAATATCGATATTCTCGATAGCTGTAGCCAGATCACAACCCGGTTTGGCGACAGTTGCCTCAAACGGATACAGGTTAACCACCACCAGATCAATGGGCGGAATGTTGTGAGCCTTCATGACGTCGGCATCAATCTGACGGCGGGCCAGAATTCCGCCATGCACCTTGGGGTGCAGGGTTTTGACACGACCATCCATCATCTCCGGAAAGCCAGTGTAGTCAGCAATTTCGATTGCCGGAATGTTGTTATCTTGCAAGAGGCGATAGGTGCCGCCTGTCGATAAAATCTCTACGCCGGCGCTCTGCAGCGAGCGGGCGAATTCCACAATACCCGACTTGTCCGACACACTGAGCAATGCGCGGCGAATGACAGCAATTTGATCTGAAGACATAGTAGTAGAGGCAGTTTTAGTAAGTGGTTGCAGTTTAAAAGGTGGGTAATTCGTCTGAGGATGTTGTGACGGCGTGTTGATGACGGGCAAGAATCACAACAGACCGTACTGTTTCATCTTTTTCCGTAGGGTACCACGGTTCAAACCCAGCATGGTAGCCGCCTCGCTTTGGTTGCCATCGGTGTGTTTGAGTACCGCTTCCATTAACGGAGCCTCAACTTCACTGAGTACCAGTTCATAAAGATTATGGGTCAGCTGAGCATCCCCGAGATCGTCAAAATACTTCTCCATCGCGCGCCCGACACACTGCCTAAGACTCTGGTTGGATGCCGGGTCGGTCATGGTTGTTGTTTTGCCCGGACTTGCCGCGGGTTGCTTTACAAGGCCGCTCTTCAAGGTTTCTTTTTTCATGGTGGTACAGGCAAATCTCTGTGTTGGCTTTATTTATGGGTTTGTGCTGCTACAGCAGTCAGCAAAGACAGGTGTGCGCGGTGCCAGTTTTGCAGGATATCCTGTTGATCCGTGACACAGTTTGCCTGCATAAATTCAGACTTCAATAACTCACCACCCGGTAGCGCTTTACTGTACCAGTCAATATGTTTGCGGGCAAAGAGTGTCCCGCGGAAATCTCCATAAAATGCGTGCAGCGCACAAATATGGTCCTGCATCAGAATGCTGATCTCGCTCGCAGATGGCGGTCTTGCATGGTCGCCATGCTCAAGGTATTGACGGATTTCTCTGAATATCCACGGTTTGCCCTGAGCGGCACGGCCGATCATCAGTCCATCCGCCCCGGTATGTCTGAGTACCTGCACCGCTTTTTCGGGTGAATCAATATCACCGTTTGCAATCACCGGTATGCCGACACTTTGCTTGATCGCGGCGATCGTGTCGTACTCAACATCGCCGACAAAGCGGCACTCGCGGGTTCTGCCATGAACACTGATCATGCGAATGCCGCAGTCTTCAGCGATGCGGGCAATATCGACACCGTTTTTTTGTGCCCGACACCAACCCGTGCGCATTTTGAGTGTCACAGGAATATCAACAGCCTGCACAACGGCTCGCAGTATCTGTTCAACCAGTTCGGGGTCGCGCATCAGCGCTGACCCCGCCGCCTTTTTCAAGACCTTTTTGGCCGGGCAACCCATGTTTATATCGATGACTTCAGCGCCCATGTCAGCATTCAGGCGGGCGGCCTCGGCCATCATCTCTGGGTCAAAACCGGCAATCTGCACAATTTCAGGGCCACAGGCGGCAGTGCGTCTGAGTCTGAGGCGGTTCTTTTCGGATTTCCACATGGCCGTATCTGCCGGCAACATTTCAGCGATGGTGAGAGTGGCGCCCTGTTGCAGGCACACTTCTCGAAACGGTACATCACTGACGCCCACCATAGGCGCAAGCAAGATCGGTCGCTCCAGCACGTGTTTGCCAAGCCTAAAGGGCTTGATATCGGGCAAGCCATGCGGATTGTGGAGATGTCCGGAAGCTTGATCAGTTGTGCTCATAAACAAACTCGATTGTGTAGTTGACAGCCTCTTGCCCCGGATCAAGAATTTCAAGAGTGCCCAGAATCTCAGACCCCGCAGGAATTGTAATCCGTGACAGCAGTGACGCATCCAGATAATGCCCCGGATAAAAACGTCGGCCTGCAACCGCCTGTTGCTGTGTATTGCTGAATGAAAGGTCAACTGAGGGGTGCGGCTGCGCAAACAGTGCGGCATTAAAAATGCCAAAACGGACAAGCAGCATGGATTCGTAGTCAGGGTGTGGAGAGACTTCAACAAATGTGCTGCGCAATTGTTCAGTGTCGCGTAACACCGGCAGTGCGCATGCCACACGAGTACACAGGCCCGTTAACAGATCTCTGACGCGTGTGTCACGCAACAGTGTGTCTTTGTTGAAAAAAACCAGTTGCGCGACAAGACCGGCAAACAAAACAATAATCAGAAAAATGCCGGCAACGGCTGCCAGCCAGGATCGCTGCGCAGGCGGCGGTGCCCCAAGCACCAGAGATTCATCAAACTGCGGCAGATGCGCTATTTTATCGCTGTTGGTTTCCAGTATTGTCCACATGGTTATTCAGATGTCGCGTGCCGGTGATGCGAACCCATTGCTCGCGGATGACCGGGGTCTCCAGTTCAAACCAGGGTTGGTATGACCGAATCAGTGATTCCGTTTGTTCAGACAAAACCCCCGAGAGAATCAGCTTGCCACCCGGTTTGGTCAGGTTGGTGAGCACCGGTGTCAGTTCCTCAAGGGGGCCGGAAAGTATGTTGGCTAACACGATATCTGCCGGTTGATGCTGTTCCCCGGGCATAAACACCGTTAGTTTTTCAGCAGCGACCCCGTTCATTTCCCGATTGTTGCGTGTGGCGATGATGGCCTGCGGATCATTGTCGACGCCAATCGCCTTGTCAGCGCCCAGCAATATTGCCGCAATCGCCAGAATGCCTGAGCCGCAGCCGTAATCGATAACCGACTTTCCTGCCACATCGCAGCCGTCCAGCCATTCCAGACACAATGCCGTGGTCGGGTGTGTTCCCGATCCGAACGCAAGGCCAGGATCCAGCATCAGGTTGACGGCATCGGGTTCCGGTGGCTGCAGCCAGCTGGGGCAGACCCATAGGCGTTTGCCAAAACAAATGGGTTTAAAGTCGTCCATCCACGCGCGTTCCCAATCCTGATCGGCAATCTCTTCGATTTCCAGATCCTGCTCGGTCAGGCGTGAACCGTTCACAATACGTTTTACGATAGTTTTTAACGGGGCTTTGGCTTCAAACAAGGCATTTAACTGCATGTTCTGCCATAAAGGAGTTGTTCCCGGATCCAATTGAAATACCGCCACATCCTCGGCATCCTGAAGCGTCACCGACACCGCGCCCAGCGACTGGAACAGTTGTTCCATCGCTGCAGCCTCGGTGTCAGTGATTCGGGCATTAATCTGTAACCAAGGCATGTGTTAGCTCACTCAGCTGTTTTTGCCGTGAGCGCCGGCCAGCATGTGCTCCAGATAGTGGATGTTGGTGCCGCCTTTGCGGAAGTTCGGATCACGCAGGATATCTTTGTGCAAAGGGGTGTTGGTGCGAATGCCGTCAATCAGCAGTTCGTCCAGCGCGTTCTGCATACGGGCTAACGCTTCATCACGAGTACTGCCGTAACTGATCAACTTGCCGATCAGTGAATCGTAATGCGGCGGGACGGTGTAACCACTGTAAATATGAGAGTCAACCCGGATGCCATTACCGCCTGGGGCATGGAACAGGTTGATTTTTCCTGGACAGGGCATGAAGGACACCGGGTCTTCTGCGTTGATACGGCATTCGATGGCGTGGCCTTTGATTTTGACGTCTTCCTGGCGGATGCTGAGCGGAATACCGCTGGCGATTCTCAGTTGTTCTTTAACAATATCGATACCAGTGACCATTTCGGTAACCGGGTGCTCGACCTGAACACGGGTGTTCATTTCAATAAAGTAGAACTGTTTGTCCTGATACAAGAACTCCAACGTGCCGGCGCCGCGATACTTCATCTGCTTGCAGGCTTTAATGCAGGTTTCGGCGACCTGGTTTCGAATGTCGTCGGGAATGTCCGGTGCGGGCGCTTCTTCCAACACTTTTTGATGCCGGCGTTGCATAGAGCAGTCCCGGTCGCCGAGGTAAATGGCGTTACCAAGGCCGTCGCCGAGCACCTGAATTTCAACATGACGCGGGTTTTCTAGGAATTTTTCCAGATACACAGTGCCGTTGCCGAACGCCGCTTTAGCTTCTGATTGCGTGACATAAATGGAGTTCAGCAATGCCGCTTCACTGTGCACTACACGCATGCCGCGTCCACCGCCACCGGCAGCGGCTTTGATAATTACCGGGTAGCCAATGCGTTTGGCGACTGCCAACGTGCGCTCGGCGTTGTCGTCAAGCGGGCCATCAGAACCCGGAACTGTAGGCACCCCGGCCGATTTCATGGCGTTAATCGCAGAGACTTTATCGCCCATCAGGCGTATGGTTTCAGCTCGTGGTCCAATAAAAATGAAGCCACTACGCTCGACCTGATCTGCAAAGTCAGCGTTTTCTGACAGAAAACCATAACCGGGATGAATGGCAACCGCATCGGTGACCTCCGTGGCTGCGATGATTGCAGGCACATTAAGGTAACTTTTTGAGGCGCTGGCAGGGCCGATACACACAGATTCATCTGCTAACCGGACATGCATCAGGTCACGGTCTGCGCTGGAGTGCACGGCGACGGTTTTGATGCCGAGTTCCTTGCAGGCGCGCAGGATTCGCAATGCAATTTCGCCACGATTGGCGATCAGGACTTTTTCCAGCATGAGCGTAATCCCTTAAACAATAGTGACCAGGGCCTGGTCAAATTCAACGGGCTCGCCGTCTTGGGCCAGAATGGCTTCAACCACGCCAGAATGATCTGCTTCAATCTGATTCATCATTTTCATGGCTTCGATGATGCCAATTACATCGCCCACTTTGATGTGCTGTCCAACTTCAACAAAGGCCGGAGAGGATGGAGAGGGCGCGCGGTAGAATGTACCCACCATCGGCGATTTCACCACATTTCCGCGAATTTTGCGTCCAGCATCGGAATCTGCTGCGGGTGCAGCCGGAGCGGGTGCAGCGGCAACGGCTGCGGGTGCTGGCGCTACCATCATCGGTGCGCTTTGGTACTGAATGGGCTGTTGTACAACTTTGCTGGCGCGGCTGATACGCACCGCTTCTTCCCCTTCCTTGATCTCAATTTCTGCAATATCGGAAGACTCAAGCAGTTCGATGAGTTTTTTGACTTTTCTGATATCCATAACGTGGTCTCTTTTATCGGTGTTTAACGTCGTAGCGGAATTATTGTTGGTTTGAAATTCGTGTCAGCGCTGCCTGTAGCGCAAGATCGTAGCCTTGAGAGCCCAGGCCGGTGATGGTGCCTGCAGCAATATCTGAGAAATAAGAGTGATGCCGGAAAGATTCCCGCTTGTACACATTTGACAGATGGACCTCGATAAACGGAATGCTCACCGCAAGAAGGGCGTCGCGGAGTGCGATGCTGGTATGCGTAAAGGCACCGGGATTAAACACGATGAAGTGAACGCCTTCATGGCGGGCGTCGTGGATACGCTCTATCAATTCATACTCGGCATTGCTTTGCAGATGCAGCAGGTGATGACCTGCTGCCTGGCAGGTGTCGGCAAGACGGCCATTGATGTCATCCAGCGTTTCTTTGCCGTAGACCTGTGGCTCGCGAGTACCCAACAAGTTCAGGTTCGGGCCATGCAAGACGAGTAAGGTAGCCATGTGTGTTTGGTCCAACATTCGGATGTTGTGCTGAGTGAGCTGGCATTTTGTCAGATTTTTCTCGGCTTTTCACCACCGAATTATGGCTTTTCTCTGATGTTTTCTGTTGCTGATGCGCGCTCCCGCGACAGTTGGATAGTTTTAACGGGTAATGTCGACGCTGCGCAGTGTGGGGGGGTAACACAGGCCTGCTTCCGCGCAGCCTTGAAAACCAACCGCCAGCGTGAACTCATCAGGGCTGCCGTCCGGCATTTTCAGCACCGCGCGAGCCTGTCCGAAGTAAACAGTGACTTCGCCAAAAAACTCATCTTCGTGTTTTACACCTGCGGGCAAAACTGGATTCAGGGCGGTTCTCAGCGCCTCGGGATCACTGATCGCGAAATTGAATTTATCTGCATAAAGATAATATCCAGGCGCTATTGTCCAGTGCACACTGATGGTGTCAGGCCCGTCTAGGCTGATAAAAAAGGCAAAGGCCTGATCAACCTCTAGAAACGCGGGTTGTTGCGAAAATGGGCTTTGCGTGGCGGAGCCCAGTGGGGAGGGATTAGCCAGAAGCGGGGTTTGAGCGTGAATCAGCCCTGACATCAGGCTGAGGCAAAACAAGATCGCGCCGACAAATATTGCCGGCGGGGCACTTGCCAGTTTTTTATGGCTGATAACGCTCAAAGACCAGTGTTGCATTGGTTCCGCCAAATCCGAAGCTGTTGGACATGATGCAGTCGATTCTGACGTCATCAAGGCGTTTGGTCGCAATGTTCAGACCCTCCGCTTCAGGCACAAGTTCCGTGACATTGGCGGATGCACTGACAAAATTTTGTTCCATCATCAGCAGACTGTAGATGGCTTCCTGTGCTCCGGTTGCACCGAGCGAGTGGCCAGTCAGGGATTTGGTCGACGTGATAATCGGCGACTTGCCGCCAAAAACTGCGCGGACCGCGCCGAGTTCCGTGACATCACCAACGGGTGTGCTGGTGCCGTGGGTATTCAGGTAGTCCACTGGCCTGCCTGACGTTGTTGCCAGCGCCATTTTCATGCAGCGCACGGCGCCTTCGCCTGAGGGTGCCACCATGTCGTACCCGTCGGATGTTGCCCCGTACCCGGTAATTTCGGCATAAATTTTGGCGCCGCGTGCCAATGCATGGTCCAGCGCCTCAACAACAAGCACTGCGCCGCCGCCGGCAATCACAAATCCATCGCGGCTGACGTCAAAGGGGCGTGATGCCACCGTTGGCTCATGGTTATGCGTTGTGGTCAGTGCACCCATGGCATCAAACAAATTGGTCAGCGTCCAGTGTTCAGATTCCCCGCCGCCCGCGAACACCAGATCCTGCTTGCCCAGTTGTATCAGTTCAACCGCGTTGCCTATGCAGTGCGCGCTGGTCGCGCAGGCTGATGAAATCGAATAATTGACGCCGCGGATTTTAAACGGAGTCGCCAGACATGCGGAAACTGTGCTGCCCATGGTGCGGGGAACCCGATAAGGCCCGATTTTGCGGATACCCTTGGTGCGCAGAATGTCAGCGGCTTCAACCTGATCCGCGGACGAGGAGCCGCCGGCTCCCATAATGATGCCAGTTCGGTCGTTGGAGACGTCGGTATCCGTAAGCCCGGCATCTTTAATGGCCTGATCCATGGCAATGTATCCGTAAGCCGCGGCATCACCCATAAAACGCAGATGTTTGCGGTCTATGTGATCTTCGAAGCTGATGTTAACTCTGCCAGAGATGTGAGCGCGCAGCCCCATTTCTTCATAAACCGGGTTGTAACTGATGCCGCTGCGGCCTTCTTTCAACGATTCGAGTACGCTTTGTTTGTCATTGCCAATGCAGGACACAATTCCAATACCCGTCACCACAACACGTCTCATATATACCTCGATCAGTTATCCAATGCGTGCCGAGTCAGCTCAACTCTTTAAATCAGAATCGACTTTCGGGCGTAAACAGGCCTACTTTGAGGCCTTTGGTGGTGTAGATTATTCTGCCATCAACGGCCACGGTGCCGTCTGCTATACCCATGACCAGTTTCCGCTCAATGATGCGGCTGAGCGATATCTCATAGGTTACTTTGCTGGCAGTTGGCAGAATTTCTCCGCTGAATTTCACTTCCCCCGCACCTAGCGCGCGACCTTTCCCGAGATTGCCACGCCATCCCAGATAGAAGCCTACCAGTTGCCACATGGCGTCCAGTCCCAGGCAGCCCGGCATAACCGGATCATCGGGGAAATGGCATTCAAAAAACCACAGGTCGGGTCTTACGTCCAACTCTGCGATGATCTGGCCCTTATTATGCTCACCGCCGTGGTCGTTGATTTCGATTATTCTATCCAGCATCAACATGTTGCCGACGGGTAACTTGGCGTTGCCCGGGCCAAACATGCGCCCATAACCACAGTCGATGAGTTCGTCCTTGTTATAGGAGCTTTTGGGTGTAAATCCTGTATTCATAAGTGGAAAGCAACACCTTGATTTCACGAAGGGCGCAAGTTTATCCCGCCAAAACAAAATAATCGAACTATTTTGCCAGAGCATACGCCTGCGACTGGCCGCGGTGCTGGATGTATCTGTAAGCCGTCGAGTTTCTGCGCTAGACTTGGCGCTCTCGAAAACAAGGAAGACATATGCTAATTCCCGTAATTCTTGCAGGTGGCACAGGTTCCAGATTGTGGCCGCTATCGCGGCAACTCAGCCCAAAACAGTTTATGGCGATGCCTGAAGCATCGAACAAGCTGACTAACAAGGCAAAACCATCATCTGGCGCAGAGATCACTCTGTTTCAGGCGACCTTGCGGCGCCTGAAAGGTCTTCCTGATCTCGCAGCTCCGGTGATTATCTGTCATGAAGAACACCGCTTTCTGGTGGCCGAGCAGTTGCGTCAGCTTGGTGTATCCGACGCAATCATCATTCTTGAACCGATGGGTCGCAACACAGCGCCAGCGCTGACGCTGGCTGCCGGGCTCATCAGCCATCTGGCGTCCGTGAGCACGCGTGCTGCAGATGAACCCTTGTTGATGCTGGTGCTGCCTGCAGATCATGTGATCAGAGACGTCGACTCATTTCATACCTGCATCAACGAGGCAACCCGACATGCCAGCACGGGCGCCATGGTGACCTTCGGAATTCGTCCTTCGTATGCAGAGACCGGTTATGGCTACATACAACGCGGTGCACCTGTCAGTGCGGATTCGCAGGCGGCGTTCAGGGTGCAGCGGTTTGTTGAGAAGCCTGAGTTAGCTGTCGCTCAGCAGTATCTGCATCAAGGTGACTATGATTGGAACAGCGGCATGTTTCTCCTTGAGCGCGACAGTTGGCTGAGTCAGCTTAGCCAGCATGCGCCTGAAGTTGCTGAACAATGCACCAGGGCCTGTGCCAGCGCCCGGAAAGACGGCGACTTCATACGCATCGATGCAGCAAGGTTTTCTGCGTGCCCGGCCATCTCGATAGACTATGCGGTGATGGAGAAGACCGCCAACGCGGTGGTGGTGCCTATGGACGCGGCGTGGAATGATCTGGGCGCCTGGAATTCGTTATGGGATATCAGCACTGAAAAAGATGCTGACAATAATGTGTTGCGTGGTGATACGCATGTCATAAATGTCAGCGACAGTTATGTCCGCGCTGATTCCCGTCTGGTGGTCGCAGTTGGCATGCGCAATGCAGTTATTGTTGAAACTGCCGACGCGGTGTTGGTGGCGGATAAAGATCAGGTGCAGGATGTCAAAAAAATCGTGCAATGGCTGGAAGAACTGGGCAGGCCTGAAGCGGCGCTACATACGCTTGTTTACCGGCCGTGGGGGTCATACCAGTCCCTGGCAACCGGCCCCGGATTTCAGGTCAAGCGCATCCGGGTGCGCCCGGGTGCGTCCCTGTCGCTGCAAATGCACCATAAAAGAGCGGAGCATTGGGTGGTGATTCAAGGTGTGGCAACAGTGGCCTGTGATGAGAAGGTGTTTGATCTGCACGCCAATCAATCAACCTTTATTCCGCTAGGCAGTCGTCATCGCCTGCAGAACAACACAAACGATTGGGTTGAGTTGGTTGAAGTACAGACAGGAACCTATCTCGGTGAAGATGATATTGTGCGGTTTGATGATGTCTATGGACGTGTCCCAACACCTGTCTGAATAAACAAAAGAATGGAGTTTCAAATGCAAGCAGGAGTAAGTGCGAGATGATTAGAAAGTGTCTTTTCCCCGCAGCCGGATACGGCACACGGTTTCTTCCAGCCACCAAATCCATGCCCAAAGAAATGTTGCCACTGGTCAACAAACCTTTGATTCAGTACGGCGTTGAAGAGGCGCTGGCGGCGGGTATGAGCGGAATGGCGATTGTGACGGGACGCGGTAAGCGCGCAATTGAGGATCATTTTGATATCAGTTATGAACTTGAACATCAGATAGCCGGAACCTCCAAGGAAGCCGCGCTGAAAGATATCCGGCATCTCATTAACACGTGCACGTTTTCTTACACGCGTCAGGTGGAGATGAAAGGCCTTGGGCACGCTATCCTCACGGGTGAAACGCTGATAGGTAACGAGCCCTTTGCCGTGTTGCTCGCAGATGACTATTGCGTCACCGATGCCGGGGAAGATCCGGTGCTCATGCAGATGGTCAAGTTGTACCAGAAGTATCGTTGCAGCATTGTGGCGATCGAAGAGGTGCCACGCGATGAGACCTCCAAATACGGTGTGATTGGCGGAGTTGAAGAGGCTCCCGGGGTCTACCGTGTGCGGCAGATGGTTGAAAAGCCCGATCCGGCCGATGCGCCATCCAATCTGGCGATCATTGGTCGATATATTCTGACACCTGACATTTTTGACATTCTGCGTGTTACACAGCCAGGGCGAAACGGCGAGCTGCAAATCACCGATGCATTGATGACGCAGGCAACCTATGGTCGTGTGCTCGGATATAAATTCAAAGGCCGGCGTTTTGACTGTGGATCCGTTGAAGGGTTTATAGACGCAACCAATTACGCATTTCAGCACATTTACAAACGCAAGTGAGCTAACGCCATGATCATGCCTATCACCTGTTTCAAGGCCTACGACATCCGCGGCCGGGTTCCTGATCAGCTCAATGAGGAAATCGCCTACCGCATCGGGCGAGCCACCGCGATGTATCTGAAACCCCAAACGATGGTAGTGGGGCACGATATCCGGCTCAGTAGTCCGTCTCTTTGTGATGCGCTCAGCCGGGGTTTGATGGATGGCGGTGCTGATGTCATTGATATTGGTTTGTGTGGCACCGAGGAGGTTTACTTTGCCACCTCGCACCTGAAGGCCGACGGCGGTATTGTGGTGACCGCCAGTCACAACCCGCAGGACTACAACGGTATGAAGCTGGTGCGAGAGCGGTCACGTCCCATCAGCGGTGATACCGGACTCAATGATATCCGTGCCCTGGCTGAGGCAGGGGAGTTCCCGGTCAGCGAACGGCAGGGAACTTTGCGCCATCAGGAAACGCGACCGGCCTATATTCAGCATTTGCTGACCTATATCGACCTCAGTCTGCTAAAACCCCTCAAGTTGGTCATCAATGCCGGCAATGGCGGCGCTGGAATGGTTGCTGATGCGCTTGCAGCGCATTTGCCGTTTGAGTTTATCAGGGTACATCATGAGGCTGACGGACATTTCCCTAACGGTGTGCCTAATCCTTTGCTCGAGGAAAACCGTGCCCCCAGCATTGAAGCTATCAAAGCACATCACGCTGATATCGGAATTGCGTGGGATGGTGATTTTGACCGTTGTTTCTTTTTTGATGAGACAGGTTATTTCATCGAAGGTTATTACATTGTTGGATTGCTGGCGCAGAGTTTCCTGGAGCGTAATCCAGGTGCTGCCATCATTCATGACCCGCGCCTGACATGGAACACGCAGGCAGTCTGTGAGGAGTTTGGCGGGCGCGCAATACAGTGCAAAACCGGCCATGCCTTTATCAAGGAACGCATGCGCCTGGAGGATGCTGTGTACGGTGGCGAAATGAGTGCCCACCATTATTTCAGGGACTTTGCCTACTGTGACAGCGGCATGATTCCGTGGTTGCTGGTAGCGGAAATGATATGCAAGACAGGCAAGCCGTTGTCTGCATTGGTTGCCGAGCGTATGGCAGCGTTCCCGGCGAGTGGCGAAATCAACCGCACTGTGCAGGATGCTGCGGCGCTGATCAAAAAGGTCGAGGCAATCTATAGTGATGATGCGCTGCTGATTGATTACACCGACGGGCTGAGTATGGATTTTGAAAACTGGCGATTTAATCTGCGAATGTCCAACACAGAACCTGTGGTGCGTCTGAATGTCGAATCGCGGGCAGATACAGCACTGATGCAACAAAAAACTGCAGAGTTGTTATCGCTGTTTTGATTATCCGCCACGCTCGGCACATTTAACGCGGCAAGGACATTTCGTAACGGAAACTGTCCTCGGCTATCACTTCAAAGCCGAGGCGTCGGTAGAACTGATGCGCAGGATTGTTGCGCAGCACGCTTAAACGGCTTGGCATCTTCTGGGTTTCGGCCTGATTGATCAACAAGTGCATGACCTGTGAACCAATGCCCTGACGCTGCATGGGTGTGCTGATTAATAGCATCTCCAGATAAACGTGATCAGTTCTGTTTTTAAGACAATAACCGCCAACATCCTGTTGATCAAGCGTAAAAATT
>CAMBPO010000019.1 GCA_945869725.1 Klebsiella pneumoniae
AGGGTGATGATGCCGGCTTTGTGGCCGGTGATCAGCATGTCTTGGCCGAGTTTCCAGCGTAGCAGTTCAAATCCGAGGCCGGTATTGGGCGCTTGCACGCGGGTGTGGACGGGCAAGCCGAGCATCAGCAACTGGGCAATCAGGCGGCGTTTGGCAATCTCACACAGTCGCCAGTAGTCAGCATTACCACTTTGCTCAAGATCGGGGGTGGCCACATTCAGCGCGCAGGCCAAGCAGAGGTCGCCGTGGCTGTGCAAATCCTGCGCGGGGCTGACCAGCCAGTTGCACTGAATGGCGGCGTCCAGATTGGCGCAGCGTTGCCAGGTGTCGATGGTGGGTTTATCACTGGCAAAGTCTTTATGCAGCACCCAGCGGCCATCTACGTCGGCGGGCAGCAGGCTGACGATGCGTCCCTGTTCGGGATGAAAGGCGAGGTCGCTGCCACAGCGCAGGCAAATGCTGTTTTCGAAAAATACCACCTGCCCGCAGTGACAATGCGAGCGGTGGATATAGGACCTGAATTTCATTGAGATTGTAACTGTGTTGACTCAACGGGTCTGGCAAACCAGGTGGAGACAATGGCGTCATGCAGGTCGTCAAAGTCGAGTTGAATTTCATCCACAAAACTGTGCAGGCGTGCGGGCTCTGTTGCCAGCAAACCGATGTCAGCGGCCGCCAGATGTTGCCGGCAGGTTTCGACTTCGTTCAGCGCCAGTTCGTTGCGTGGCAGGGATTGCAGTGCTCTGGCCAGACTCTCCAGACTGGTGCCGACGGCTCTGGGGAAATGCCGGTCCTGCAGCAGGAAGCGCAACACGTCGGGGCCGCGGATACGCAGGCGCACATGCTGGCGGTACATCTGATAACCGGTCAGCGATTTCAGAACGCTCATCCATTGGATATTTTCAAAAGGGGTCAGCTCGCCCGGACTGCGCGGCAGCAGGTTGGCGGAGCGCACGTCGATGATGCGGGTGGTCATGTCGGCGCGTTCCAGCTGGCGGCCTATCATCAGGAAGGTATGAACTTGTGTGTAACTCAGGCTGCCTTCAATCAGTCCGTTCACCGTCTGACAGGTACGGATTACACGATTCAGGAATGCGTCGCGTTTACGCGGGGTGATGCCCGCGTGCACCTGTTCGCGCACAATCAGGTAGAGTTGATTGATCTCTTCCCAGATTTCGCGCGGGACAATGTCGCGGGTGGTGCGCAGGTTCTCGCGCGCCGCCACCAGCGAGCTGATAATCGACCCCGAGTAGCGCTCGTCGCCGCAGATAAAGGACAACACGCTGATTTCGTCGCGGTTGGGATACAGTTCGTCAAACAGCGCGTCGTTGCCGGTGATGGCAATGATCTCGGACCAGCCCAGTTTGGTGGAGCGCGGCAGATCCAGCAGCAGGTTGCTGTTGACGCTCAGCAGTCGTGCGGTATCTTCGGCGCGTTCCAGATAACGCGCGAGCCAGTAAATATTCTCAGCTACACGTGACAGCATGTGTCATCTCCCTGCCAGATCAACAATCCAGGTGTCTTTGCTGCCGCCACCCTGAGATGAATTTACCACCAGCGAACCTTTGACCAGCGCCACGCGGGTCAGACCGCCTGTGGTGACAAAGGTGTTTTCACCCGACAGGATAAACGGTCGCAGATCCACGTGACGCGGTTCCATGTGCGAACCGCCGCTACCGCCGGGAATCAGGGTCGGGGAGGTCGACAATGCCAGCGTTGGTTGCGCCATGTAATTGCGCGGATTGTTTTTGATCAGTTTGGCAAATTGTTTGCGTTCTTCAGGGCTGGCGTGCGGGCCAATCATCATGCCGTAGCCGCCGGATTCATTGGCGGGTTTGACGACCAGTTTGTCGAGGTTGTCGAGCACGTACTTGCGATCATCCTCAAACATGCACAGATAACTGGGCACGTTGGGAATCAGCGGTTCCTGATCCAGATAATATTTGATGATCTGCGGGACAAAGGCGTACACCACTTTATCGTCGGCCACACCGGCGCCTGGGGCATTGGCCAGCGCGACATTGCCTTTGCGCCAGGCGCGCATCAGTCCGCGAGCACCCAGCGTGGATTCGGGATTAAAGACTTCTGGGTCCAGAAACATGTCATCAACGCGGCGGTAGATCACATCAACGCGCTTCAGGCCATTGATCATGCGCATGTACACGCAGTCGTCATCGCCCACCACCAGATCCGAGCCTTCCACCAACTGCACACCCATTTGCTGGGCGAGGTAGGCGTGTTCGTAGTATGCGCTGTTATAGATGCCCGGCGTCAGCAGCACAATTGTTGGTTCTTCGCCGGGGCGTGGTGACATGGACGACAGCATCTCGTAAAGCTGCGAGGTGTAATCATCCACCGGCTGGATTTGCCCTGTGGCGAACAGTTCCGGCATCACGCGCTTGGTCACGTTGCGGTTTTCCAGCATGTACGACACGCCGGAGGGCACACGCAGATTGTCTTCCAGTACGTACAGCACGCCGTCTTTATCACGCACCAGATCAGAGCCGCAGATATGCGCCCAGACATTGTGCGGCGTGTTGATGCCGACACACTGTGGGCGGAAATTGACGGATTGTGCAAGAATCTCGGCGGGGAAAATGCCGTCTTTGATGATCTTCTGATCGTGGTACAGATCATTGATAAACATGTTCAGGGCTTGCACGCGCTGCTTCAGGCCGGCTTCGGTTTTCTGCCATTCTTTCAGGGGAATAATGCGCGGAACAATGTCAAAGGGCCAGGCGCGGTCAATCATGTTGCCTTCGGTATACACCGTGAAGGTGATGCCCATCAGCTGTATGGCGACTTCGGCGGCGGTTTTGTGTTCAGCCAGTTCGCGGGAATCGAGTCGCGACAGATAGTCGCATAACATGGATGCTTCAGGTCGGGGTTTGCCGGGCGAGGCGATCAGTTCATCAAAAAAGCCGTCAGACGAGTAAGTATTCCAGTTTACGTTGCTCATGCGGTCACTTCGAATAGGTTGGTGCGAGTCGCGATCATGGTTTCTCCGCTTTAACGGTGCAATCCGTGTACCACTTTTGAGCTTGTTGTATCACGGCGTTTAAGGTTTGGGCAACAGCTGAACTGTTTAGTTTTTAAAAGCGCAATTCGATGTTGCTTTTGGCATATGCCTTGTTATTCTCACGACTGAATTGAAGGGAAAAACCCACTGGAATCCTCTGCCCATGACCATCCGCGTAGCGCTTCGCCATTCCACTCACTACGACTTTGATCGTCCGGTAAATCTGTCTCCGCACCACATCCGCCTTAAACCTGCGCCACACTGCCGCACACCGGTTGAGGCCTACAGTTTGAAAATCAGCGGCGGCGAGTATTTTATTAACTGGCAGCAGGATCCGTTCGGCAATCACGTGGCACGTCTGGTGTTTCCGGAAAAGATGACGCGGCTGCACGTGGACGTAGAAGTGATTGCGCCGATGACGGTGGTTAACCCGTTTGACTTTTTTGTGGAAGAGTACGCAGAGCATTTTCCGTTTGAATACACCGATGCGCTGAAAAAAGAACTGGCGCCGTATCTGGAAACCGGGCTCGCCGGCTCTGAAGGCCAGACCGGGCCGAAACTCAAAACATGGCTGGAAACGGTCAAACGCGACAAGCGGCTGATCGCCGGGTTTCTGGTAGAGCTGAATCAGCGTTTATCCAAGGACATTGAGTATCTGATCCGCATGGAACCCGGGGTGCAGACGCCGGAACAGACGCTGACGCTGGCGCGTGGGTCGTGCCGGGATTCTGCCTGGTTGATGGTACATATTCTGCGCCGATTAGGTCTGGCAGCGCGCTTTGTTTCTGGTTATCTGATTCAGCTAACCGCCGATGTCAAAGCCCTGGACGGACCGTCGGGGACGCAGGTGGACTTCACCGATCTGCATGCCTGGACGGAGGTGTTTATCCCGGGTGCCGGCTGGATAGGTCTGGATCCGACCTCGGGTCTGTTTGCCGGCGAGGGGCATTTGCCACTGGCAGCCACACCCGAACCCTCAGCAGCAGCGCCGATTACCGGCGCGTCTGACCCCTGCGAAGTGACGTTTGATTTCTCCATGAGTGTCACACGTATTCATGAAGACCCGCGGGTCACCAAACCCTACTCGCCCGAACAATGGCAGCAAATTGATGCGCTGGGGCAGCAGGTGGATGCCCGGCTGACCGCGCTGGATGTGCGCCTGACCATGGGTGGCGAGCCCACTTTTGTGTCCATTGACGACATGGATGCACCAGAATGGACCACCGCTGCGCAGGGGCCGACCAAGCGAGGCCTGGCAGAAACCTTGTTGCAGCGTTTGCGCCCGCATTTTGCGCCGGGTTCATTGCTGCATTACCAGCAGGGCAAGTGGTATCCCGGTGAGCCTTTGCCGCGCTGGGCCTTGGCCTGTTATTGGCGTCGTGATGGCAAACCGGTCTGGAAAGATCAGCGTTGGCTGGCGACCCTGGATCAGCAGCATGGTGTTGATGAGGCCCAAACCAGAACATTTGCCAGCAGCCTGCTCAAGCGCCTGGCCGTGAATGAGAAATACCTGATTCCCTGTTTCGAAGATGCCTATCACTACCTGTGGCTGGAGCAGCAGCAGCCGGTGGATATTGACCTGCGCTCAGAAAAATTGGGTAAAGATGAAGATCGCATCCGCTTGGCGCGGCTGCTCAGCAAAGGGCTGGATACGCTGGTGGGTCTGGCCCTGCCATTAACGGCGCATGCATTGCCCACGGCTTCGGGTAAAGAATCGCGGGTGCGGGCATGGATGAGTGGCCATTGGCCGGTGCGCCGTGAGCATCTGTACCTGATTCCCGGTGACTCACCGATGGGGCTGCGGTTGCCCTTGTCGGCGCTGCCTGTCAAAAAACGTGAGGAAGAACAGGCGCCGTCTGCTTTTGGTGAGTTGCCTGAGCCGGAGGCGACTGTGCACGCCGGCGCAAGCCGTGACAGTGGCGCAAGCCGTGACAGTGGTGAGGTCGCCAAGCGTTATAACCTTGCACCGGTAGTGGGCGGCGCTGCGGGTTTACATGTTCAGGGCCGCAGTCAGGAGTGGCAGGAGCAGTTGCCCGCTGAAGAGCCCGAAAAAATTGACATCATTGGCACTGCGCTGTGCCTGCAGCCGCGTGATGGCAAGCTGTTTTTGTTTATGCCGCCACTGCCGATGCTGGAGGATTATCTGGCGCTGCTGACCGCCATTGAACAAACGGCCGCCGAACTGAAATTGCCCGTGTGTATTGAGGGATACGCGCCGCCCGCGGATCCGCGCATGGAAAAATTCATGATCACCCCGGACCCCGGGGTCATTGAAGTTAACGTGATGCCGTCTGCCAGTTGGCCTGAGATGGTAAACAGCACACGCATTCTGTATGAAGAGGCGCGCCTGACGCGTCTTGGCACCGAAAAGTTTATGCTCGATGGTCGTCACACCGGCACTGGTGGGGGTAACCACGTCACCCTGGGCGCGCGCACACCAGCGGATTCTCCGTTTTTGCGCCGACCCGATTTGCTGGCGAGTATGCTGATTTTCTGGCAGCAGCACCCCTGTCTGTCCTACCTGTTTTCCGGCATGTTTCTGGGTCCGACCAGTCAGGCGCCCCGAATCGACGAAGCCCGCCACGAAGCCTTGTATGAACTGGAAATTGCGCTATCGCAGATGCCGGTGGGCGAAACCCCGCAGCCGTGGATTGTTGACCGCCTGCTGCGTCACCTGCTGACCGATATCACGGGCAACACCCACCGCGCTGAGTTTTGCATCGACAAACTGTATTCGCCGGACTCGTCCACGGGCCGGCTTGGCTTGCTGGAGCTGCGCGGTTTTGAGATGCCGCCGCATGCGGAAATGAGTCTGATGCAGCAATTGCTGATCCGTGCGCTGGTGGCCCGCTTCTGGATGTCGCCGTACCGCAAACCGCTGGTGCGCTGGGGTACTGCTCTACATGACAAATGGATGATGCCGCATTTTATCTGGCAGGATCTAGGTGACGTGCTGGCAGATCTGCGTGAACATGGTTTTAACTTCAGCCAGGCATGGTTTGCACCGTTTATGGAGTTCCGCTTTCCGGTGATTGGCGATGTGCGTTACGAAGGCACGCATATTCAGCTCAGGCAGGCCATTGAGCCCTGGCATGTGCTGGGTGAAGAAGCCAGTGGCGGCGGTACGGCGCGTTATGTGGATTCCTCGGTTGAACGTCTGGAAGTAAAAGTCACCGACTTCAACGCTGCCCGTCACGTGCTGACCTGTAATGGGTATCAGGTTCCGCTGCAGCCGACGGGCGTGCCGGGTGAAGCGGTCGCCGCTGTGCGCTATAAAGCCTGGCAACCACCATCCGCCCTGCATCCGCTGATTAAATCACATGCGCCGCTGGTGTTTGATCTGGTTGACAGCTGGAATCAACGCTCTGTGGGGGGTTGTGTTTATCACGTGTCGCACCCGGCCGGGCGAAATTATGAGACCTTCCCGGTCAACGCCAATGAGGCAGAAGCCCGTCGTATGGCACGTTTCAAGGCAGAAGGGCACACACAGGGTATCATCCGCCATATTGAGCAGGCGCCCGGTCAGGACTATCCGCATACCCTGGATCTGCGTAGGGCGGGTATTGGGAGCAGCGGGTTGTGAGGCGATAAGAGCTGATGACAAAAGGCAGACAGGCTGGTAGTCTCCGGCGATGAAGGTATTCGACTGGGATCCGGAGAAAAATCTCAAACTCCGCGCTGAACGGGGTATTTCTTTCGAAGAAATTGTCTTTCACCTATTGGCTGGCGATTTGGTTGATGTTGCTGAGCACCCTGATCAGCGTACGTATCCGGGACAGAAGATTTTTAAGATATTGATCGATGGTTATGTTTTTCTGGTTCCGTTTGTTGAGAACGAGACAATGATTTTTTTAAAGACGATTATCCCCAGCAGAAAGGCAACCAAACAATTTTTGTCAAGTGAACCCGTCAGGAACCGGAAAGATCTGAGTGAGAAATAACATGAAAAAAACCAGTGTTCCGGTGATCAATCCGTCATTAGATGCCGAGGAAAATCAAATACTTCAGGCATTTGAGTCAGATGGATTGCGCAGCAGCGGATTAAGTGCTGACGCGCAGTTGAAATACCAGACCTATGCAGAGGCAACGTTCCGTAAAGATGCCCGGATTAACATCCGCTTATCCAGCCGGGATCTGAAA
Source organism: Klebsiella pneumoniae (assembly GCA_945869725.1). Lineage (GTDB taxonomy): Bacteria > Pseudomonadota > Gammaproteobacteria > Pseudomonadales > Pseudohongiellaceae > Pseudohongiella. The sequence goes on from CAMBPO010000019.1 coordinate 7,160, forward strand.
AATTTGCAAAAAAAAGCCTTGGAAGAAGGTATCCCCTATCAGACCCTGATCTCCAGCGTGCTGCATAAGTACGTCGAAGGCCGGTTGCAAGAAAATTAACCAATTTACCGTGACTCGGAAACACCATGCAGCCCGCGGGCCCATCAGAACACCATAAAGACCTTCTGGGTGACTATCAGCAGAAAACCTCCGGCCGGGGGTCCTCTGACCCTGCCGGCGTGTTTGATGAATTGCTAGCGCAGGGTCGGCCGCGCGCGCACTGGCAGCATGTGCTGGAGGAACTGAGCACGTTGGGTGCGGATGTATTGGCGGCACGCAGTGAAGAAGCCCAGAATCTCCTGCATGAAAACGGCGTGACCTTTAACCCCTACGAAGACGATCCGGGTCAGCTGCGCTCCTGGCGACTGGACTGTGTGCCGTGGGTTATCAGCAAACAGGAATGGGCGCAGCTTGAGCAGGGGCTGCAACAACGCAGTCGCTTGCTGGCGCTGTTGCTGGACGACTTGTACGGCGAGCGCAAAGTCATTCATCAAGGTTTGTTGCCGCCGGAGCTGGTGTATACCCACCCCGGCTTTTTGTTCTCAGCAGCGGATACACCTTCGCAGATATCGCGCCCCTTATTGATCTTCCATGGTACCGATGTGATCCGCGATGCCACCGGTCAATGGCAGGTGTTGAGCGACTGGACACAATCACCATCAGGCGTTGGGTATGCGTTGGAAAACCGCATCACCCTGGCGCGGGCGCTGCCGGGTATGTATCGCGACGCGCCGCTGAAACGGTTGGCGGGTTTTCTGCAAGCCCAGCATCGTTGTCTGGCGAGTCTGTCGCGGGGTCGCCGTGAGCAGCCCAATATTGTGTTGCTGACACCCGGCCCCGGCAGTCCGGGTTACTTTGAGCATGCCTGGCTTGCCAACTACATGAATTTTGCCTTGGTGGAAGGTGACGATCTGGTGGTGCGGGATGGCCAGGTATCCGTGCGCACACTGGGTGGACTGGATCAGGTGGATGTTATCCTGCGGCATATCAATGATCCTTGGTGTGATCCGCTGGAGCTGCGCCCGGATTCCCTGTTAGGTGTGCCGGGCTTATTACAGGCGGCCCGCAATGGCGAGGTGCATATTGCCAATGCGCTGGGTTCCGGAGTGCTCGAGCACCCGGCCTTGGCTGCATTTTTGCCGGCACTGAGCCGACACCTGCTGGGTGAAGAATTGAAATTGCCATGCCGGGAAACCTTCTGGTGCGGTGATGCGGTCAACTTGGCCAGTATCCGCCAGTCTCTGGATGAGTGGATCATCAGGGACATTACCAAACCCGGCAAGGTGTTCCGAGTGGATCAGTTGGGATTGGACGCCGCCCAGCAACTGCGTCATGAGCTGAACGCACGGCCACATCTGTTTACTGCGCAGAAGTCCTTGCAGACCTCGGTAACCCCTGGATTTAACCCGCTGACCCGGCAGATTGAGCGTCAGAGCACCACCTTGCGTTTTTTTAGTCAGGTTGAGCCTGATGATATCCATCTTGCAATAGCCGATCAGCGCTACCGCGTCATGCCCGGCGGGCTGGCGTGGGTAGGTGATCCGGGTTCTGCGCTGTCTAAAAGCCGCGTTGTCAAAGATATCTGGGTGCTGGCAGATTCGCCGCAGCCGCATATCAGTATGCTGCGCCAGGCGCATGGCCCGATCCTGGTAACCCGCGATGGTAAAGATCTGCCATGCCGGGTGGCAGAAAGTCTGTTCTGGCTGGGCCGCTATGGCGAGAGACTGGACATCCGCTCGCGGCTGTTGCGTGAGTCGCTGGCAAAGTTGCTGCAGGAAGAACCGCAGCTGGGTAGTACCACGCTGTTGCCTGATTTAATGACGGCATTGGGTGTGGCGCCCGATGCGGAGGACTTACCGGCGTTGTTAGCGGCGATCAGTCCCAATCAGCGGCTCTCGCGTGAATACATTCTGGCGCGCGACAGAATGCTGGGCTTGTTGTCGGATGATGACGCGTTTGGTTTGCCGGGTGTGTTCCAGAATTTTGTGCGTAACAGTCGCGCTGTGCGCGATCATCTGGGAGATGACAGCTGGCGGTCGATCAACAACCTTCGTCAGCGTTGTAATGCGCTGTCGCGTGCCAAAGGCATCGTTGCTGGCCAGCGAGCACTCGAATCCGTGGTGATCGACCTGGCGGCGTTTTTTGGTTTGTGTAATGAAACCATGCCACACCATTACGGCTGGCGCTTTCTGGACATCGGACGGTTTATCGAGCGCCTGTTGGGCACGCTGGAGCTACTGAAGCTCGCGCTGCTGACTGCCAAGCAGCCCGGCATCCCACTCTGGGAAGTGGTGCTGGCGACCACGGATAATTTCACGGTTTACCGGCGTCGTTTCCGCTCGCAGCTGCACCCCTCGGCGATCCTGGATTTGTTGTTGTTTGATGAGACCAATCCGCGCTCCATCGGCTATATGTTCAAACGTCTGCAGCGGCAGGTCTCACGCCTGCCAAGCAATGGCAATTCTTCGTACCGCAATCTGGAGAACCGTCTGATCATTCAGGCCACCAGCGCCCTGCATCTGGCGGATATCAATATGCTGGCCGATCTTGAGCATTCCGAGACGGCGCGCGAGGCATTAAATACCTTGCTCAATGAATTGATTGCGCCGATGGCGGCGCTGTCCAATGCCATTTCCCATAGCCATTTCAGTCACGTTGAGGCGCCCCGTCAGCTGGTCACCATGAGTATCAGCTCGGGTCTGGACACGCCGGTGACTGAGCAACTGCGTACCGAGCAGAATCAGCTGTCGGGCCGGAGGGCAGGCCGATGATTTACCGTATCCGCCACCTGACCCGCTATGACTACAGTGGCCCGGCTACCCTCAGCCATAACGAGTCGCGCATGTTGCCGCGTGAATTACCCTGGCAGCAGTGTCTGAGCAGCGCGTTCAGTATTACGCCGGTGCCGGTGCGCCTGCGTGAGCGCATCGATTTTTTTGGTAATCGTGTTGCGTATTTTTCGACGGAAACCGTGCACAGCAGTCTTCAGGTGGTGGTCAGCAGCGAGGTGCAGACGCGGGCACGGCCTGCCCAGGATATTTTTTCCACCATTCGCTGGGAAGATGCTATCGCTGATGTGGCCGGCGCATTAAAGAGCGGTAACCGCGACAGCATTGATGCCCGGCTGTTTATGCTGGAGTCGCCCTACATTCGCCATCAGCAGGCGCTGGCGCGTTATGCCGAAGGCTGTTTTGGCGTTGGCCGCGATTTGCGAGATGCCTTGATGTGCCTGAACCAGCGCATCTTTGATGAGTTTATTTATGACGCTAAAGTTACCACCACGGCCACACCGGTGCTGGATGTGCTTGCTAGCAAACGCGGGGTATGTCAAGACTTTGCCCACCTGATGATTGGTTGTATCCGCGCACTGGGTCTGCCGGCGCGTTATGTCAGTGGCTACATGGAAACCCTGCCGGCACCGGGTCAGGAAAAGTTACTGGGTGCTGATGCGACACACGCCTGGGTTGCCGCTTTTATTCCGGGCTGGGGATGGCTGGAGCTGGATCCAACCAACGGATGTTTGCCGGACGAGCGCTACATCGCGCTGGGCTGGGGCAGGGACTACGCCGATGTGACCCCGCTTAAAGGTGTCATGACAGGGGGTGGCGACCATGAACTGACCGTCGAAGTAGATGTGGTTGCGGTCAACGAGCCGCTGACATCCGCTAGCGATCTGAATTTTGGCAAATGATCACTGCTCAACGGTAAAGGTCAGATCAATGCTCTGCGTCTGAACAGCGCGATCAATATCCCGGCGAATGCCCGGCAGCAGTCGGTTAAGTCGGTTCTGACGGATGTTGCAGCGTTCAGCCGGCACGCCGATGTGCGCCCTGATGTTCTGTTCGAGCAACGGGTCCGCCACGCTGATCTGAATCTGAGGCGTCGTATTTTGCGCCAGTGTTGGCTGTGGTAAAAAAACCAGGGATAAAGTCAGGCCGGGAACTGTGTGGTGAATGACTTTGTAAAGACCGACCCACGTTTGCGATTTGGTGGTATAAAGGCGTCCGGTTTCGGGCGCGAACTGAGTCACTTTGGCTAGCCTGAATTCACCCAAATCAAGTCTGTGGTTGTGTGTCCATGAATCTGGCTGAGTATCAGCAATCTGTCAAAACCCTGTCCGATCGACTGATTGAGTTGCAGCGACCTATCCGCATTCTGGATGCCATCAAGTGGCCAGCATTGGTGAAAACGCGATTTATGGCTGCTGCTGGTACCGAGTTGCCGCAGATCGACAAGGCATATTACGAAGGTATCAGTCTGGGATTTGAGCCCGCGGTGCTCAGAGACCGCTTTAAGGATCTCAGGAAAGAGGTGCGGCGCTCATTGGGGCGTGCGGACGGGCTGGGCAGTATTCTGTGCAGTACCATTGATCAGTACCTGTTGGTGATTGAGTTGCTGGTTTCCCGTGGTACCCCGTCGTTTGGTGTACACAGCGCTGCTCTGTACGGGTCTGCCAGTGATAGGCTGCGCGGCGATCGCAAGTCTTTGCGACAGCTTGGTGAAAATCTGTGCGAGATTTTTTCTTTACCAGCCGCTGATCACTTGGGTCGCCCTTATGAGCGACATATTCCTGCGGCCAAGGCTGTTGAACTTCTGCAGGCCCGATTGGGTAACTATTTCCAGCCAGGCGATATCCGTGTGATTCTCAGTGACGGTATTGTCTCGGATGCAGCGGCGGGTGGTGACTACATCAAGATTAATCAGGATGTGGAATTTACTGATATCGATCTGCAGGTGCTGGAGGTGCACGAGGGCTGGGTTCATGTAGGCACAACGCTTAACGGCCGCAAACAGCCATGGGCGAGCTGGTTGAGTGTCGGTTCCCCGCGGGTGACAGCCTGTCAGGAAGGCCTGGCAGTGCTGATGGAGACGCTGACCTTTAGTTCGTATCCACACCGCGCGCTTAAAGTCAGTGATCGTGTGGTAGCAGTTGATATGGCGGAGCAGGGCGCTGACTTTCTGGAGGTCTACCGGTTTTTTACAGGTCGGGGCATGAGGACCGAGGAGGCATGGAAAATTACCCAGCGGGTTTTTCGCGGCGGAACACTGACTGGCGGGTCAGTCTTTACCAAAGATCTGTCTTATCTGCGCGGTTTTGTCGAGAACGTCAATTTTATGCGCAGCGCAATCCACTCGGGTGTGCCAGAAATTCTGCCCATGCTGTTTGTTGGCAAAGTAACCCTGGATGACATACCAATTTTGTATCAGCATTACCTTGAAGGTACTATTGCCAAGCCCCACTATATGCCCGCAATGTTTCGCGATTTAAACGGTCTTTATGTGTGGTTCGGGTTTGCTAGTGGCATTTCTGTAATTAATATGGCGCGGGTGCAGAAGCATTTCCATGAGTTGTTCAGTGGTATGCCAAAAGTGGTTCCGCTTTATGAAAAGGTGATTGACTCTGTAGTTGATTGAGGTAATGCAAGCATGAAAAGAATAGCCCTGTTTTTGCTAACCAACATAGCCATTCTACTGGTCTTGAGTCTGGTGCTGCGCCTGCTGGGTGTGGATCGGATACTTGATGAAAGTGGCAGCGGATTAAATTACAACTCACTTTTGGTATTTTCAGCCGTGATTGGTTTTGGCGGCGCCTTTATGTCTCTGGCCATGTCCAAATGGATGGCCAAACGTTCTACCGGTGCACAGGTCATCACTCAGCCCCGCAATGCAACTGAGCAGTGGCTGTTAACCACCGTTGCTGCGCAGGCTAAAGCGGCGGGCATTGGTATGCCGGAAGTGGCGATTTTTGAGTCACCGGAAGTCAATGCGTTTGCTACCGGCGCGACACGCAACAGCTCTCTGGTCGCGGTCAGCACCGGTTTGCTGAATACCATGACAAAGCAGGAGGCTGAGGCTGTGCTGGCTCATGAGGTCAGTCACGTTGCCAACGGAGATATGGTGACCTTAACCCTGATTCAGGGGGTGGTTAACACCTTTGTTATCTTCCTGTCGCGCATCATTGGTCACGTGGTTGACCGCGCTGTGTTCAAGACTGAAAGTGGGCACGGTCCGGCGTTTTTTATCACCTCCATCATTGCGCAGCTGGTTCTTGGCATTCTCGCGTCAATGATCGTGATGTGGTTCAGCCGTCAGCGTGAATACCGCGCAGATGCCGGTGGTGCAGCGTTAGCAGGTCGGCAAAACATGATTGCAGCGCTGGAGCGTCTCAAGAACGGACAGCCGACGCATATGCCTGATGAGTTGGTGGCGTTTGGCATCAACAATAGTGCGTCAAAACTGTTCATGTCACATCCGCCATTGGCTGAGCGTATCGAACGTCTGCGTAACGCCCGCTGATCTAATCCTGATCGTCGTTGCCGTTTGCTGTACGGCTGCTGTTTTTATCCCAGGCAGCCGCCCATGCAAACGGCGGCATCTGCCGGAACGCTTCTTTCAGCCGCTGATCCCAGCTGCGCTTGACCTCTCTCAAAAACTCACTGCCTTCCTCGAATCGCAAAGGTGATTCAAGACTCAGAGTGTCTGTGCGATAGACCAAAATTTCGATGGGCGGACCAACGCTCAGGTTGCTACGCATGGTCGAGTCCATGGAGACCAATGCACAAAGTGCACAGGTATCGAGGTTCAGGTCACGGGTCAGAATGCGGTCGAGAATAGGCTTGCCGTATTTGCTTTCGCCAATCTGCAGATAGGGCGTGTCATGTGAACTGGTGATGTGATTGCCTTCCGGGTAGACCATCATGATGCGGTGTTTTTTACCGGCAATCTGGCCGCCGATAACAAAGCTGGCCTCAAATCCAACGCCGCGAGTGGCATGTTTTTCCTGTTCAGCGCGGCTGATGGCGCCCAGATACTCAGCCGCCTCGCTGATGCTGGCAACTGTCAGCAGACTCTCTGCTGCGCGATCTTTAATGTCACGTTTGATCCGAGCAATGGTGGCCTGCGAGGTGCCCAGATTGCCGGCAGATAAAATCACAAACTGTCGCTGGCCATCCACACCAAAGCGGTGCATTTTGCTATAGGTGCTTATCTGATCGATCCCAGCATTGGTTCGGGAGTCTGAGCAAAACACCAAACCGGCGTCGACTGCGATGGCAACACAATAAGTCATAGGTTCTCTTGGTAACCCGACGACGTCATGCTGCCCGGTTCACCTTGGGGTTTAATCTTCGACAACCTCGTCAGCAGATTCGTCAAAATAATCGGCGTTGTCGCTGTCTTTTATCGCCAGATCATCTTCCATCTCGTCAAACTGAAGATCCCCGTACATACGCTTCCAGTCAAGGCGCTCTTCTGTCTTTCTACGCAGATCTGTCAGACGTCGACGCTGGGAATTTTTGTCTATCGGTTCGTCATCAAATTCAGTGTCTGGTGTAAAACTACCAGCGTCAAAGAAGTCTTTTGCACCATCTGCTAATTCGTCCCACGGATGACCTTTCATATGAATACTCTCTGTTAAACCCCGATAGGAGGATTTTATGTGAGCATATGAACCACCTCAGTAATTGACGGTGGCTCACCATCCAACGCTCTGTCACAGGCGGGCGGAAAAGCCCGCAAAACAGGCCGTAAAACGCAGGTTTTGTGCCAGTCCCGGCACCAGTAATGGTGATGGATCTGGCTCAGCGTTCACGTTGCGAATTATGGTTATAAAAGATCAGATTGCAATAGTCTGAAAAGTTTTTTTTAGCCCAGTCCCAAGCGCTGAATGGCCTGTTGGCGCAACAGTTTTTTGGCAATTTTGCCACTGGCAATGCGTTCCAGTTGCTCTGCCTGAATCAGGATGTGGCTGGGCACCTTGTAATGCGCAATGTGAGCCCCTAGAAACGCTTGCAGCTGTTCTGCACTGACGCTTGAGCCAGGTTTTGTCATGATTGTTGCGCCAACAATTTCTCCCAGCCGTTCATCTGGCAAACCATACACAGCGGCTTCAAAGACATCGGGATGCTCTGACAGGGCGTACTCCACTTCCGCGCATGCCACGTTTTCACCACCGCGAATCACAATGTCCTTGGCCCTGTCTTTGATGATGACAAACCCGTGTTCATCAAGCAGACCCAGATCACCGGTATGGAACCAGCCGTTTTTGATGACTGCTGCCGTATCTTCTGGGCGGTTCCAGTAACCTTTCATGACGGTCGCGCCTTTGATGCAGATTTCTCCGATCTGGCTGGCGGGCAGTTCATTGCCGTTTTCATCTTCGATACGAATCTGGGTCACAGGTTGTGTGGGTCTGCCAGTGCTTTCGGGTTTGGACAGGTAAAAGGCGCCGGTAATCGTGGCACCGATAGCATTAGTCTCTGTCAAACCATAACCCAGCCCGGGTTGCACTATCGGGGAGAACTTTTTCTGCATCATTGTCAGATGCCCCGGCGGTCTTGATGCGCCGCCGCTTTGCACAATGCGCAGACTGCGCAGATCGGTCTGTTCAAAGCGCGGGGAGTTCATTACTTCCCAAGTCATGGTTGGAACACCGTGCAGGACAGATAAGCGTTCTGTTTCGATCAGTTCCAACGCTTTGTCAGCGTTCCATTTGTACATCATCACCAATTTGCGTTGATAGGCAAAGCTGGCCAGAAACTGGGCGTGACAACCGGTGACGTGGAACAGGGGCACATTGCAAAGAATCGCCGGATCAAACTCCGGATTCTTTTCAACAAGCTCAGGACGCAGGGTTTCTGCTGCCTCTTTAACAAACACCCAGCTGAAAATTGCGTTAACAATATTGCGATGTGTTGATAACACGCCCTTGGGTGTCCCGGTCGATCCCGAGGTATAAATGATAGAGGCATTGTCATCGGGTGATACTTTAAGGGTTTTGAAATCCAGCGCTGGGCGATGTTTGTGTTTGTCCAATAGTTGATAAAACTCGGGGTATTGCGTGTATCCCTCATTCGGTTTGATTGAAATGATTTGCACATTGGTCTGAGTCATGACCGGTTTTAGCGTGTTGATGCGTTCCTGATCGGCGAACAACACCTTGGCGCCACTGTCCTTAAGGCCAAAGACCAGTTCGCTGCTTTGCCACCAAGAGTTCATCGGCACAACAACTGCGCCAATCATCGTGATGGCCATAAACGCCAGGCACCATTCTGGATAGTTGCGAGAGCAAATGGCTACCCGGTCACCCTTTTGTATTTGATAGTGTTCAATCAATACCAGGGACATGCGTTCTGCGATTTCTATTGTCTGCCGGAAGCTGAATCGCTCCTGCTCGTAAACCAGGAAATCCCGCTCAGCGGCCTGCAAACCAATAAGGTAGACCTCACGCAGATTTTCAGGAACACGTTCAAACACCACTTGCTCAACCCCGTCAAGGGTCATTTTGGTGACGGCTAATGGAGAGCCAGGGGCTTTTAGCTTGATAACAATATCTCTGAGCTGGCTCAGATCCTGTTCAATTTGTTGCGCTGTTAACATGCCTGCTCACTCTTTAGATATTTCAAATGTCACTTTGCCCATGACTTTCCGGTCACGGAACACACTGAATGCGGCCACGTAATCTTCAAAAGCGAATGACTCGGTCACGATAGGTTTGATCTTGCCGGCGGTGTACATGTCAAACAATTCCTGAAAGTTACGCTCATACTCCTCGGGCTCTTCCTTGCGGAAACGACCCAGGAACACACCAACCATTGAACTGCCTTTGAGTAATGCCAGATTGGCAGGGTACGTGGGGATGCGTCCACTGGTAAAACCTACAACCAGCAGGCGGCCATTCCAGGCGATGCTGCGGGTGGACTGATCAAAAAGATCACCACCCACCGGATCGTAGATAACATCTGCCCCGCGGTCGTTGGTCAAGGCTTTGACCTTTTCTTTAAGATCACCATCACCATAGTTCAGCAACTCATCGGGCCCGGCTTGTTTTACAAACGCCAGTTTTTCATCGCTGCTCGCGGCAGCAATTACCCGGGCGCCCATCAGTTTGCCCAGTTCTACGGCGGCCATACCAACACCGCCACTGGCGCCCAGCACTAACAAGGTTTCGCCTTTTTTCAGCTGTGCCCGCTGCTTGAGGGCGTGATAAGAGGTGGTATAGACCATGGCAAATCCGGATGCAGTTTTGAAATCCATGCTGTCTGGTATCTTTCGCAACCCGGCTGCCGTGCAACGGACTTGTTCCGCCATGCCGCCAATCGACGGTGTCGCCATCACCCTGTCACCAATCTCAAAGCCGCTGATACCCTGGCCGAGCTTGATGATCACTCCGCCAACCTCAGATCCTGGCGAAAATGGCATGGGGGGCTGGAATTGATACTTGCCCTGAATTTGCAGGGTGTCGGGAAAATTCAATGATGCCGCGTAGACTTGAACAATCGCCTCGTCAGCGCCGGGTTCAAGATCAGCCACTTCTTCGATGACCAGATTCTCTGGGGGACCGTAAGATTTGCATAATAAGGCTTTCATCAAGTACTCCGTTGCATAGTGGTAAAGAGTTGTTTCAGCCTTATATGACCTCGGCTGGCAATCACAGGCGCAGATTCAAACATGTTTGCGCTGCACAGACAACCTGCGCAGCCGTGCCGTATAATGCCGGCCGATTGGGTCACCGTAGGTGGCAAAACATTTATCCGGGACAGGCTCGATACCATGGCTGCTGAACGCTTGCGCAGACAACTTTTGAAAGACACTGGCATCACCTGCTGGTTCCCCAGAGCACCGATGCCGGGTGCAACGCCTTCGCACCAGGTATGTGTTGAACTCGCAGATGAATCAGCACCTGTGCGCAAATCACAAACTGTCATGACACCCAGCCAGACACCCAGCCAGACACCCAGCCAGACACCCAGCCAAATACCTTCGCCGCTGCCCTCGGCTGTGCAGCTGCTGAGTACAGTGTTGGCCCCCACGCCGGTGGTTTTTAAAGAGCCTGTGGTCCATGCTGTTCAACCGGCGAGTGTCCTGCAGTCTGTGGCGCCAGATATCACTGCTCCCTTTGGATTCAGCTGGTTTGTGATCGACAAGCGATTGTCTGTGCTGGCAATGTTGCCGCCCGGCGCGTCCCGGTTGTCAGGCAGTTGTCGATTGATGCTGGAACGTATGTTGGGCGCCTTGCACACGCCCTGGCAGTCCATGGCTCTGGATGAGCAAAGTTTTCATTGGCCCTTTACAGAAATGCCCGAGTTGGCGGTTGATGCAGATGCCGCAAAGCAGGCGGTTGAAGGATTTGTCGCCAGGCGTCTGCGTGTGAGCCCAACTGCGATGTTGCTGGTGCTGGGTGATGAGTTGCCGTGGTTTCTCAGACAAACCGCTGTAGACCATGCTGAAGAAGGTGCTGGCCAGTTGCTGATTCACAGACACTTTGAATTCGCGATGTTATGTACGCACTCGCTGCACGCCATGGAGCAAGATGCCGGCCTGAAGCGGGCAGCGTGGCAATCCATGCAGTTGCTGCGTGAGCGACTTGGCAGAAGCTGACGATGATATTCCAGACCATGACAGACCCGGGCCCGGTTGTGTGCCGTCGTATGCGGCCAAGTGACCTTGACCAGGTGGTTACAAACGAAGAAATTTCCTATCCTAACCCCTGGAGCCGGCGCATTTTTCTGGATTGTTTGCGCAGTGGCTATGAATGTTGGGTGTTGGCCACCCGGGAGCGCATTCTGGCGCATGGCGTGCTGAGCGCGGCGGTTGGTGAAAGCCATCTGTTGACACTGTGTGTTCACCCGGATGCGAGGCGCAAAGCCTACGGTCGACGAATGCTAAGGCACTTGATAAATGAAGCGCGGCGACTGGGAGCGCATACCTGTTTTCTGGAGGTGCGTCCTTCAAACGAAGCGGCGCGATCGCTGTATTACAGCATGGGATTTGTGCAGGTTGGAGAGCGAAGGGCGTACTATCCGGCTGATACAGGAAGCACCCTGCGGGAAGATGCTCTGATACTATCGTGTGTATTGATGTGATCGAAAACCGGAGACTGTGTGGGTAATCTGGCTAAAGCGACTAAGTACCAGCAACAGCAACAGCGTCTTGTGCGCGTGTCTGCTGTTGCGGTGATATGTGTCATGTTTTTTGTGGCATTGATGCCGGCTCGTCAAGTATCAGCACAACAGGCGTCAGTTCACCAACTGCCACAACTAACCGATGCGCAGGCGGCATGGATTGCTGATCAGATTTTTGCGAACGAATGCAATCGCCAGATCAGTTGCCTGACAAGCTGGAACGTGGGAGAGGATTTTCCATCACTGGGTATCGGTCATTTCATCTGGTATCGAGAAGGTCAGCAGGAGCGCTTTGTTGAAAGTTTTCCGGATCTGCTGGCCTACTACGTAGCGCGCGGTGTGGACCTGCCGTCGTGGTTATCCGGTCAGGCCGGCTGGAATTCACCTTGGGCAACCCGCGAAGAATTTAATGCTGAGCTTGATGCGTCGCTCATGCGCGAATTCCGTGAATTTCTGCTGGAGACTCGTGCCATTCAGGCCGAGTTTATTGTCCGGCGCTTACAACAGAGTCTGCCGCTCATCAGTGCTGCCAGTGAATCCCCCGTGCTCATCAGTGAGCTGTTTTATGAGGTGGCCAATACTGAAGTGCCACAAGGTATGTACGCACTGATAGACTACGTGAACTTCAAGGGTGAAGGCACCGCCGCCAGTGAACGTTATCAGGGCAAGGGCTGGGGACTTCTGCAGGTGCTTGAGAGCATGCTGCAATCCAAAAGTGATGAGCCTTTGCTGGACCAGTTTGCCAGCGCAGCCCGAGACGTTTTGGCCCGCCGCATTGCCAATGCGCCGCCAGAGCGCGGCGAAGAACGATGGAGGCAGGGTTGGAATAACCGCACACTTACCTATCAGCAGTCAAACACGCAGCAGGCAGACACGCAATGAACTACGAACGACCCGGCATCCGGCGTATGGAAGGTTATACCTTTGGTGAGCAGCCTGCCCAGACACAAGTGATCAAACTCAATACCAATGAAAATCCCTACCCTGCCACGGCAGCGGTGGCGGCTGTGTTGAGTGCTCTCAAGGTAGAAGATCTGCGCCGTTATCCGCAGCCCTATGCCAATGGCTTTCGCGATGTCGCCGCTCAGTTTCACGGGGTAGGGCGGGACAACATCATGGCGACCAATGGCGGCGACGAATTGCTGAGACTGGCGATTACCACCTTTGTTGACGCCGGGCAGATTCTGGGGATGGCGGAGCCGAGTTACTCCCTGTATCCCGTGCTGGCCGCGGTGCAGGGTTGTAAAGTCGCACGTATCCCATTGAAAGATGACTGGTCGTTGCCGCAGGATTTTGCGGCGCGGCTGAATGCTGAAGGCGCAAAACTGGCATTTGTGGTCAATCCACACGCTCCGTCTGGCAAAATTATGCCAGTAGTTCAGCTTCGACAACTCGCTGCCGAGTTCAAAGGCGTGCTGGTGATTGATGAAGCGTATGCAGACTTTGTAGATCCCGAACTGGCCTACAACGCAGTGCCGTTGATTCATGAATTCGACAATGTCATGTTGCTGAGAACCCTCAGTAAGGGGTATTCACTGGCCGGACTGCGATTCGCATACGCTATTGCCCCGGCTTCCCTTCTGGAGCCTATGCTGTACAAGACCCGTGACAGTTATAACACTGATTTTTTATCGCAACAGTTGGCGCAGGCAGCGATTGAGTCCAGCGATCAGGCCGCCAGCAGTTGGGCGTTGGTGCGCAGTGAGCGAGCCAGGCTCACGCAAGTGTTAGGTGAGTTGGGATTTGCAGTGATGCCCAGTCAGAGTAACTTCGTACTGGCATCCGTCCCTGCACAAAGTACTGCCGCAGACAATGATCAGCTGGCGCTCAGTTTGTACCAACAGTTGAAGGATGATGGCATTCTGGTGCGCTATTTTGATCAGGTCCGGTTGCGTGACAAGCTGCGTATCACCGTGGGTACTGAGGCTCAGAACAACCGTTTGCTTGATTGCCTTGCGCATTATCTGCAGACGCAAAAAAGCTGAGAGCAGGTAAATTCGCGCTTTGTGAGGGATACGCATGATTGATGATGTGTTTTGTCCAGGCACGTCTGACACCCCGGAGAAGCCTGCGCGTCAAACGCCCTGTCCTCGCTGTAAGCAGCCAATGCGCCGTATTGTCGGCAAAATGGGGCCTTTCTGGGGATGCACTGCTTATCCGGCCTGTGACGAGCGTTTGTTTGATGTCGATGGTAAGCCCTCTGCCACACCGGACGAACGCTTCCGGTGCCCGGTTTGCACACGGCCTCTGGTCAGGGCGGATGGCAACTATTGGTACTGTACCGGTTACAACAAGGGGTGTAAGGTCACTCTGGCAGATCAGGACGGGCAGCCGGCCAAGTCTTGGCGATGTCCGACCTGCGGGCATCTGCTGAAACAACGCAAAGGCAAGAGTGGCGTTTTCTGGGGCTGTTCGCAATATCCACTGTGTACTGTGAGTTTTGCTGATCAGGATGGGCAGCCAAAGTTTCAAAAACAGCTGTCGACCTTGAAGAAATCAATTGACACTGATAACCATAGTCAAGCGTGATAGTTCACCAAAAAATTCAGCCTGCCGGGAAGATCACCAGTGAGTAATTCTGAAAAGACAACCAAGGAGCGGCCCAAGCGGCGAAGAATTCCTGTCTTGATGAGGGCGACGTTTGCAGGTCTGGCAATCGCGCTGACGTCACTGTGGGCTTTGACAGTTTCTTACGATATATCCAGAGAGGAGTTGCTTGGTTTTCTGCTTGGCAGCGTTTTATTGCTGTTTGGAGTGCTGCTGACCGCTGCGATACTGGTAAGCCTCATCAAAGTTCTGTCATGGCTGATTTCCAGAATAAAAAAACCTGCCACAGAAGATGAGACGCAACAGGATTAAAGGCCATTGCAAGTTCAGGCCGCCATCAGCGCCTATCTTTCCTGATCGTATTGCCAAGCCGGTAAGCACAATGCCCCATAAAATAGAAGGGATAACAGTGTAAAGATATGTGAGTTGCATTGATTCTCCGGGGACTGAATTTGCAGTCATTGCCTTCCAACATCGCAGCTCTGATTGGTGCGCGTAAAACCGTAGTAAAAACATAGAGAAAACGCTCAAAATTGTAGTTGTCTGTTAAGCGCAGGGTGTTTTATGCACATTGATGTCAGGCATGTCAATTAATTGCATAAAGACTTTCGGTGCTGCCGTATAGCCCTTTAAAAATCATATATCATTGAAATGTAAGAATAATATACTTGTACAAAAAATGATCAATCTGACTCGGCGCGCTATCCTGCAAGCATTTTTTGCTGTTGTAAGCAACTTATCCACTGAGTTATCCACAGATTCTGTGGACAATAAAAATCACCAAAAAAAATCGCAACAATTTCACCAGAGTCAATCGGTTTTCCGACTTTTTTTGTGTATTTTTTCGGCTGGGCCGATCGTTTTTAAGTGTGAATTACCGACACATTACTGTCATTGAATTGTTACCAGGATGCCCATATCCTGAGTTTTGGAACCGGTTTTCTGCTGGTGGAAAATCAAGACTAGTGATATTGTACTTTTACACGTTTTTAAAGGGTCTGACGCATTATGGTTGAACTCTCCGGTAACATTCCTTTTCTTTGGCGTCTCAGCCCCGAATCCAGCGAAGGCTTTTGCATGGTGTCGATGGTTGTACCCTTTGAGTCCGAAGATGAGGAAGAGGAGTCCCGCGATCTGACCATCGAAACCAGCGTAGTAAGCTTTTCCTCGGACAGCAGTCGTTCCGAGCGCGAAGAAATGCTGGAATGGAATCAGGACGACATGAGCCTGTTTCTGAAACTGGTCACTTTTCACCAACAGGGTGCTGACGCCCCTGCACTCGATTCTGTCCGCGTTGATCTGACTGATCCTGAAATCATCGATATTATTCATGTAGTGGCGGCTGCCGGATTCGGAACAGCCTACGCCTCAGAGGGTATCGTCGAAGATTCGGTAGGGCGTTATCCGCCGCATGTATGTGATCTGGGCAGCTTTGCCGCGCTGAATACCGTGGATGGTTTCAAGCGCTGTGTTGTAGTCGATATGGACAGTGAGGATGTTGTAGTCGTGTTGCAGGATGATATCGATGTGGTGTCAATCGGCGAATACGACAAACTTGATCGCCACGATTTGCTCATGGTGAAACAAACTGATCTGCTGCATCCGGATTTTGCAGCTGTGTTGGTCCGCCCTCCGCACGCCACATTACACTGATCAGACTTGCTGGAACTCGCTCTTGTTTTGACCCGCGTTTTGCTGTTAAGTAGGAATAAGATTTTCTCACCTGACACAACAACAAAACAGGGGGCGGCTTGTGTTCATCATGCAAGTATCAATAAAATCAATGGCTTGCAGTTTAAGTGGCAGACGTTTTCTGGCGATTGCTGCTCTAATGACATGCTTTCTGGCAGTTTCCTGTGCTCCCTCCGGCCCTGCCGACATCGGCGACAATCAACCCCCGGCTGATCCCGGTGCGCCTGTCCATGGCGGTCATCTGCGTGTTGCCTTGGAGGGCGAGACGAATAACTGGTTGCCTGGCAGGGGTAATCACGTCGCTCCAGCCGCACTGACGGTGGCTATGGCGCTGTTTGATCCTCTGGTTCGCCTTGATCATCAAGGCCGCTTTCAGCCGTATCTCGCAGAATCTCTTGTCCCCAACGGCACCTTTGATCAATGGACACTGACCTTAAGGCCGGGCGTGGTTTTTCATGATGGTACGCCGCTGAATGCGGAGGCCATAAAGTGGAACTTTGATAACCTCCACAAACGTCAGGGGTCTGTGACATTTGGTTCCATCCGTGATGTTGAGCGGGTTGAAGTCGTGGATGAACTGAGAGTTGTTTATTTTCTGACTAAAGGGATTGTGCCGTTTCCGGATATGCTGACGCGTGCGGTTGGCTGGCCAGTCTCGCCAACCGCTGTGCAACGATATGGCGATGAAGCAGGTTTGTACCCGGTGGGAACCGGGCCTTTTGAGCTGGTGAGCTGGCGCCGTGACGATGCGCTGGAGCTCAAGCGCAATGAGCGTTACTGGCGAGAAGGTTTACCCTACCTTGACAGGATCAGCTTCCGCCCTTTGCCCGATGAGGATGCGCGGCTGGCTAGTCTGATGTCGGACGATATGGATGTCATTCAGACCTTGCGCCAGCATATTGTTGCGCGATTAAGGGAGATGTCCGGAATTCATTTGTACGAGCAGATTGGTAATAGCAGTGGCAGTGCCATCTTTAATGTCCAGCGCGCCCCGGTTGACGATGTGCGGATACGCCAGGCGCTGGCATGGTCGCTGGATCCGGAGGTGTTGATTGAAGTGCTCGGCGGGCGCGGTATTTCGCCGGTACAGACACAGTACTTCAATGAAAACAGTGTCTGGTATTCCCCCACGGCTGCAGCAGCCTGGCCGCAACGTGATCAGGCCAAAGCCCGGGAACTGCTGCAGCAATACGTCAATGACCCGCAGCGCTCTGACGGCAAAGCCGTCGGTGAAGCTGTCTCCATTGAACTGATGTGCCTGCCGGAACAAAGCCTTATCGACCTCGCACAGATGTATCAGGCGCTGTGGGCGTCAGTTGGTTTTGAGGTGCGTCTGCGTCAGGTGGAACAGGCGACACAAATTCAAAGTGCCATCAGTGGCGACTATATGGTGACCTGTTGGCGCTCCAGCAATGAGCAGGATCCCTACATTATTTTTATCAATGACTTTGGTCCGGTGGATGTTCAGCCTCTGAATTACACCAACTTTACGCACCCGGTTATTCAGCAGAATCTTGAAATTCTGCAACTGGCTCCCGAGTTAGAGGCGCGATATGCCGCCGTTGAGCAGATTATGTTGTTGCTGGCGGAGCAGGTACCCAATACCTGGACCGGTTCGACACCTGCAGCAGTGGCGGCCAATCCACGAGTCAGAAACATCAGTGATTGGACGTTTCCGGATGGCCGTCTTGGTGACGGCATGCCGGTTGCGCAGGTGAGCTGGGCTCAGGTCTGGATGCTTGATGATGCTGCGCTGGCCGCCGAGCGTGCCGACCAGAACACGGACAACTGAACATGATCATGTTGTTGCGAAAGCTGCCATGGTTGATAGGTACTTTGCTGGCGGTTTCGTTTTTTACTTTTATGCTGGTGGGGCTGCTGCCCGGCGATCCTGCTGTGCTGATTCTGGGAGCGGGTGTGTCGCCTGAGGCTATCGTCGCGCTCAGGCTGGAAATGGGCCTTGATCGGCCTTTGCTGATTCGTTACCTCGACTGGCTGGGCAGTGCTTTGACCGGAGATCTTGGCAGATCACCGATGACCGGTGAGTTAGTGATGGATGCCATTGTGGAGCGCCTGCCAGTCACCGTGCAGCTCGGTCTGATGGCGATTTTGATTGCCTTGGTGTTGGCGATACCGTTGGCAATGATGTCGGCATCGTTTGCCGGATCAAAGCTGGACAGAGTCATCAGCGGCATTGGTTTTGCGCTGATGTCAGTGCCCGGGTTTATGATGGCCATTTTTCTGATCCTGATTTTTGCGGTGACGCTGGGCTGGTTTCCTGCGACCGGCTGGATTCCATTTTCGGTCTCTCCACTTGATAACTTGCGCAATGCGTTGTTGCCGGCCTTGTCGCTGGCCATGATTGAGCTGGCTTTGTACATGCGTCTGCTGCGCACCGATCTGATTGATACGCTTCAGCAGGATTACATTACCTTGGCGCGCGCCAAGGGAATGCCATCCTGGCGCATTCTTACCCGGCATGCCCTGCGACCTTCGTCATTTTCGCTGCTAACGGTAGTAGGCTTGCAGCTGGGCGGGGTGATCAGTGGTGCCATCATTGTTGAGGAAATTTTTGCGTTGCCCGGCGTGGGGCGACTGTTGTACCAGTCCATCTTGCAGCGTGATCTGCTCATGGTGCAGGGCATTGTGTTGTTCATCGCCACTGCTTACGTGCTGGTGAATTTTATCGTAGATCTGTGTTACTCCCTGCTGGATCCGAGGGTGCGGTATGCCGGCTAAAAAACGCCCAAAAATTGAAAGCAGGGCACAGAACTTCGCGAGGGCGCTGCAGCAGGTGTTTGGCCGCGGCTTCGGGCCGGGTTTCTGGCTGGCGGTGTTCTGGCTGGCGATTGTGGCTTTCTGCGCGATGTTTGCAGATTGGCTTCCGCTGCGTGATCCGCTCGACCCGGTCATTGCTAATCGTCTTGATGGTCCACTTTCAGGAAGCCTGCTGGGGGCGGATGGACTCGGACGAGACATTTTTTCACGGCTGGTGCATGGTTCCCGCGTCTCGGTAGTGATTGGGCTGACTGCCGTCACGATTGGCATGATTGTCGGCGGTGCGCTGGGCATTATCGCCGGCTACTTCCGTGGCCATTTTGAGCGGGCGCTGATGGCTGTGCTTGACGTCATACTGGCGTTTCCATGGTTGGTGCTGTTGCTGGCGTTGGTGGCGTTTATCGGACAGAGCCTGCTTGCCATCTCGATTGCGATCGGTTTTCTTTGGATACCAGCTTACGCGCGTGTGGCGCGGGCCAATACCTTGTCCGTGGTGCAGCGTGAGTACGTGTTGGCTGCCAAGGCTATGGGCGCCAGTACAACCAGAATTCTGGTCAGGGAAGTGTTGCCCAATGTTGTTTTGCCTCTGCTGGCCTATGGGCTT
The DNA here is from genome assembly GCA_945869725.1 of Klebsiella pneumoniae. Lineage (GTDB taxonomy): Bacteria > Pseudomonadota > Gammaproteobacteria > Pseudomonadales > Pseudohongiellaceae > Pseudohongiella. The sequence goes on from CAMBPO010000019.1 coordinate 26,723, forward strand.
GTTGCCATGGGGTTGGTGATTATTGTCGAAAGCGCGCTTGCTTTTCTGGGTCTGAGTGTTGAGGCTCCACAGCCAACCTGGGGCGGCATGATCTCTGAAGGCAAACGCCATCTTGCCACGGCTGTCCACGTTGCCCTGATTCCTTCGATCACGATGTTTTTAACGGTACTGTCACTTAATTTTGTTGGGGATCGGCTGCGCAGTCGTTTTGATGTGAAGGAGTCAAATCTGTGACGCCTCCTGAATTCAAAGAGCAGCCGTTGCTGCTGGATGTCCGCAATCTGACCATCCGCTTGAACAGTGCGGCAGGTCTGGTGCATGCCGTAGAAGATGTCTCATTTGTTTTGCGCGAAGGTCAGACACTGGGCATTGTTGGTGAATCCGGATCCGGCAAAAGTGTGATGGCGCGTTCATTGATGAATTTATTGCCGCGCCGCTCAGTCGCGCAGCGTCAGGGAAGCGTAGTGTTATCCGGCAGGGAAATTTCCGGGTTGAGTGAGCGCGAACTGCAAAAACTGCGTGGCGCGCAGGTCGCCATGATTTTTCAGGATCCGATGACCGCGCTGAATCCTGTGTTGACCATTTGTGTTCAGGTCTCTGAACCGCTTCAGCAGCACCTCGGTCTGAGTAAACAGGCCGCCCGTCAACGGACAATAGAATTGCTGGACGCCGTGGGTATCCCGGATGCTGCCAACCGTGTAGATCAGTATCCGCATCAGTTGTCAGGAGGAATGCGTCAACGTGTGGTGATCGCCATCGCGATGGCTTGTGATCCGGCGTTATTGATCGCGGATGAGCCCACCACGGCACTCGACGTCACCGTCCAGAAGCAGATACTCGATTTGCTGTCCCGGCAGCAAACGCAGCGCCGCATGGGCATGTTGCTGATCACTCATGATCTGGGAGTGGTGGCCAGCCGCGCTGACATTATTGCGGTAATGTATGCCGGAAGACTGGTAGAACTGGCGCCGGCGACGACGCTGTTCGGTGCCATGAGACATCCTTATACCGAGGCTTTGTTTAATTCCATCCCCCGCATATCTGATCCCGGGCATACCCGTCTACACGCGATTCCCGGCCGGCCGCCGCAATTGCATAATCCCTCTCCTGGTTGTGCTTTTGCCCCGCGCTGCCAGTATGCGCAGCAGCGATGTCATCGCGAGACTCCGCCTGTTGTGGTGGCGGAGTCGTCGATTGTGTCAGCGAAGCCGACAGAGCATTTACATGCGTGTTTTTTCCCGGTGGCCAAGTCAGCGTCAGGAGGGGCAAATTGATGTCAGACAAACCTGGTCAGCATACCCCTTTGCAGTTACGTGAGCGGGACGACATTGTGTTGCGAATCGAGCATCTGTCTGTCAATTTCAGAGTAGGAAAGCAGACGGTGCTGGCGGTTTCTGACCTCAGTCTTGATGTGGCGCGTGGAGAAACCCTGGGTCTGGTAGGGGAGTCCGGATGTGGTAAATCGACCGTGGGTCGCGCCATCATGCAACTACCGCCGCCCACTGCAGGGAAGGTTTTATTCAAGGGTCAGGATCTTGGCCTGTTATCCGGTGAAGCCTTGCGGCAAACCCGTACAGCCTTACAGATGATCTTCCAGGATCCGATTTCATCTCTGAACCCGCGGCGCAAGGTCAAGGATATTGTGGCAGAAGGTCTGCAGATATGGGGCCGACCCGGCCAGCAGGCCCGTGTGCGCGAAGTGATGGAGGCTGTCGGTCTTGATCCTGATGCGGTTGCCGACCGACGCCCGCATCAATTCTCCGGCGGACAGTGCCAGCGCATCTGTATTGCCCGCTCCCTAGCGCTGGACCCCGATGTGTTAATTTGTGATGAACCGGTGTCGGCACTGGATGTGTCGGTTCAGGCGCAGATTCTCAATCTGCTCGAGGATATGAAACAGCGCTACCAGCTCACCATGGTATTTGTAGCCCATAATCTGGCGGTGGTCAGGAATGTCAGTGATCGTGTGGCGGTGATGTATTTAGGCAAGTTATGCGAAATAGGCGATACCGGGTCTGTGTATGCGCGGCCAGCTCATCCCTACACACGCGCCTTGCTGGCGTCGATACCCGATATGAATCCGCTATCGCGTCATCAGCAGGACGGCTTGCCCTTGTTGCACGGCGATTTGCCATCACCTGCCAATCCGCCTTCGGGCTGTCGGTTCAGAACCCGTTGCCCGAACGCACAAGCACTGTGTTCAGAGAAGGAGCCGCTGATGCAAGTAGTGCGGCAAACTGAGCAAAACGAACCGCAATCGAAGGCGACAGGCGTAGTATCAGACCACTTTGTTGCCTGTCACTTTCCTCTGTGATGATATCCATCAATCAGTTCTGAGGGGCGCTTTGCTGATAATCCCGAATATCAATTAGCCGGTAGTCCGGCACCATGATATGTGCTTCATTATCTTCAGGAATCAGCGTTGAGGGCGCTTTGGCATCGGGGCCGGCGGCAAACATAAACTTGCCGGACATCAGGATGTTCGCACGATCGATAACGCCCCAATCGACGGAGTACCATGCCGAGGCTGGCAGAGCTGGAAGTGGCCATATAAACACACGGTTTTGTGTGGGGTCATACCGGAACTGCACATCTATCAGTTTGTCTTCAGCAGTTTTAACCACCAGTTTCACTAAAGAAACCTGGTCGGTGAAGCGCAGTATGAGGGAGTCAGGCAATGCAGACAGTACTTCATCATGGTCAGGCAGGTGTTCAACTTCTACAGTGCCGGTGTAGCGGTAAGTGTGTGTTGAATGTTGAGCAGAGACAGTGACGCTGAAGAGCGCGCTCAAGATTGCAAAAACCACGAGTGCTGCCATTTTTCTTGTTTTTTTCGTGCCAGTCATCTGTTCAGAGCGTCTCGATAAATTAGTAGGGGGTTAATGTATGTATTTCCCTGTCTTTATAGCATGGGTGCATGAAGGCTGGCATGTCCGATCAGCAGCTTTTCTTGTTCCGCAAACTGTTTTTAAATAATCCGTCAGACATTTGCACAAATCAGCAAGACGATGTGAATCGATTCATGATTCAATGGGTCGTTTTCCCGACATAACAACAACCAGGAGGTGTCCCGTGAGGATCCTACTTTCTACCCGACTGATCGCCGCCATGGCTCTTGCCCTGCCTTTTAGCGTGTCTGCACAGACCCCCGCTGAAGGTGTAACCTTCCACAAAGATATTGAACCCATTCTGCAGCGTGCCTGTCAGACCTGCCACAGACCTGACGGCGTTGCGCCGATGTCGTTGGTAACCTATGACGAAGTCGTTCCGTTTGCAGGTCTGGTTGAATACCGAACGCACCTGCGTGACCGTGCTGGCGCCATGCCGCCATGGTATGCCGAGAAGGACGTAGGTATTCAGGATTACAAGCAGGATCCCTCGCTGAGTGACGAAGAACTGGCCAAAATTTCCCAGTGGGCTCGCGGTGGCGTGCCACGCGGCAATCCTTCTGATGCACCGACCCCGCTGGTGTTTCAGGAAGGCGGAGTCTGGTCAGCTGGTGAACCTGACCTGATTATCAGGACTGAAGATATTTTTGTTGAAGGCGGAGCGGCGGACTGGTGGGGTGATATTCCTCACGTACCAACCGGTATGACTGAAGACCGCTACGTAAAATCGGTAGAAATCCGTGAAGTAAACGATCGCGATATGAATGCGGCCGGCGGCACTGTCGGTGGACGTAACATTGTTCACCATATGATCTGGAGTACTCAGGTACTGAACGCTGACGGTACCTCCGATGGTATACAGGTACCTTGGCCTGTCCATGAAATTGCACGTAACCCGGATATATTTGATGAAGATGGCGGTAGATTGCTGCGCGCTAACTCATACCTCGTCTCTAATTCTGTGCATTTGCACTCCACAGGAGTAGACACCAAGGGACACCTGGAAATCGGCTTCCGTTTTCACCCCGTAGGTTATGAGCCAAAATACCGTCCCGCGGTTTTTGGTCTGGGCAATGGCGTCGATATCTCCATCACTGGCAATCAGGACAAACAGGAGTTGCACGCTTACGCGGTGATGACTCAGCCAACAAAATTGGTGACCTTCGAGCCGCACCTGCACGCCCCGGGCGAGCGTATGTGTCTTGAAGCCATCTGGGGTTACACCGTTGAGACGCTGTCGTGTGTCGGATACGACCACAACTGGGTTCGCGGATACACCTTTGGCGAAGACTCTGCTCCGCTGCTGCCAACCGGCACAGTGCTGCATATCGTCGGCTACATGAACAATACCGACACTAACCCGAATGTGCCTGATTCACGCAACTGGCAGGGTTCTGGCAACCGCTCCGTGACTAATATGTTTATCGATCTGGGTATGCGTGTCGCGATGTCAGAAGATCAGTTCCTTCAGGAAATGGCCGATCGACGCCGCAAGCTTGACCTTGGGCCGAATGATCATGTAATCGGCTGCCCGCTGTGTCTGGCACCCCTGGTTGCGCCGGTTGAACTGACTGACGAAGAGAAGGAATCAATGACCGAAGCCCAGATTAACTATCTGACGCTCACGGATGAAGAAAAACAAAAACTGGGCCGCGCTCCGGTCATGGTCAGCCAGTCTCAGGGAGAGTAAGCAATGTTTGGAAGCTTTAAACAGAGTTGTTCAGTTGCAGCTGCAACTGTTCTGAGTATCGCGCTGGTATGGTCGGGGTCAGCTATGGCCCAGACCTACCAACGCGGTCAGCACATTGAACCCGCATATGAAGGTTGGGAACAAAACGCTGATGGTACCTACAACTTCTTGTTCGGGTACCACAATGAGAACTGGGACGAGGAGCTGAATATTCCGGTGGGTGAGAATAATTTCTTCTCACCGGGTGATGCAGATCGAGCGCAGCCCACTCGTTTCCTGCCACGCCGTAACCGGTTTACCTTCAAGGTACAGGTGCCGGCTGACTGGGGTGATAAGGAGTTGGCCTGGACGGTACGTTCACCTAATGGCGAAACCCGAGTCGCTTACGCAACACTGGCAAAAGATTACATTGTCGACAGCGTTGTTATCGCCTCGGAAACTGGATCCTTGGGAGCGGGTACCAGTACGCCTGAGTCGCGCGCCAACACCCCGCCGGTGGTCACCATCATGGGCGACAACGTGCGTAATGCCCGTGTAGGTGAGCCACTGGTTATCAGGACTCAGGTGCAGGATGACGGTTTGCCCAAGCCTCGTGGTGATGCAACCGCCTCAGCATTTGGTTCCACTGGCTCAGGCGCTGCCGGCGAATTGCGTCGCTTCCAGCGTCCACCTGCGCGGATAACGGTTGGTAAAACCAATGGATTGTTCCTGTCGTGGAATGTGTTCCGTGGTGAGGGGGATGCAGAATTTTCCCCACCGCAGTCCAAGCCTTGGGAAGATACCCGTGCCAGCGCCAATTCACCTTGGGGTGCGTACTGGACACCACCGCCCATTCCGGCCGATGGTATCTATGAGACAACGGTGACCTTCGACGAGCCCGGCACTTACATTCTCTGGGGCCGCGCAGACGATGGTGGTCTGTATCATGATCAGTACATCACGGTTAATGTGAACCCGTGATCCATTAAGATATTCCGCAACGTAGAAATGTCGTTGTGGTAATCATGTGGCAGGATTCAGCTTCCGACCACATGATTTTTGGCCCTAATCTCAGAACGATCGATTGATCATACTGGAGTTGGGGCCATTTTTATTGGGCGCCCGCCGCAGGCTTGCTTTGCTCTCAAGGCTAATTTATCTTGAACGCCCAACCTAAATACAAGAGCTGAACTCATGGCCTGGATGCACTCTGCCAGCAGCTATCTGGCAATATCCCAGTTGCTGTTTCTTGCCTGCCTGTATCTGGTGTATTTTCCAGGTAAGCGTCTCGCTCACCTCATTGCGTTGTTCTGTTTCTGCTGTACCGCCTATATTCTTTCACGCCAGCCAGAACTGAATCTGCCAGGCATGGATACCGTGTTGGGCATGATTGCGGTCATGGCGCCAGCTGTTTTATGGGTAATCGCCCGCTACATGTTTGAAGACAATCCCCATATTCATAAAGGTATCTGGATATTGATAGTGTCGTATCTGCTGCTTCGTGCGGTTGGGCTATGGCTTTACGATGGCAGCCAGATGCGCGGCAGTCTGTTCTTCCTGATGTTTTTTAATATCCCTCAGCTGATTATGATGCTGTTGGCTTGTCATGTTGTTTACATGGCCAGCCGTGGACGGGATTCAGATCTGGTGGAGTTACGCAGGCAATTGCGCATGCCCTTTGCAGTTGGCATGGGTAGTATTGTTGGTCTGATTATTGGTTCGGGCTTTTTCATGCTTGGAAGTCCCCAGTTGGATAGTTTGTACTTCTTTGTGATTTTTCTGCTGATCCTGTTTATCAATCTGGGGATGTTCCAGATTCACAAAGACACACCTCAATTGATTCATATGGCCGGTGATCAACCGGCGCCCGGGATGGCGACAGCCAATAGCTCTGCAGCGGTTGGTCCATTGCAGGAAGATCATTCAGTCGGTGCATCACCTGTGTCGCGCCAGGATCAGTTGTTGATCGATCGCGTGCTCAAAGCCATGCAACAGGAGCGTTTGTATGCGGAGCCGGGATTGACCATTGGCGACCTCGCGATCAAGGTGTCTGTTCAGGAGTACCGACTGCGTAAACTCATCAACCAGTCCTTGCATTACCGCAATTTTAATCAGTTTCTGAACCAATATCGCATTGAGGAAGCGGCGCGTCGTCTGTTGGATCCGCAGGATCAGCATATTCCGATTTCAAGTATTGCCCTTGATGTGGGTTATTCGTCTTTGTCCTCGTTTAATAAAGCCTTTAAAGATACTTATCAGGTCACTCCATCGGTTTACCGCTCGGGACAGTCGGAGTAAAATCCGGCTATAACAAGACCGTCCCCCCGGGTGCGTTGCCACAAACGACCCCATCACCCAAAAACTTTAGAAGTTAATCGGCCTCCGGCCGCGACGGACACTATGACTGTAGATACGCCTGCTTTGAAATCCTGGCGCCGCCTGGCGGTGATTACTATCTGTGCTGTGTACTTTTTGATCCTGGTCGGTGCATCGGTGCGAGCATCAGGCGCTGGCATGGGCTGCCCAGATTGGCCGACCTGTTTTGGTCGACTGATTCCTCCATTCAATGAATCTCAACTGCCCGCCAACTATCAGGAAATTTATGCTGATCGTGGCTATGCAGAGACGCGGTTTAACCCAGTTAAAACCTGGACAGAATTCCTCAATCGCTTGTTAGGTGTCAGCATTGGTTTGCTGATTCTGGCGACGGCGTGGAAATCCATTTCGCTTCGCCAATATGATCGCAAGATCATGATTGCGTCGGTTGCGGCCCTGCTGATGGTAATTTATCAGGGATGGCTGGGGTCGCGTGTTGTCGCATCAAATCTGCAGCCGGGTATGATCACAGTCCACATGCTGATGGCACTGGCCATTGTCGCAACACTCTTATATGCCCTGGCGAGAGGTCGTCGTGGCGTTGTCGATTCGGGCGCCTTGAGTTCCTTGGATCCCCGCTTTACCAAGCTGCTCTACGCTGTGTTGGTGATGACCGTTGTCCAGGTCACCATGGGAACTCAGGTGCGTGAAATGGTGGACTACCTCAACCACACGGTTGGTGAAGAACGCTCAGCCTGGGTATCGGCTCTGCCGTGGTTTTTTTACGTACATCGCACATTTTCAGCGGTCGTACTGGCTTCCAATGCGTGGCTGGTGTGGATGTTGTGGCGTTCCATCGGGTTGAATCACAGCCTGACAAGACTGGCACTGGGTATATTGTCTGCGGTGGTGTGCGCAATCATCTCTGGCTCAACACTGGGTCATCTGGGTATGCCGGCTTTTGTCCAGCCTACACACCTGCTGAGCGCCTCGTTGATTTTTGGACTTCAGTTTCTGCTGTGGATGGAGTATCGGTACGCGGCGGCAGGACTGGCCGCCGCGGCCCGTTGATGCAGCCAATCAGTTTTTAACGAACTTCAGGGTCATGCGATCGCTCTCGCCGATGGCAAGAAAGCGGGGGCGATCTGCATCAGAAACACCACGCAGTGTGGGTGGCAACATCCAGACGCCGCCAGCATGATCTTTGGGATCATTCGGGTTAGCGTTGGCTTCCGAGCTGCCGGCGAAGGTGAATCCATTAGCGGTCATCAGGTCTATCAGTTGCTTTTCATGAATATAGCCATTGCCCGCGACCAGAGGCTGATCTGCTGGCCAGCGGTGGTCTTCGATGCCAACAACGCCACCGGTCTTTAACGCTGCGTGCCAGGCCTTGACCACATTCTCCGCGCCCATGCCCAACCAGTTGTGAGCATTACGGAAATCCAGTATCACGTCCACAGTGCCTGGATCTGCCAGAAGCGATTGAGACTGGGTGAGTTGTTCAGCAATCATCACGTCGCCATAAATCGCCTGATCGCTTTCCAGCAGGCGTCCATAGGTTGTGTTTGATCCGGTCATCCAGGCTGCCAGCGGGGTGGCGCTACGATCGTAGGTCGCGCCTATCAGTTGACCTTCTTCTTTCAGGAAGGGAGCCAGGATTTCGGTGTACCAGCCACCGCCCGGCCAGGCCTCAATGACTACATCGTCGGCTTCTACACCAAAAAAGGTCAGCGTTTCGTAGGGGCTGCGATACGCATCTCGAGCTTTGTTAGCTTCAGAGCGATTTTCGCCATTAATTGCAGCGCGCAGCGCGGTGTTTTCCTGCGCTGCAACCTGGCCAATCGCCAGGATGCCTGCGACTATTGAGATCAGCGAGGTTTTCAGAAAGGGTTTCATGAAAAAAGCTCCAAGAGGGTTAAAAAAAGGAGGGTTTAGAATACCCGTTTAAAATGCCGCAGACCAGTGTTCGTCGAGGAGTCGCTGGCATCCGCACAATAACAATCGTTAAACTGTAAATTCCAGAAGCAAACCAGCGAAGTGATCGTAATGAGTAAGCATCAGCCGTCCATGTCTGCATTAATCAGCGTTGAGCAATTGGCAACCATGTTGAAGGATGACAATCTGTTAATCGTTGACACCCGCTTCAAGCTGGAAGATACCGGGTACGGACGGGCAGCCTACGATAGCGCTCATATTCCCGGGGCGCTGTACATGGATCTGGACAAAGATATGTCAGCCTCGGTGGTTCCCGGTGAAACGGGGCGGCATCCACTGCCTGATGTGGGCGAGTTTGAAGCGCGTTTGCGTGAACTTGGTTTGCGAAAAAGCGATCACGTGGTCATTTATGACGATGGTCCCGGTGTGTATGCGGCTCGCTTGTGGTGGATGCTGAACTGGCTGGGGCATCATCAGGTGTCTGTGCTGGATGGTGGTATTACTGCCTGGCGACAAGCAGGTAGGGAACTGTTGGTCGACATTGGTGTTCGCCCCTGGCCAAGTGACTTCGTGGCGCGACCGGATAACAGTCTGGTGGTTGATGCGGCGCAGATACTGCAAGGTGATGCGCATCTGCAATTGCTGGATGCCCGCGCGCTTGAACGTTTCCGCGGTGAAGTGGAACCTATTGATCCTGTTGCCGGCCATATTCCCGGTGCATTGTGCTTGCCATGTCTGGCGAATCTGGGCGCCGACGGTCGCTGGCGCCCGGCGCAGCAGTTGCTGGAGCGTTTCCCGGTGTTATCTGAAGGTCAGCAGCGGGTATGTTACTGCGGATCCGGGGTAACAGCGTGCCATAACATCCTGGCGGCGGTGGTCGCCGGATTGCCGATGCCAAAACTGTACCCCGGTTCGTGGAGCGAATGGATAACCCGCGCAGACCGCCCGATCGCGACCGGCCAGTGATGCTTGCCAAGCTGGTTACGCGTCGCCATACAGACTGTGTTGCAGCTGATTCATGGTGCTTTTTACATATGCCAGAAAGGCTCTCATCACCGGAGTAGGGTGTTTGCCGGCCGGATACACCACGCTCCACGAACGGCGTAGCGGGAAGCCTTCGAGCACTGGAATGGCAAGTTCACCCAGGCGCAACTCAGCATTGATGCTGAGTTTGGGCAGCACAGCCACACCCAGGCCCGCCAGCACACCATGTTTTACCGCAGCATTGGAACCCAATTCCAGTCTTGGAGTGAGACGATAGTGGTGGCGCGTGCACCATTGTTCCAGCGCATGGCGGGTGCCCGAGCCACGTTCACGGATCAGCAGGCCTGCGTCCAGAAAGGTCTGTGTGTCCAGTGCAGTCCTGTTGAGTAATTCATCTCCTGCACGCACGACCGGTACCAGCAGATTATCCAGAAACGGCAGGATATTCAGCGAAAGCGCCTCCGGCACCATGCCCATGATCACCAGATCATCTTGATTTTCATGCAGACGCTCCAGCGCTTTGGCACGGTTGACCACTTGGAGTTGCACCTGAACCTGAGGGTATTGCTCCAGAAAACCTTTCAGAAGATAGGGAACAACATACTGAGCAGTACTGACAGCAGAGAGTCTGAGCTCCCCGCGGGTCTGGCCGTGCAGTGTTGCCAATTCCATCTGGAAGCTTTCGAGGTCGGCAAATATCGAACTGACCCGGCCAGCCAACTGTTCCCCCGCGGCAGTGACATAGAGTTTTTTACCGATGTACTCAAAGACCGGCTGGCCTATGGCGTGCTCCAACTGCCGGATCTGGGCGCTGACGGCCGGTTGTGTGAGCCCTAATTCCTCCGCTGCGCGACTGTATCCCTTGAGTTTGTAGACCGCATCGAAGACTTGTAGCTGCCGGAACGACAGACGATTCAGCAGTTGAGAGAGGGTAAAAGCCATTCTACGGTTGTTTCCTGTCAGTAAGGCTGGTTGGATTTAGTTATCTATAAGGTAAGCCTTATGCAACTCACAAGTAAAAGCTATTTTCGCTTTTGGCTGTGCTGTAATAGTGTTGGACGTATTGGTCAGGGAGCTAGCGAGATGCTGAAAAAGATATTGATCGCAAACAGAGGTGAAATTGCCGTGCGCATTGTGCGCGCCTGCGCGGAAATGAATATCCGCTCAGCAGCCATTTACACCGAGCCAGATCGTCACGCATTGCACGTTAAACGCGCAGATGAGGCTTACTCTCTGGGGGAAGATCCGTTGGCCGGTTATCTGGATGCCCGACGACTGGTGAATCTGGCCGTGCAAACCGGTTGCGATGCGATTCACCCGGGTTATGGATTTTTGTCTGAGAATGCCGAGTTTGCCCGTATCTGCGCAGAGCGGGGTATTCGTTTTATTGGGCCTGATGCCGATGTCATTGCAAAGATGGGTGACAAAACGGCGGCACGCGCCAGCATGATTGCGGCGGGTGTGCCGGTAACGCCTGGAACCGAGGGTAATCTTGTTGATCTGGAGCACGCGCTGCGCGAGGCAGAACACATCGGTTACCCGATTATGTTAAAAGCCACGTCCGGAGGCGGTGGACGCGGCATTCGGCGTTGTGACAATGCCGATGAACTGCGCGCGCAGTATCCACGTGTGATCTCCGAAGCCACCAAAGCTTTTGGCTCTGCTGAAGTGTTTCTGGAAAAGTGTATTGTTGATCCCAAGCATATCGAAGTACAAATTCTGGCAGACAGCCACGGCAATGTGATCCATTTGTTTGAACGCGACTGCTCCATTCAGCGCCGTAATCAGAAATTGATTGAGATTGCACCAAGCCCGCAACTGACCCCCGAACAAAGGCAGTATGTCGGCGAACTGGCGGTACGTGCTGCCAAAGCGGTGAATTACGAAAATGCGGGCACCGTAGAGTTTCTGGTCACCGGTCACGAAATTTACTTTATGGAAATGAACACCCGTGTTCAGGTTGAGCACACCATCTCTGAACAGATTACCGGCGTGGATATCGTGCGAGAACAGATTCGGGTGGCGGCGGGCCTGCCATTAAGTTACCGCCAGGAAGATATCAGTTTCCGGGGTTTTGCCCTGCAGTTCCGTATCAATGCCGAAGACCCCAAGAACAACTTTCTGCCCAGTTTTGGCCGCATCACACGCTATTACGCGCCCGGCGGCCCCGGTGTTCGCACCGATACCGCTATTTATACCGGTTACACCATTCCGCCGTATTACGATTCCATGTGCCTGAAGCTGGTGGTGTGGGCGTTAACCTGGGAGGAGGCGCTGAATCGTGGTTCTCGTGCGTTAGCAGACATGCGCCTACAGGGCGTGAAAACCACAGCGCGCTATTATCAGGAAATTCTGCAGGACCCGGATTTTCGCAGCGGTGAATTCAACACCAGTTTTGTACCCACTCACCCACAGCTGCTCAATTACTCAGAAAAACGCAACCCCAGCGAGCTGGCGCTGGCCATTGCTGCCGCGTTGGCCGCCCATGCCGGTATCTGAGTCATCGCGAACAAGGAGCTAACATTCATGAGCAAGATACACGTCACCGATATCATCCTGCGCGATGCACACCAGTCACTGATCGCGACGCGCATGCGCACCGAGGACATGCTGCCGATTTGTCCAAAACTGGACAAAGTTGGGTATTGGTCGCTGGAAGTGTGGGGGGGAGCGACCTTTGATGCCTGTGTGCGCTTCCTGAAGGAAGATCCGTGGGAGCGACTGCGACAGTTGCGCGAAGCGCTGCCCAATACACGGTTGCAGATGCTGCTGCGTGGTCAGAACTTATTGGGTTATCGTCATTATGCAGACGATGTAGTGGAGGCCTTTGTGGCGAAATCTGCTGCTAACGGCATCGACGTATTCCGCGTGTTTGATGCCTTGAACGACCTGCGCAATCTGGAAACAGCAATCCGTGCAGTTAAAAAGACTGGCAAACACGCCCAAGGCACCATTTGTTACACCACCAGCCCTGTGCACACCGAGGCACTGTTTGTCGCACAGGCGCGGGCGTTGCAGGATATGGGTGCTGACTCTGTTGCCATCAAAGATATGGCGGGACTGTTGACGCCGTATGCGACGTACGATCTGGTAAAAGCCATCAAAGCGGCGATTGATTTGCCAATCTTTATACACAGCCATGCCACTGCGGGCATGGCCGATCAGTGTCAGTTAAAGGCGATTGAGGCCGGTGCGCAGCACATTGATACCGCCATCTCATCGTTTGCCTGGGGTACCAGCCATCCGGCCACCGAGTCCATGGTCGCGGCATTGCGCGGCACACAGTGGGACACCGGGCTTGATCTGGAATTACTGACCGAGATTGCGGATTACTTTCGGGAAGTACGCAAAAAATATCATCAGTTTGAAAGTGAATTCACCCGTGAAGATATCTCGGTGCAGATCAATCAGGTACCGGGCGGCATGATGTCCAATCTGGCAAACCAATTAAAAGAGCAGAATGCCCTTGGCCGCATTCGCGAGGTGTTTGCGGAGATCCCTCGTGTTCGCAAGGACCTTGGTTATCCTCCGCTGGTAACTCCCACGTCACAGATTGTGGGTACTCAGGCAGTGCTGAATGTGCTCACCGGTGAACGTTATAAAACCATCACCAATGAGGTAAAGCGTTATCTGCAGGGCGGCTACGGCCAGCCACCGGCACCGGTGGATGCCGCCGTGCGCACCAAGGCGATCGGTAATGAGGATGTGATTGAAGGTCGGCCCGCCGATCTGATCAAAGCCGAAATGGATAAGCTTCGCAAAGACATCGGTGAACTGGCCAAAACTGAGGAGGATGTGCTGACCTTTGCCATGTTCCCGGATATCGGCCGTCAGTTTCTGGAACAGCGAGCCACCGGAACCTTGGTGCCCGAGGCTTTGTTGCCGGTTATTAGGAGTGGCAGAGCCGTTGATGAAGGCGTGGCAACGGAATTTATCATCGACGTTCATGGAGAGACCTATCAGGTCGCCATTACCGGTGTTGGAAGCCGTGAGCATGGTAAGCGCCGTATTTATCTGACCCTCGACGGCATGCCGGAAGAGGTGTTGTTTGAGCCGACCAATGCCTATGTGAGTGCTGGCGGTAACGCGCGTCAACGCGCCAATAAACCCGGTCATGTCACCACGGGTATGCCTGGCAATATTGTTGAAGTGCTGGTCAAACAGGGTGAGCCGGTCAGGGCAGGGCAGGCGGTATTAATCACGGAGGCCATGAAAATGGAAACCGAAATCCATGCGACCATTGCCGGTGTTGTCAAAGCGGTGCATGTCAGCAAAGGCGATCGGGTGACACCGGGTGAAGTCTTAATAGAAATTGAGTAAGGCTTGAATGGCGGAAGGACATGGGAGTCGAACCCACCAGACGCGCGTTGCGCATCTCACCGGAGTTGAAGTCCGGGCGCCCCACCGGGGACGATGTCCTTCCATGACCGAGAGTCTACGCCAATTCGTCATCCCCCGGGTGGCGATAGGCGTTATGCATCACTCGCCGCTGCCGGAAATAACGCGTAACTCCGGCACGGTCCAGGTATTCCAGTACCTTGATGGTCAGATTGCGGCCAATTGCCGCGCGGTCACGATAATCGGCCGCAGAAAAACTGCCATCCGGGCTTTCCCGGCACAGTGCCTGCGCAACCGCTGCCAGATCGTCCAGACTTTCTGCCAGATAAAAACGGTTAGGCGCAACATCGAGCACATAACCCCACAGCCGCAGATGTTGCATAAAGCTCAGCATCGACTCCCGTTCCAACCCTAGCTGTTCTGCCACCTCGCCAACAATGGGAGGGCACAGACCTGCGGGCATCAGTGCGTCACGGACGCGTTGCCAGAGCAGTTCGTCTTCCGGCGCCAGTGTGGGTGTGTGCCCGGGCAGCGCAATAATTGATCCCCGCCGCTGCAATTGACCGCAGCTCAATAAGCGTTTCAGTACCCGCAAGCCGGTATCACGGGATAAAGTGGGGACTGACGTGCGAAGTAGCTCCTGCTGATGAATACCCGGCAGCATGGGTTGAGACTGGTGGGCTTGACGCACGCTCTCCAGCAGACAGGCATCAATCCTTGCCAGTTGCAGCGTGCTTAATGCGTAGTGACCCAGTTGTATCACGCAGGCGGCATGCAGGGTGGCGTCGAGTTCATCTGCACGCAGATTCCAGCGCTGTGCAAATGCCGGTACATCGACTTCAATCAAATGTTCAGTTTCCACGGTCAAGGCTGCTAAAGCATGGCTTGCCGTGCACAAGGCTTTCAGTCGCTGTATGGCGGCTGGTTTACTGCGGCCGCGTTGTCCACCTACCGGATCCAGTACCCGTCCTGCGCCAAGTGTGCGGTTGGCAGAGGGTTCGCGCACAATAAGGCAATCACCGACCAGCGTATGCACGGGCTGATCAAGCAGTACCTGCGCGAGGCCTGCCACTTCATCCAGCCAGACCAGTTGGCCGTTGATGGCGCTGGCGCCGGTCAGAAATTGCAGCGTGCCGCGGTGAATGCGGGTATCGGGTAGCAAGCGTAACTGTATATCCATGCGCGCACTGCTATGGAACAGCGCACCGGCCAACAGCCAGTCCCCGCGCTGCGGGTGCCGGCTGTTGAAATCACCGGTCAGATTAAGGGCCGCGCGCTGTCCGGCACGCAGCTCAGAGACGGGTTGTCCGTCGATTTGTATGGCGCGCAGCCGCACCGGCAGCGCCTGCTCAGTACCGATGTGCAGATCGCTATTTTTTTGATCAGCCAGTGACAATTGTCCGCTGAGCAAGGTGCCGGTCACCACACAGCCCGCCCCTGGCACACTGAAGCGTCTGTCGATTAAGAAGCGCGGATGGCCTGCCGTAGTGCGCAGGGTGATCGTGGATGCCAGTGTGCGAATGGCAGTCAACAAATTGCTGATGCCTTCTGCGCTGGGCGCACAAACCTCGATAACGGGCGAACCCGCGAGGCTGCTGCCGACCAACAACTTCTGGATAGCGGCATGACAGGCGCTTCTCTGTGCCGGGCTGGCCCTGTCAATGGCGCTCATTACCACAATGGCGCGCTTGATTCCCAGCAAGTCCAATAGCACCAGATGTTCCTGAGTCTGCGGCATGGGGCCTTCATCGGCGGCGATAACCAACAGCGCAGCATCCACACCGGCGATGCCAGCCAGCATCGTCCTGATAAAACGCACATGTCCGGGGACATCAACAAATCCGATTGCCCCGGCCAAGGGGTCATGCAGCCAGGCAAACCCCAGATCAATAGTCATGCCCCGATGCTGCTCCTCAGGCAGCTGATCAGTATTCTTGCCTGTCAGCGCTTTGATCAGTGTGGTCTTGCCATGATCAACGTGGCCGGACGTTGCAATGATCACGTGGCAGTCTCAGCGACAGCCGCAGCGGCCAGCCACTGCGAGCACAATGGCTGAGGATCTTCCACACAGCGGCAATCCAACAGCAGGCTGTCCTCGGCGATGCGGCCGATCACCGGTTGCGGCAACTGTCGCAGCCGCAGGGCAAGATCGCGCACCATACGACTCTGTGTGCGTTTGTTGCCTTGAGCGCTGCGCAGACGCAACGCAACACTGGGCAGCCGATCCAGTGGCAGTGAACCGGAGCCAATCTGACTGTGCACCTCGCAGGTATCGACCACAAACTCCGCGCCGGCCCAGTCGCGCAGAGACGGCAACAGCACATTGGCGGTTTGCTGAATCGCTGCCTGACTGCGCGTCAGCAGACGCAAGGTCGGGATACGCAAGGTTAGAGTGTCAGGGTTGGCATACAGTTTCAGCACCGCGCCCAGCGCTGCGAGGGTGAGTTTGTCGCAGCGTAATGCACGTTTAAGAGGGTTTTTGCGTATTTTACTGATCAGCTCCGCGCGTCCGGCAATGATTCCGGCCTGTGGGCCGCCCAGCAGTTTGTCAGCGCTGAAGGTCACCACATCAACACCGGCGGCCACGACATCCCTGACCACCGGTTCTGCCGGCAGTCCCAGTGATCGCAGATCAATCAGTGAACCGCTTCCCAGATCAACCACCAAGGGCAGGTTATGCTGATGGGCAATCTGCGCCAGTTCCTGCTCACCGACCTGTTGGCTGAAACCCTGAATTGCATAGTTGCTGGTGTGTGCCTTGAGCAGCAGTGCAGTGCGCGGATTCACTGCATCAGCATAGTCGTGCGCGTGGGTGCGATTGGTGGTGCCGACTTCATGCAATTGACAGTTGGCACGCTCCATCACATCAGGCAGTCTGAAAGAGCCGCCGATTTCAATCAGTTCACCGCGTGACACAATGACTTGCCGGCGTCTGGCCAGCGAGTTCAGCACCAATAATACGGCCGCCGCATTATTGTTGACCACGGTGGCGGCTTCAGCGCCGGTCAGTTCACAGATCCAGCGCTCCACATGGGAATCGCGGTCACCACGTTTGCCGGTGTTTAAATCATATTCCAGATTGCTGGCGCCACTGGCGACATCGGAGATGGCTTTGATGGCTTCCGGCGGTAACGGCGCGCGGCCCAGATTGGTGTGTAACACCGTGCCGGTAAGGTTGAACACAGGTATAAAGGACGGAGCCAGGCGGCGCTGCACATCCGCCTGCACCCAAACCAGCAGACTGCGGTCATCGTCGACGTCACCTTGCCGCCATTGCTGCAGGCCTGCGCGCAATGACGACAGCACCAACGTGCGGCCATGGCAGGTAATCAAAGCTTGCATGGCTGGCCAGGCCAGCACCTTGTCCACGGCAGGTGGGTGGCGAATCAGTTCTGATGACATGATGCGACGCACACCCACCTTGAATTGACAGTGTCAGTTTTGTGCGGCGTCTCCGTCAAAGTCCCCGTCAGAGTCCCCGTCTGAGCGCAACAGGCGCAGAATCGCACCCAGCGCTTCGTCAGCCAGGACACGCATTTCTGCGTCGGTTCGGTTCTGTATCGGATGCGGCACAAACACCATGGCGGGATCAAAACCCAGCGCCTTGGATTGTGCAGCAGCCGCGTCAACAAATTCACTGGAAGCAACTCCTACTCCGGGTATCTGGCGAGACTCCAGATCAGCAATGTCATGCATACAGCACGACGTGCACGATCCTCAGTCAGCCAGTCCTTCCACCAGCAGGTCGACTTCAGCAGCCATGAGTTGCTTCAGCTCTGTGGGAGCCGGGCGGGTAAACGTGGGTTTGCTGTAACGCTTCACCTCGATACCCAGCGCCGTCAATTGTTCTTCAATCCTGTCGAGAAAAACATTGCCGCGTGGTTTGGAGATATCAAGCAGCCCTACGACTTTATTGTGCAGCGTGTCAGGCCTTGGCAGACGTGCGCGCTGCGCCGGGGCGTTTTCTGCCGTTGGATCCAGCAGTATGGTTTCATTCATAGAGTTACCTCTCGGGTGACAGGAGATGAGCCGATCGGACCAGAGGCGGCCCAGCCGGCAATCACAGCAGAAAACAGACCGGCGGT